>JBHWPN010000172.1:0-6878 GCA_043424895.1 Rothia sp. (in: high G+C Gram-positive bacteria) | reverse complement strand
GGGTAGGTCTTGTAATGAAGATATATCTGATATTACTCCTACTCTCGATACAGAGGAAGAAAAAGTTGATGAATCCATCTCTTATGTGTTAAGTAGCCTTGACGGGCAATTGGCTTACAAGGTAACTACTGATGAGGTAACTATCGATTTTCAGGAGGACTCATGGTAGCCCGAGAAGATTTACGTCCCACGCGTCCTGATGATTCACTCAAACGATTTATCAACGGCATTAAGAACGGTAAAACTGTTCCGGTTGGTCTTAAAGTTGCTCAACCCAATGAGGGTTATATCTTCTACGATTCCACTGAGACTGCTCACCCATGGAACGGTGACACCATTCAAGTCGTCAACGATCGTTTAGCTGAAGCTCAGCAAATTATGGCTGAGACTCGAGCCAACCTCGAACAAACACGTCTAGACCTTGACGCGGCTAAAGACCGCATCCAAGCCTCCACCGGCGACCTTTCGGTCTACGACGCCAGAATCCAAGCAGCAGAACAACAAGTCGCATCAACAGCCGCCGAACTAGATACAGTCCAAGACACTCTCACCACCACCAGTACCGACCTCGCCGGGCTGGAATCACGCACAGGATCCGTAGAATCCGCACTCGCGCAAGTTCACCAGGACACAGTGGCGGCGCAGGTCGCTGCGGGTAACGCGCAGAAGTCCGCGGACGGCAAGACCACTACCCAGTACGGTACTGTCACACCGCCGCCTAATCCGGGTGCCACCAAGGGCGATACCTACTACTACACAGGCACTGATAACCGCATCATTGAGACGTGGCAGTGGTCAGGCACCGCATGGGTGAAGCGCAAGATTGAGTCCGCTCAGCTCGCCAATTTTGACGCGGGCTATATCACTTCGGGCTATCTGGACGTTGCCAAGCGTATTCAGGCCGGGTCGATCTTCGCGGATAAACTCACTATCGGTATCGGGGACAACATCATGCCACCCGTCGTGCCGACTGCTAATATGCCGGGAGTACCTGCAAGCGCTGTGGTCGCTGGCGGTATTGGGTCTAGCTATGCTGTAAAAGTGCCCGCATCGGCATCATCTGCCGGGTACTATCTAGCGTCCCCCACCGCGGGTGATTACTTGCTCACGGCTACACCATTCACTCAGTATCGGGTAAGCGTCTACGCAAAGTCAGCTACCCCAGCTACTGCGGCACTCTACGTGCGATTTGTGGACTCTAGTACGGGCACATGGTCTTTCGGTACTCCGTCCGCGGTTTCCGCTTCGGTGGGTACATCGTGGACGCTAGTAAGTGGCACGGTCACGCCACCTAATGACGGTAAGGCGTATGACAGAATTTACCTAGGTTTGTGCGCCGTACTGTCGCATGACAGTGATGTATATTTTAGTGCCCCGAGCTTACGTGAGATGAAAGACGGCTCACTCATCGTCAATGGCACGATTACCGGCGATAAGGTGAACGCCCAGTCAGTAGCCGGCGCAGTCGGTCAGTTCGTGAAAGTCCAAGCCACCAATGTTGAGGTCACTGGTGAGCTGGCTTCTCGCGTGGCGCAGTTCATGGACGCTTCGGCTAAAAAACTAGTGGTCTCTGAAGAAGCTATTCTGCAGCACACCACGTTGCTTGGGACTACCGTGGCGAATCAGCTCAATGTGCGCGGGCTCTTGCGGGGCCGGGATGCTATCCTCACTGGCACTGTGGATATCACCCAGCTCAACGTTACCGAAACCATGGCCGCGGAGATCGCGCGGTTTATGTCTGTGGAAACCAAACGCGCGGTGGTGTCTGAGGATGCTATCTTGCAGCGGGCTACGGTAATCGAGAATATTGTCACCCCGGAGCTGATTGCGAATAAGGCAAATATCGATGTGCTCGGCTCACGGCTGATTACCAGCGGTACCTTGCAGACGTCTACGGCACCGAATGCGGGTGTGAAAATCACCTCTGAGGGGTATAAGGCTTTTGATGCTGCCGGGAATCTAGCGGTGAACCTGGATGGTAGGAATAACCTCATGGTGGGTTCTTTTGCCACGTCCACGCAGGCTTCTTCGGGTGTAAAAATCTCACAGGGTTCTACTATTGCGGCGATTGATTTGTACACCCCGAACTGGGGCGGCAATGTCACCACGCAGAATAGCCATGGCGGTATTTGGTTCGAAGTTCCTTCTGCTCTCTCTAAGCGTGGACTGAACATTTTTGCTACGGATAACGCATATGTGGGATCTGCCGACCCAGGCATCATGCTACGGCCGGGTTACAGCGGCATCGAGTTCCAAGGACGTTTTGCCGGTACCGGCTCAGCCATGAAGGTTGGGATGCAAACAGGGGTGAGTGTCGCTAAAGACGGTTGGTGGACGATGAAAGTCACGTTCCCATCACCCATGCAGACTGACCCCGCTGTCTTTATCAGCCCTGTGACCGCCAACAACGTGGAATGTTCAATCGGTATTATGAACGCTACTCGCTTTGGTTTTGAAGCAGTAGTAGTCAATAAATCCCTGCGTGATTCAGGCACCGCATGGCTCAAATGGATAGCGTTCTCTATCTAAAACCCATCTTTGAATAGTTAGGAAAAATATGGATATCACTCGTGAAGATCTCGAAATGGAACTGGCTTATTGGCAACAAGAAGCAGCCGGGTTGCAACGTCAGTTGGTGCGGGCTCAGATCAAGCTCAAACGGCACCAGGACGCTGAGGTTGCCCAGGCTGAGCAAGCAGCTGAGGCGACGCAACCACAGCAGGACGCTGAGGCGGTCGCAGAATCACCTGCCGAGTCAGAGACTGCCGCATCGGAGCAGACCAAGCCCGCCCGCCGTCGTGCCTCGAAGGAGAAATAAACCATGGCATCATCCAACGCCATTATCCAGGCTACCCGTGACACCGACCTTCGTGAACGCGCTATCGCTATCGCATCGTCATTGGGCATCGAGAACCCAGAATATTTCGTGAACTCACACCTGGTAGAGCTCGCCCTGGCGAAGGGACAAGCAGATTCGGATCAGAGCATCGCCGATATTCTGGAATACTCACGCAATGTGAAAGCTGAGAAACGGGCAGAGCTGGAAGCTCAGTTGCGTGCTATCCCCACCCCCGGCGGGGACTTGTCGGCGGTAACTGATGACCATTTGCGGTACGCCCTGAATTTACTTCGTGCTCCATCCTCATCTAGCTAAAAGGTAGGTGGCATGATGAGTCATATTTATGATTGGAAAGCCTATCGTCGTATCCGCGCGCAACTCACAAGATTCTGGTTACTGTTGCAGGAGCCGCGTAGCGTCACTGTAATGATGATGCTCATTTACATTTCTTGTATTGTTCTTGGAGCTATTAGTCTTCAAGAACCTCAATTCCCGTGGGATGAATCGTTGAACGCGCTGACCCGAATCATGGTGAACTGGTTACTCATTACTGGCGGGTTCTTGGGCGTGTGTTCGGTGCCGCGTGGGGTGTGGGGTATTGAGCGGGGGGCGATCATGGTGATTCTTGGTGGATTCGTCACTCACCTGATTTGGACGCTTTTTGACCCAATGCCCGGCGTCCGCTGGGGACAAGCCCTGCGTATCACTATCATTGGGTTATTCCTGGTGAAACGGTGGCTCACGATCCGTGCCAGTGACCTTGACCCGACCGTAGGGTTGTTCAAGCGCACAAGAGAATGAGGTGAATAGTGCATCCTAGTGAACTATTCGCCTTCCTCGCCACCATCACCGGTGGCACAGTTGGCGCGGGCGGTATCGCAAAATTCCTCTGGGGCTGGTGGCAGGGGCGCGTGCAGGAAGAGAAAGCGAAGAATCAGCAGCTGTTGAAGCAAGAGGCTGATTTGAAAGCTGACCTGCTGTGTGCACGTGACCGCGCGGAGAAGCGTGCCGGTGAGCTAGAAGAAGAGCTTGCTGATGCTGAGTCGTGGGCGCGGAAACTTGACGAAGCGTACACCGACCACCGGCTGTGGTGCATGATGGAACACCATGTGAGACTGTCCGACCTTCCCCCGTACCCCAAACGCAATGAGACCCCCTAGAGGGTCTTTCTTTTTTGCCCTCGTGCAATCCGGCGCGAGGGCTCAACTTTTTTAAGGAGATATTTTGCGTGAAGCTGTATTAGCACTTGATTCCACTCTTGATACGAGTTTTGAGGGCGATGTGATTGACGAGAGCGTCTGGAAGGTTTGGGGTAAACCGACTTCCACAAGGTCGGGGTCTACAAAACGGGCGAAGAAATCGTCATCTACTTTGACCGCGAGGAAGTGCACCGCGTAACCCGCGCGGACAACCCAGAAACCTTTGACACGGCGTTCCCTGCCGGTGCGCCTTTTGATGTGCGCTTTTGCATCCAGGCTGGTGGCTCATGGGGTGGGTATCCCAATGAGGGTACAGCTTCTCGCTCAGAGCTACGCGTACGCCGTGTACGCATCTGGAACTTCGATTACTAAGGAGGTTTTATGCTCAACGGCATAGACATCTCAAACTACCAAGCAGGCATACCTCAAAGCGTCATCGCACAAGCTGACGTTATTATCTGCAAAGCTACCGAGGGCACCGGGTATCAAGACCCGCACCTGTTCGATAACTTCTCGAAAGCCGCGAACGCCGGCAAAAAGGTAGGTGCGTATCACTTCTGGCGTCCCGGCGCGTCCGGTGCAGCTCAGGCCTCATACTTCATCAACTACCTCAAAGCTAACCAGCTCACGGTCGATTTCGCGGTACTGGATTTTGAGGACGAGTCAGACCTAGCTAATGAGTCTGGTGCACTGGAATTCATGCAAATCGTGGAGCAGAAACTCGGCGTCAAATGCTGGTTCTACTGCTACGTGAATCCGCTCAAAACCTATGGGTATTGGCAGATCCGTAAGAAACATAAATTCTGGCTGGCAGGGTACTACCTGGGCTATCAACAGGTGCAGGGGTTCAACCCGCCGATGAGTCTTGATGAGTACATCGTGTTCAACGGTATCGATTCAACGGGTATTGATTTCGCAGGTTGGCAGTACACCCCTGTGGGTCGGTTGAACGGTTATGCGGGTGACCTCGATTTGAATATGTTCTACGAGGACGCGTTCACCACGCCTACCACTCAGAATGTTTCTGCTTCCTCGCAGACCATTACCCTGATGCCAGTAACTGGCTTTACAGTAACCCAGAACTTTGGTGACGGTAAGGACCTGTCCTCAAATACTGGTGTCGGTCATTCAGGTATGGATTTCGCGACCCCCGTGGGGACTCCAGCGATTTCGTTGGAAGCCGGCACTGTGCTGTGGGCAGACTGGGCGCACAATTTACCTAGCACTAGCTGGGTTGACCGTTGGTTTATCGGCTCACGCGGCTTCGCGGGTCTACCGATTGACGCGGGTATCTGCATTGTCATTCAACACGGCACGTGGATCTCAACCTACTCCCACATGAATAAGACCGACCTAAACCCCGGCGACAGGGTCGTGCAGGGGCAGGTGGTAGGAGAGACCGGGTACACCGGGTACACCTACAACTCAGTGACCGGTTTCGCCTACGAGGAACCTCGCGGTGCTCACCTTCACTTTGAAGCACTAGTAGACACCACGAACTACTACACCACCAATGATGGCTCGATGATTTATGGTCGCGTAGACCCGCGACCATATTTCATTCAGACCATTGAATCAGCTAACAAGTTAGCGTCAGCGACAGTGCTGCGCAGCGAACTCGAAAAGGAGAAAAAAGAATTGTCAATCCTCACTGAAAAGTTCAAGAACTTCAAAACCGGCGGCGAGACTGACGCGGCTACTGAACTGGGCTGGCTCCCGCAGAACTTCCAGACCGTCTTTGAGTCCATCGCGAATATCCGCAAGGAGGTTCTGAATCAGAAGATTCTGAAGCAGGGCGCGACGCAGAAGCAGGGCGAGATGACTTCTCTCGCGCTGGAGGTCGCATATCTGGCGGACAATTTCGCGCGTACTCACCAGGCGTTGGCTCGTATCGAGGCACGCCTGAATCAGCTGGAGGGGAAGTAATGACCGGTAAGACTATTGGAACGACCACGCTTGCCTCTACAGGTGGCGGCGCGGTGGGTTTTTTCGTTGCCCAGTTCATCGTTGACATTTTCCATTTACAGCTCACTGACGGTGGGCAAATGGGTCTTGGCCTTTTGCTGGTGGCAGTTGGATCACTGATTGGTGGTTATCTTTCACCTAGTAAGCATGAGGAGCTGACGCGGGTTTTTGCTGAGGCGAATATTCCGTCGGCTTCTGAGATCGCTACCCAGACGGCGCAGGAGGTGGCTAAGGTAGTGCCAGCCCATGAGCCGCAGAACATTGTGATTACGCCTCAGAGTGGTGTTGATGCGGAGAAGGTGGCTTCTAAGATCGGGGAGTCTGTGAGCGCATATCAGGCGCATTTAAAGACTGTTAATGCTTTGCCAGATTCGATTGCCCCGGCTTCGGTTGCTGCTTCGAAGGTCGAGTATTCTTCTGGTTCACTGGCTTCTTCTGGCGCTCAGCGCCCAGTGGTTCGTCCTGATGTTGACGTGATTGATCCTCTGAACCCGTAAAGTAATGCCCCTACCTGCTTTGGCAGGTAGGGGCATATTTTTTAGTCTAAGAGGCTTGCTGCTTGTTCGTCGGCATCGTGGGTGAGGTGCCCGTAGGTGTTGACTGTTGTTGTGATGGATTCGTGTCCTAGACGTGCTTGTATGACGGGTAGCGCCACGCCTTTAGCGATGAGGCGTGAAGCGTGGGTGTGCCTGAGGTCGTGTATACGCGGTTTGCATTCCAGCTGCTCGGTTACTTCCTTCATCAGCGGTATCCAAACGTTGGTATGGAAGTAGGCATTGGAGAGGTGGAGTCCTGATGGGCGTGTGAAGATGAGCTGGTCTGCAGGTGCTTCGTTGCGCGCTTTGAAGAGTTTTTGTGAAAGCCACAGGGACAGG
>JBHWPN010000171.1:0-3491 GCA_043424895.1 Rothia sp. (in: high G+C Gram-positive bacteria) | reverse complement strand
TTGGTGGCGCAACTCAGCGTTGGCTACTTCTTGAAGAATCTCAGCTTCTTTACCCGATGAACGCTGCGCTAAAGCAGAATAAATACGCGCCTCAGAAATTTCTTCGGCTAGGTAGCGGCGCCAGCGGCGAATTTGAGCTTTTGAAGGGTTAGCGACGGTTTTGTGCATGCTTGTATCGGTTGCAACTACCGATGACGGTGCGTTTCGGTCCATAACTCATTTCCGTATTTTGTGTATGACCGAACGTTCAAAAAAGAGACTTCGGCCAAGAACTGTGTCTAATGGGCCGAAGGTCTCGCTCGCCTTGATTCTTGAAAGAACAAGGTGGTTTACCGGGTGCATCGCGCAAACCAGTATGTCGATAAACCGCTTTGGCTAGGCTATAAAGCGTAACCGGTGGGAACTACTCCCCTTCGTATGCATATCAGTGTACTGGGTGCGTTCGAGAAGGTTAGATAGGGGAGCGGGTGAGGATAGCCACCGAATAAGAAAAGTTCGTCTGGCTGAATTTTTTGCTGTGAGGCACTAAAAAGGACGATGCGTGGCAGCATCGTCCTTTTTAGCGGTGAGAAATGGTTAGCTCAGCTCACCCGAACCGTTTTCAAGGTGAGCGCGCAAGAACCACTGGAATTTCTCGAGCTCTGCGGTCTGACCGATCAGCAAATCTTCGGTAATGGGGTCTACATCGCCAACTTTAGCGATTGCTGCGCGGTGGTCTTCAATGACGCCTGAGTAGACATCGTTGAGCGCGCGAATATGCTCAATCGCGCCAGCGCGGTCTACTGAGTAATCGCTCCAGGTGCGGGCTTCAACGAGTGCACCGGGCACGCCGCTGGGTGACACACCCATGGTTGCCATGCGTTCAGCGAGATCGTCTGCAAAACCTCGTACGAGCTCAACCTGAGGGTCAAGCATTTCGTGCACAGCAATGAAGTTAGGTCCAACAACGTTCCAGTGCGCGTGCTTGAGAGTCAGGTGCAAATCGTTCATTGCGTGCAGGCGCAACTGCAAGACCTCAGCCACGTGGTGACCGGTTTCTTCGGTTAGACCGGGGACTGTGAAAGATGCATTCTTGTGTGCCATGAGTAAAGTTTTCCTCTCGTTATACGCACGAGGGACTTAGTCCAAAACCTCGTGCTGATGTGGAAGCTTGGTTAAGATTTTACTCTGTTATGCGTCTTAAATCGAGCTTATTTTGAATTATTCAATTTAAGGATTTGTTCCAGGGTAAGCTCTTCGTGCTTAAGGCGGACATCTCCCTTGCCCTCAGGAACGGGCTGCATACCCGGTACTACCACTACTTTCAGACCGGCCGCGGATGCGCTGGTCACGCCGCTGGGGGAGTCCTCAACCGCCACGCACTTGGTGGGGTCAACTCCTAAACGCTGAGCTGCCAAAAGGTAGGGTTCGGGGTCTGGCTTAGCGTTCTCAACGTCATCGTTGGTCACAATAGTTTTGAAAAGACCCACAGGTGCAAGCCCCGCAGTTACCTCAGCAATGTGGCGGGTGGCGTTAGTGACAATGGCACAGGGGATGCCCGCATCCGCAACTTCTTGGAGCAGGTTAGCTATACCCGGAAGAAGCTCAACGCTCTCATTTTTAACGTGCTCAATGGCGTGGCTGACCAAGGCGTCGTAAATTTCTTCATCGCTGAGCGGCACACCGTTACGGCGCAAAATGTCATAGGTTACCTGCATGGGCTGACCCAGTGCGTCCAAGGTATCTTGCTCGCTCCACTCCTTGCCGTACTTGTGGGAAATCGCTTCTTTGGCCTCAGCCCACACGGGCTCAGTGTCAACGAGGGTGCCGTCGTGGTCAAACAAAATAGCTTCGGGGTATACGTAATCGCTCATGCTTTAACCCTACCTGCCGCCTTTAGGCTGCGCCGCAGTTCGCAAACGAGCGGCGCAAATATGACTTTCGTACAATAAAAGAGTGCAACATATATCAGCTTCAGATAGATCTTCTACCGTGCTTACCCGAGGCGTGCCCGCACTAGGTTATGCGATGGCGTTAATGGCGGCTGTATGGATAGTAGCCGGACGCGCCCTCTTTGGTGCGGGTGGCTCACTGGTGCCTATTTTTGCGGTAAGTTTTGGGCCGCTTTTATTTATTGTTATGGCGTGTGCGGTGTGGCTGATGCGCAAGGATGCGAAGTTGCGCGGGGGAGCCACCACCTCGCTGATTGCACTTGTGTATTGCGGCGCGTTTGTGCTGGCTCTGATTTTTGGCTTTTTGGTGCCAGATAGGCAAGATGGGCAGATTGTCTCTGCCGCGTCCCGAGTTTTCGGGGATTCTTTTGTAGGACTCTCTGCGGGGTTCGGTAACACCTTCGGTATTTTGACCATGTGTTTTGCGGTGGCATCACTCATTCTTGCCCTGATTGAGAAGCGAAAGAGCGAGCGTCGGGTGGCTGGCGTTGATGAGGACGCTGAAGAAGCGCAGGCGCGCGAAAACTACACCTACGAGTTTTTGGAGTAGGGGGCGTCCTTACCCAGAAATATAACCGTCCTTAGAAAGTTGCTTTCTTTTCTACATCATCCAGAACCGAACCAATCTCACGTGCACCAGCTGCGCCAAAGACTCGTACGGGTGAGCCAAACTGAGTGTTGAACGGTGACTCAACTAAGCGCCTGCGCGGTACGTAGCCAGACTTGCAGAGTTCGCGAATCAAGAGTTTGATGAAATCCTGCTGCTGGGTAGTTGCAGTATTGCCCTGGAGATAATCAGTAAAGAGACCACGCGCTGTAGCCTCGTCCAGACCCACCAGCGAACGAATCAAAAGCCCCAAACCGCCGTGTTTTGCAGAGGCGTCAGTGACTACCTCGGGCTGAACACCGGAGGTTAACAGGATCGCTTCAAGGGCGTCGTAGTCTTCAGCGGTTAACTGCTGGTTGGTGTAGATCTTTGTCAGCACAGGATCATCAAGATGCTCGCGCAGGTAGGTTCGAGCCTTCGACTCAAAACGATCGATATCTGTACCCGTTACAGCGGGCACAATATCGACGGCACGGAGTTCGCCCAGTTGATCTTCCACATTCAAAACTACCGGCTGGCGTTTGCTCGATTTATCAACGTGACGAATTAGCATACGCAGACGTTTGCGAAGGTTTTCTAGCATGCCGAGGGTTATGTTCTCCCACCAGATTGCGTCAAGCACTGCATCGATGAGTTCAGCTTGCGCGCCTACCTCGGGAATGGTGTCGATTTTTCCGTGGAGGTTAGCGGCTAGCTGTCGGACGTTTTGACCAATTTTCTCGATGACGGCGGTTTCATTCCGCAAGACGGCAAGTTGGGCCTGGTGCATCAGCACGTCAAAGCGTTTTGCCTCCACGTTGTGTCCGAAGGTGTCGGTGTGGAGTTTTGCTAATTGAAGAGCTTGTGCGTAAGCATCATCGTCAATTTTTTGCCATGAGTCTGCAGCCGAGAACTTCTCAGCATAGCGACGTTTAGCGCGCACCTGCACATTGTTGGGGTCAAGTGAGACAGAT
>JBHWPN010000170.1:0-8306 GCA_043424895.1 Rothia sp. (in: high G+C Gram-positive bacteria) | reverse complement strand
AGTCTACTCTTTATATGCACTGTTCGTAGAATTCAGAGCACGGTCTACAAGTTATACCGATGCAATAGTTGTGTTCTCGGTACGATAGACAACGCCGCTGTGAGGGGGAAGAACAACTCTTTCCGGTGCCATCCCCTCCGCGGAATATAGTCCCTGTGGAACATCAATCTCACCGGATTCATGGTTGGTCAGATTTATCGCAGCCCATCCGTGTTTAAGTGTGCGTACCCATGCGCCCTTAAAAGGGCGAGGATGCCCGGTGGGGGCGCCAAGATTCCAAGCGAGACTTTCTACCCACGGTGTACCGTTATGCCCGTCATGGGATCCCGCGCTCAGTGCGCTCCACCGCCCACCGCTAAAAACCCAAGTAGCCGCTAGTGCAGCCATAAAATTAGGGTGAGTGTCTTGACCGTCTGTGGACGCACGCAGTAGCGTCAAGCGCGGTCGCTTTTCGGAACGCCCCTTTGATGCGGCAACTTTAACGGGGCTGAAGTCTCCCACCATCTCTTTCATCTGAGCAAGAGCTGATGTCTGATCTAAGAATTCAGTATCAGACCACCCTAAGAAGACCTCTTCAAAGCCACCGCCGTAAGCACTATGGCGCTCCCACTTGCCGGGAGCCATGCGCGACTCAGCAATGTTGGGCACCAAAATTTTGCCGCGAGCGTTCAGAGCCTTGCCGGCCTCTCGAATGAGAAGGTCCAACCCCTTATGAAAACGATCCAAACTCCGCGCATCACGAATAGGTACGTTAAGACCGTAGTAGTCCCCGTAAATATCGTTATCGGCTAACACCCCGTCAAACGGTGAGTCTTCTAACTCAGCGCAGACGTTCTCTATCCAGCGTCGGCGATATTCAGGGTTCCACACGTTCATTTGGAAGTGTCCTGGGTAGCCCTGCCACTCAATGAGCTCTCCCGAAAGACGCCGAGCGAACCACTGTTTTCCCTCAGCTTCAGCTCTCTCTGCCTCTGCAAAAGAAACACCTGAGGTAAAAGGGGGCTCAGTCTCATAGTTGCGAGCCGATGAAAGGCACTTATAGCAAAGCACCGTCATCGCAGGGTTAATTTCCTTCAAGCGAGCGGCCGCATCCGCATAGGCAGGTTGAAGTAAAGCCACCGTATAGTGACGGGCAGCGAATTCAACCTGCTCAGGCGTAATGGGCTCACCGCCGTAGCGGACCCACAGACCTTTCGTTGCTACGCTCGGCTGATCAGATCTCATGCGCTAACAGCAACGCGCTCAAGATCAACACGCGCGTCCGAAGACTTTTCCAAAAGAGAAATCTCTTGCTCACGCTCATCGGCAGGAATACTGCGCACTGCGTCCATAGACATGCCTTCATGCTCGGGCTTAGAAGGCAATTTACCGAGATCGCGGTAGATCATGTTGTAACGGTCCATCACTGTGTGAAGCTGGAAGAAGCGAGAAACTCGCTCGCGTGCATTGATGCACAGCTGCTCATAGAAAGCAGGGTTGTCCATCACGCGCTTCAGGGCGTGAGCAAAGCCCTCGGGATCTCCCGACTGAGTGAGAATACCGCAACGCTCTACCAATTCCTCGTCATCACCAATCAAGGTGTCGTCGATCAGCTGAGACATACCACCCACATCGGAGCCAATAACCGGAATGGATGCGCTCATTGCTTCCAGCGCCACAATGGGCTGTCCTTCGTTGTAGCTGGGCATCAAGAGGACGTCGAACTCACCCAGTTTCTCGCGCACATTTACAGTGCCGTGGAAAGTGAAGTAGTCTTCAAGACCCTTGGACGCGATAGCTTCGCGGCATTCATTGTAGTACCACGGCACGTGCTCGGTAGGTCCTAGGCAGTCCACGTGAAGGTTGTAGCCTTCATCTCGAAGCATTTCTACGGTATTGATGAGATCAATAAGACCCTTAATAGGAACAACTCGGGCAATAAATACGAACTTCCAGTGGTGGTTCTTGCCCTGCAGCTCAATCTTTTCACGAGCTGTACGGCGAAGTGCGTAAGCCTCATTGACGTCCGAAAGGAGCATGCCGTTGGGCAAGATAACGGACTTTTCAGCCATTCCGTGAAGCCCACGAGCCTCATCAATAGCCTTGGGGTAAAGGTAAGTAATGAGGTCTGCACTCGGGTAGCAGAAGCGACCCATCTGAATCCACCAAATAACCCATGCACGCTGCTCGGGGGTGAGGTCAAAGACATCCTCATCTCCCACTGCAACGGGAAGGGACATATTCCGATCCAGCAGGGTGTTCACGGTGTCGCGAATATACAGGTTGTGCTCGGTGAGCAAGAAACTAGTTCCGTTATCGCGGGCTGCGGCGGCGCCAATAAGCGAAGCATAACCGGTGGTGTGGGCGTGGTACACACGGGCGTAGGGCATACGCTCGTGCAACAGCGCATAAAGTAGCGAGAAGAATGTACGCATGAGCCAGAAAACTTCAGAGAAACTCATTGAAGGAATTGGCATGCGATCAAAGAAGACCTTCATAAATTCTTTAGTGCCTAGCAACACCCAGCCGGGGAATTCTCGGCTTCGACCGGCAAACATCCGGTCATAGATATCCCACAGGGGATTAACATCGGCATCTTCTGAAAGAGCGAGCAAAGCATCGATAATTTCATGGGAGACAGCCGTGCGCTGACGCGAGTTCATCTTTAGATCTCTTACGGGCAGACTGAACCCGTCCTTGTGCTCTTCAAAGCTCAGATAAAGAGTCTTGACCCACAAAACATTCTCCGGCATGCCGTAGAGATCTTCGTTGGGTGATTTTGAATCCCACGCAATGTGAATAATTCCGTAGGTGAGATCCGGGTTAGTTTCGATGATGTCGTGCACCACCGCTGACACCCCGCCCTTTAGGAAAGGGTAGGTTGATTCCATGACGATGGCAACGTCAACATCCGGATAATCAGGATCGGTATATTTGCCGTCCAATGCGGGCAGCCTGAGTTCTTGATACACATTCGTGCTCATTATTGTCCCCTTAACAATAATTGAAAAATTGTTGTTTAGTGCGTTACCACGACATCGCGTGACGCCAAAAAAGGTCGTAAGCCGGGGTTTTCCATGTGCGGCGGAAAACTACGTAGCTTGCAACCACCAGCACGGCTTCCCCTGCCATGATGATGAAGTAAGCTCCGGTGTTCGGAATAAGTTGAAAAGCTGCGATGCACAGCAAAAGGTGTGCAAGACCAATCACCTGCGGGGGTACATGCAACCCAAGGTAATCAATCTGGTAGCAGAAGACGGTTACTGCCAAAAACAGCCATGACGAGATAATGACCGATACAGCCAAAGTGAACGACGCAGGCGTCAAGAAATACATGAGAACCGCTACGACGAGGGAGCTTACAGCTGCCAAAATCAATGTGCGGTGAGTCGAATTAACAACGCGGGTCTCTACAACAGTGGAGTGGTGTTCTACCTCTTCGTAACCCTTATTTTCGATGACGGAACGGAGCTGGTTTACCGAACGATCGATCTTGGTAGCCTCAGCGGCAAAGAAGTAGTTGTAGGCGATAACCGCAGGAACCAGGCCCATGTAAACGGCGATGACGTCCATCTTGCCACCGAGGGCGAGAAAGAGAATATACTTATCTGCCCACAGCACCGTGCCCATCAAAAAGCCGCGCATCATTTCGCGAGAAATTACGCGCAGATCCAGGCGCTTCATGGATCCCAAGTAGCGAAGCTGGCCTCGTAGTACAAAGAGCATTACTAGGATGCCCATGACCGGAGGAAGGAACCACACGGTGGGGAAAGCCAATAGTGCAAAAGCATAGGCAACCCAAGCGTATGCCCATGTGTTGCGGCTATCTGTAGGAAGGTTAGCAATCACAAGTAGCTGGCTAAATGCCATGTTCAGGTAACCCAGAATCAGGTAAGCAGCCAAGGCCGTCAAGGTCCAGTGCAGAGCAAAGAAAAAGGGTAGCGCGAACAAAACCAGAACCGGGATAACCGCAAGATTAGTGGTAACCCAGAACTCTGCAAACCTGCGCATGCAAGCGTCCATATTTCTTTCGCCCAACAGATCATCCATGGTGCGATAGACGGGCAAGCATACGCTCTGAGACATCCAGGGGACAGTAATAGAAACCGCAAGAATAATTTGCGTAAGTTCGATTCCACCTACCTGAATATGAAATATTCTGGGGGTGACTAGGGGGAATATAGCAGTAAGAAGAATTACTGGTGATAGATACAACAAAAACTGGTATAAAAATTTAGCTCTTTTAAAGCTTAATTTCGGCTTTTGAGTGCCGGAAACAATGGCCGTAGACAATATCCTGAGTCCCCTTTGTGGTTTAGCATCGCTGAGATCGTTACCCAAACAAGTTCTTGAAGACCAGAGTACTGTCTTCAAAAATTCAATAATTTTGGCGTTTCGACCAGTGTTTACTAAACCTCTAACGGTTGGGGGAAAAACCTTTTAATAAAGATTAAACAGCCCACAATAGAAAGCAAAAATTTACAGAAGTGGCTACGGACGTTGCCAGCCAAAGGGGACAAAACTACATATACGTGTGTGTTTAAGTAGACGCGACACATATTCATTCATAATTCTAAATAATTCATGTCGCGGGGTGACTTGAAGGGTTTTAAATCAGAGAAGGCTGAAAGCTTCTGCCCTCAGCCCGTTTCTTTAACCTAAAAAGGTGGGGTAACACCGACGTCCCCCACCTTTTGCTAGAGCCCTAGAATTCCCAGTGAACCTCTAACTGATCTCGCTCGCCAAAGCGCTCCAGGTGACCACCGACGATACCCGCAAGTTTCTCCCGATTTTCAGAACTTGCCGCATAGACTACAAGCTTGAGGTAGTCCACGCCATCAATGGGTTCTACCAGTACATCCGCGTAACCGGTGAAGGCATTATCGCGGTTGAATGTCAGACGGGTTCCGTAGTCAATGTCTTCGCTGGGGAGCTTTGCGCGAAAATGAGAAACTAGCTGCTTTGCATAGCGTTCAGGACGCGCGGTGTCGACGATAGTTTCGCCCGTCGACTCAAGTTCTTCTACTGCGGGGTACTCAGAAGAATCCGTAACTGCGATGGTGTGTTCGGAATGATCGCTCAAGGGTTGCTCCTTACGTAGACCTTCATTCACCTGAGCGAGCTTACAGCAGGTGCAGTGGGCTGAAAAGGGTAGTTCATCAGCTGATACAAGCACTATAGTTCAAAAATAAAACATTAGTGAAAAGTCTCTACTTCCGCAGAAAATCAACCTTTATAGGTGGTTAAACTGTCTTCAGTCATTCATCTACCGCGCCTGCTCCCCCACGCCTCGCACATCGCCTCTCCAGAGTCTCATTTCCCGCCCGCGTCCTTCGCACCCACCCCTACACGTAACCACAAACACACAAGAGAGCCGACTTTTCAGTCTCACCTACCCCACATTCAGCCGTAAGATTAACAGGTAATTAACAGCGTCAACCGCACTGCCCTCCACCATCAGCGGCGCGGGTAGACGCTCTTTCATTTTTGGGCACACACCCAACGAGTATCTACGGATTTTCACGAATGGCTTCTGAGAACACCGCGGCTCATGCTTCCGCTCCAGCACCAGCCCCGAAAAACGGGCTGGACCGCTTCTTTAAAATCTCTGAACGAGGTTCAACCGTCGGCGCCGAAATCCGCGGTGGCCTAGCAACCTTCTTCGCAATGGCATACATTGTTGTGCTCAACCCGCTAATCCTCGGTCTTGGCGCCGATGGCTCTGGCTCGATGCTAGGTGTCGAACGCGTTGCCGCTGTAACCGCACTGGTTGCAGGCATCCTGACTATCATCATGGGTCTGTGGGCTAAACAACCCTTCGCAATGGCAGCTGGCCTCGGCGTTAACGCGTTGCTGGCATCCACCATTGCCACCAACCCCCACCTCACCTGGCCGCAAATCATGGGTCTAGTGGTGTGGGCAGGCATCATCATGGCAATCCTGGTACTCACCGGATTCCGCCGCGCAGTGTTCGACGCTGTTCCCGAATCTTTGAAGACCGCAATTGTCGTAGGCATTGGCCTCTTTATCGCACTCATTGGTTTGGTAAATGCCGGCGTTGTCCGCCGTATGCCCGATGCTGCTGGGACCACTGTTCCCGTCTCATTCGGCGCAGGCGGTCACCTTCAGGGCTGGCCAATTTTCATCTTCTTGTTCGGACTGTTCCTCACCATCGCACTGTTCATTCGCAACGTGCGCGGGGCAATTCTAATCGGTGTAGTAGCATCCACCGTTCTCGCAATCATTATCGAGAAAGTATCACCCTCCGGCTCATCCATGGACTCAGCAACCGGCTGGTCACTGATGATCCCGGCAATCCCCACCCAGTGGTTCGGTATGCCCGATCTTTCACTTATTGGGGCAGTTGACATGACCGGCGCATTCGCCGGAAGCGCGCTCGGCGGTTTGGGCGCAACCATGCTCATGTTTGCTATTTTGCTAGCTGTCTTCTTCGACGTCATGGGCACCTCAGTGGGTCTAGCTGCAGAAGCGGGCACCATCACCGAGGACGGCAAAATCGAGAACATCGACCGCGTTCTTCTCATCGACGCCGCAGGTTCAGTACTCGGCGGCGGCTCGTCATCATCCGCTCACCAGATTTTCGTGGAATCAGCAACCGGTATTGGTGAAGGCGCACGCACTGGCCTTGCCAACATCGTCACCGGCGTTCTGTTCTTGCTGGCTGTATTTATCTCACCGCTCGTCAACATTGTGCCGTTCGAAGCTGTTGCACCGGCCCTCGTTGTCGTTGGTTTCTTGATGGTGCGCCAGGCAATCCACATTGACTGGGCTGACTGGGGCCTGGGCATTCCCGCCTTTTTGACCATCATCATGATGCCCTTTACCTACTCCATTGCAGACGGCATCGGCGCAGGTTTCGTAGCGTACTCCTTCATTCGCCTCATTCAGGGCCGCGGTAAAGAAGTACACCCCATCATGTATATCGTTTCGCTCGCGTTCCTGATCTTCTTTGGAATGGGCGTTATCGAGGGGTGGATGCACGGCTAAGCGGATTTAGCCTCGCTCCTTTTGACTTTCCGTGGATTTGCGCTGTAATTTTCTTATTTTTACAGCGCGAATCCACGGAAAGTTGTTTTAAGAGTACTTTTTAGCTGCTTGCAGTGACTGACCGATATATCCACCGCCAAAGAGCACCGCGTGCAGAAGAAGCAGATGCAACTGGTGGAGCTCAACGCGCTCTTGCCAGCCCGCATCCAGCGGCGTGACCTGTTCATACCCCGCAATAATTTCGCGCAGATACGGTGTACCAAAGAGTGCGAGCGCCGCTAAGTCATCTTCGGGATGCCCGCCGTAGGGAGTGGGGTCGATTAGTACCGCGTCGGTGGACGTCCACAGCAGGTTACCCGCCCACAGGTCGCCGTGGACGCGGGCGGGCTGGGAGTCGCTGCCGTAGGATCCGTCGAAGTCGCCGTCGCGCAGGCGCTGGCTGAGCCGGTCGAAGACTGCCCGCTCGGTTTTTCCGAAATCTTTTACTTTCTGCACCAGCGGGGCGATGCGCGCATCCGCCCACATGGAACCCCAGTTTTCGTAGTGTCCCAGCGGTAGTTTGAGCTGGTTACCTGCGGGGCCTTGCAGTCCGGCACCCGTCCAGCCATCAGGGCCTGCACCAAAAGCGTCTGCCCCGGATGCGTGTGTGCGGGCAAGCTGTGCCCCAAAGTCACCGGCAATTTTGGTGAGGGTGCAGATTCTTGGATGCGCTCAATTTCTAGAGTCTCTCCCTGCGCGGAAACCACTCGTGCCACGCGCGCGCCACCATCTGTCTGTGCTTCAGCGAGCCAGTTGAGCCCTGCAGCTTCCCAGGCTATGGCGCGTTCTGAACCGTGTTTGATAAAAGTATCCATATACCTACTGAACTACAGAATTGTGCGCGGTGCAGTGTTTTTCTCTCGCGGTTTGAGCTTCTCGCGACTTTTCGTGGATTTACGCTGTAAAAACGCGAAAATTGCAGCGCGAATCCACGAAAAGTGAGTTTGAAGATGCTTCGATACAGTGGGTTAGATTAGAAGTATGGACACAGAGACTCGCTGCCCCTGCGGAACGGGCGAAACTTACGGCAATTGTTGCGCGCGTTTTCATGAGGGTTTGCGCGCTACTCCCCCGGTGCTTGCACCGACTCCCGAGGCTCTCATGCGGTCTCGTTTTACCGCCTTTGCAGTGGGCGATGCTGACTATCTGCGCGCGACCTGGCACGCCAGCACGCGTCCTGCCGAGCTTGAGCTTGACGATTCTTTGCGCTGGTACCGCCTAGATATTGAGGATGCGATCGGCGGAGTTTTCGACTCAACCGGCACAGTGCGCTTTGCCGC
>JBHWPN010000169.1:0-6327 GCA_043424895.1 Rothia sp. (in: high G+C Gram-positive bacteria) | reverse complement strand
ACTGTGCCCCGCCCCTCAGTATCAGCTCGTATGCTAGAACTGCTCGCTAAAAACTTTGGAACTGTTTTTGTGTTGGCACTTGCCCAGCGTGCCGAAGGACGCTCATCCTACGCCGAGGACCCGGACGCTACCGAAGCCATGGCCGCGGATGAGGCAATTCACGAAGAAATCATCCGTGCCCTTTCAACATCAGGGCGAGAAAAGCTCTCGGGTAACTTCCGTGCGGCAGTTTTCGGCGCTAACGATGGTTTGGTATCTAACGTTGCGTTGATTATGGGTATCGGGGCCTCTGGTGCCTCCACCAGCATGGTGCTTCTCAGCGGTATCGCGGGCTTGCTGGCGGGCGCACTTTCAATGGCTGCCGGGGAGTTCGTTTCTGTCCGTTCCCAGCGCGAGATGCTGGACGCGTCCCGCCCCACCCAGGTGACGCTAAGCGTCGCGCAGAACTTGGATATCGATGAGAACGAACTTGTTCTAATCTATAAGGCACGCGGTATGAGCGATAAAGCCGCACACCACCGCGCTATGGAGCGGTTTGGACGCCTCTCGTGCGACTGCGACCCGTCACTTTCTTACAATCCTGAGATGGAAGAAGATGACGCCCCTCAAGTACACGGTGCACTCGGTAGCGATATCGGGGCTGCAGCATCTAGCTTCTGTTTCTTCGCATCCGGCGCTCTCATCCCGATTCTGCCCTATATCTTTGGCATGGGTGGCACTGCGGCAATGATTTTGTCCCTGGTGCTGGTAGGTATTGCACTGATAGGAACCGGTGCGATTGTTGGTTTACTTTCGGGAGCTTCACCCCTCAAGCGCGGATTGCGTCAGCTAGCTATTGGCTACGGCGCCGCACTTGCTACTTACTTACTGGGTCTACTCTTTGGAGCAACCGTGGGTTAGGGTCTGCGCCCGCTTGATACAACACTAAAAATGCCGGCATCGATGCGCGCCCCAATAATGCGCACCGAGGCCGGTTTTTTGTACTCAATGTTTGCGCACCGTCACTACTCATCTATACATCCCCCCAGACATATAGGCGTATGCCCGACCCCGAGAGGTCAACGCATATCCCATAGATGAATAAGATTGCGACAGCGTGCGTTTACAAATATACCCAAATTTGTTCGAATTTCAACATTTTATAGAATTGATCAAAGTTCTATTTTTTGTTTTCAGCCACACTGTCAACAAGAATCAAAAAATAATCAGTCAACTGATATTTTCCATCAATTTTATTTATTGGTTTGACCACCCAGAACCCTGCAATGTCTAGGATCTATTGGCTAGTAAGAATAGTGAAGAATCGCAACTTCTAAACAATTTGAAAAAATATTCAAAATGCCCAGGCAAAATTTCTATTTACAATAGATTTACGGGATAGTTAATAATTAAATAAATACTTATTTTCAGCTTTTTAGCGATTTTACAAATAGAAAAATGATAATGAATACACACATTTCACGACGCTCGCTCACCAAAGGTGCGGTCTGGGCAACTCCTGCGATTATCGCGACAACGGCCGTGCCAGCGTATGGCAGCATCCACCAACTCTGAATACGGTTTTTCAGCATCTTGGTATAGCTCGTATCAGACCGTAAGAGATAACTGCCCGTTTGGTGAAGGTTATGTAACCAATATGGAGTTCACTACCGATGTCTCCATTAATGATGAAGCTCCCGGTTTCGCTACCCCTGCCCTCAACGGGTCACCTACCACAGAGGTTACATTAAGCACTCCCTTTAGTCTTCAGGTGGCATACCCACTGGGTCTCGTCAACAACATATCTGTAACAGGTGGCGCATACGCTGTCTCTGGTCCTACTAATACCTCTATTGCGGGCGCACCCTACAACACCTATCAGGTATAGACTTTTACATATACTGGCCCTAAAACCGGTCAAACTTCTAACGCTGATTCTTGGATTGATTCTTGGATGACTACATATGTAGATTTTAACGATTCTACTTGTGTGCCCGCCTCAGGGGATTATTACTACGTGCGCTGGAACGGTTCTTACACCACCGCAAATGGTTTCCTCTTATGACATTCCTATCAATTGGATAGAGACTGAAATGCGTCCGGCCTAATTAGGCTGACGAAACCATAGCTTTCTTATTCTTTCTTAAAGCAAAGGTGGGGTGCCCTCGTGACGAGGACACCCCACCTTTTCGCTAGGATGCGAGAAGCTTTACTTAGCGGCGAAGATTTCGCGCATGAGCTGAGCAGCTTCTGACGGGGTCTTACCGACCTTCACGCCTGCTGCTTCAAGAGCTTCTTTCTTTGCCTGAGCAGTACCTGATGAGCCCGAGACAATCGCACCCGCGTGCCCCATGGTCTTACCCTCAGGAGCGGTGAAGCCTGCTACGTAGCCAACAACGGGCTTAGTAACGTTAGCCTTGATGAACTCAGCTGCACGCTCTTCAGCGTCGCCACCAATCTCACCAATCATAACGATTGCTTCGGTCTCAGGATCAGCTTCGAATGCCTCAAGAGCGTCGATGTGAGTGGTGCCGATAACGGGGTCGCCGCCAATACCGATTGCGGTGGTGAACCCGATGTCACGAAGTTCGAACATCATCTGGTAGGTCAGGGTACCTGACTTTGAAACCAGACCAATCTTGCCCTTACCGGTGATGTTGCCGGGGGCGATACCTACGTTAGCTTCACCGGGGGTGATGATACCGGGGCAGTTAGGGCCAATGATGCGAGTGATCTGCTTGCCGTTTGCATCAACCTTGGACTTTGCGTGTGCCCAGAATTCAGCTGAATCCTGTACGGGAATACCTTCGGTGATAACAACAACCAGGGGAACCTCAGCATCGATTGCCTCGATAACCGCGTCCTTGGTGAATGCCGGCGGAACGAAAACGATAGAAACGTTTGCGCCGGTCTTCTCAACAGCCTCTGAAACAGTGCCGAAAACATCCAGCTCTACTTCCTGACCGTCTTTGTTGGTGTGAGTTACGGTGGTGCCAGCCTTGCGAGCGTTCACGCCACCTACAATGTTGGTACCGTATGCGAGCATACGTGCGGTGTGCTTTGAGCCTTCGCCGCCGGTGATGCCCTGAACGATGACCTTTGAGTCCTTGTTCAAAAAGATAGACATAGTTTTTACCTTCTAAAAATATCTAACGGCGGTCTTATGCGGTGTGAGCCAGTTCAGCTGCCTTGTCAGCACCTGAATCCATGGTCTCTGCCTGGTGTACCAGCGGGTGGTTAGCTTCGTTGAGAATCTTGCGACCTTCATCAACGTTGTTGCCGTCAAGGCGTACAACGAGGGGCTTGGTTGCCTTATCGCCCAAGATTTCAAGAGCCTTGATGATGCCGTTTGCTACAGCGTCACACGCGGTGATGCCACCGAAGACGTTGACGAATACGGACTTGACCTGCTCATCGTTGAGGATGATGTCCAGACCAGCTGCCATAACCTCAGCTGAAGCGCCGCCACCAATATCGAGGAAGTTAGCGGGCTTGACGTTACCGTGGTTTTCACCAGCGTATGCAACAACGTCGAGGGTCGACATAACCAGACCAGCGCCGTTACCAATGATGCCGACTTCACCGTCGAGCTTCACGTAGTTAAGGTCGTTTTCTTTAGCCTTAGCTTCAAGCGGGTTCTCAGCTGACTTGTCAACGAGAGCTTCGTGCTCTGACTGACGGAATTCTGCGTTGTCGTCCAGTGAAACCTTGCCGTCAAGAGCAAGAATCTTGCCGTCGCCGGTCTTAACCAGCGGGTTGACCTCAACGAGAGTTGCGTCTTCCTTATCGTAAACTTCGCCGAGCTTTACGAGAACAGCTGCAACGTCGTCCTGAATTTCTGCGGGGAAACCAGCAGCTTCAACGATTTCTTTAGCCTTAGCCTCGTTCAGACCTTCAGCGGGGTTTACCTCCACCTTTGCAAGAGCCTCGGGACGCTCAGCTGCGAGGGTCTCGATGTCCATGCCGCCTTCTACCGAGCACATTGCAAGGTAGGTACGGTTTGAACGATCAAGGAGGATTGAGAAGTAGTATTCTTCAGCGATGTCAGCGCCCTGAGCGATCATGACGCGCTTTACGGTGTGGCCCTTGATGTCCAGACCGAGAATCTGCTGTGCGTATTCAAAAGCCTCGTCGGCGGTCTTAGCGACCTTCACGCCGCCAGCCTTGCCGCGTCCACCAACCTTGACCTGAGCCTTGACGACGGTTACGCCGCCAATCTTCTCAGCAGCTGCTTTCGCTTCTTCGGGAGTAGTGGCCACGATACCCTGAAGCACGGGTACGCCGTGCTTCTCGAAGAGATCGCGTGCCTGGTATTCAAACAGGTCCACAGGTTTTGTCCTTCTTCTTCGAAGTTCATGCTCGGGGGCGTCCCAAGCTTCTTACCTTGAACCACACTGATTTTCTTTCGCAGGCATGCGAGAGCTGAAGCACAGTGTGATTCTCCACAGCCCACTTTAGCCGATAGGGGCGATGACACCCTAACTCACCCGCGAAAAAGATGAAATATGGCGCCACAAAGTAAATGTTTTCTTTGTAAACCTATGAACGGTACTCTTCAATCGCATCCAGCATATTGATAACAACGGGAGCGGTATCAGATTTACGGGGCACCATCAGGTACTCCTGTGTGCTGATCTTCCACAGCATCAGCGCTGACTCCCCCACGCGTACACGAAAAGCCATACCCGGTTCAAAGTACTTGGGGGACGCGTCCTCGAAAGTCGCGTTAGCAGAAAGAACTTTCGGTGCGCCTAAACCGCTGAGGTTAATCACCGCACGGTTAGCCGAGACGTCTATAACGACCCCCGCGTCGCTTCCTAAAGCGGTATCAAGAGCACGGGCAAGCTTAATGGGGTCCACACGGCTGACCACCAAGAACACCTGAGGCTCTACGTACAAGGTAGCCACTACCTGACGGGTGCCGTACAAAATCTCCTGAGCCACAGCATCGCCGGTGACTTCACCGCTGTAGCGAGGAAACTTGGTGCCCAACACCTTTGTCATCCGCTGGGCACCCTCAGATTCTGGATCTATCTCAATGCGAAATAGCGTAAGATCGGCAATCTCGCTGATTTGAACCTCGGTGTCCGTAACCGAATCCATCGCCGCTGAAAATTCTTCTGCTGGCGATGCCACTGCGTCTTCATGCATAAAATTCACCTACGTATGTCACGGGCTTTGCTATTAGCGCCCTTGCTAACGACTAATGATTATATGTGAAGAATCGAATCGGTTCTTAGTGCACATGGCAGTTTAGATTTTAGTCAGCGGTGCGTAACGCAGCATCAGGCGCTTTTCATCAGTACCAAAGCGCGCCTTGGCAACCGTTTTATCTCCGCTACCTTCAACGGCAATAATCGTACCTTCGCCAAACTTTGCGTGTTTGACTCTATCGCCTACCGCCAGCGTCGGGATTTCCTTATTTTGTTGCACCCGAGCAACGTTCTTTGCTGCTGCCTTGAACCCAGAAACATCGGCGGTGCTGCTGCGACCAAACCTGTCTGCGCGTTCTTCGTTGCCGTAGGACGCGTACGATGAGCTTGCTCCCCCGACGCTAAAGCGGTCGGTATAGACAGATGAACCGTATCCGCCGGAGAAACTATTAGAGCCCCAGCCTCCTGCCTGCGCACCACCGCGGCGCTTCCAGTCAATCAGGTCTTCTGGAATTTCCTCAATGAAAGGTGACGGCGGGTTGTACTGGCTCTTACCCCACATCGAGCGCATCTCAGCGCGAGTAATGTAGAGACGCTCCATGGCTCGTGTCAAACCAACATAAGCTAGGCGACGTTCCTCGCTCATTTCGCTATCGTCAGTTAGCGCTCTCTGGTGAGGAAAGAGACCGTGTTCTAGTCCAGTCAAAAAGACCACGGGAAATTCCAGGCCCTTAGCAGTATGCAAAGTCATCAGGGTAATAACACCCTGCGAGCGCGCCTCAGCTACTTCTGCAGCAATCTGGGCGGCCGTGGGGCCTTCACCGTCTTCACCGACCTTGGGTTTATTGGGAATCTGGTCGGCATCAGCAACTAAAGCTACATGCTCTAGGAAGTCTTCAAGACCGGCATCGGGGTTATCGGTTTGAAATTCGCGCACGGCCTCTACGAGCTCAGAGAGGTTTTCAACGCGCGACTCGTCTTGAATGTCGTTAGATTCGCGCAGTGCCTGCAAGTAACCAGTTTGTTCGAGTACGGCTTCTAAGCAGGTAGCGGCGTCCTCGGTTTCTGCAATCTGTGCAAGGTCGTCAATAAGTTGTACGAAACCTACGATTTTCTTTACTCCGGCAGCGCCAAGACCGGGAATGTCGGTGGCCTGCCGGGCAGCGCTCATAAATGATGCACGCTCGCGGGAGAG
>JBHWPN010000168.1:0-9262 GCA_043424895.1 Rothia sp. (in: high G+C Gram-positive bacteria) | reverse complement strand
AGTTTCGAACTACCGTGTTGCATCCTGCCCCTCGTTCTATGAAAAGCAGTTCGTCTAATCCGCTATTTACCAGGCCATAGCCTGAGCACGACGGCGGATTTCAGTCTTTCGTCCGTCAATCAGTGCATCGATGGGTCGACCGGGCAGAGACTCATCCTCGGTGTACAGCCACTTAATAGCTTCTGCATCAGAGAAACCTGAGTCTTTCAATACCTGCAAGGTACCGGGCAAAGGCTCGAGGACGCGAGTGTCTGCGATAAACAGGGCGGGCACTTTACGCACGTTTGTTTCGGGATCGCGCACGGCAAGAAGCTGTCCATCGTTAATCAAGGCGTGCACCTTGGTCACCTTCAAGTCCAGTGCCTCTGCGATATCAGGAAGGGTAGTCCACTCGCCAACAAGTTCAAAAAGTTCAGAAATATTTTCGTTCACCCTTTAAGAGTGCCAGAAATTTTGACTTTTTGCTGAGCCGCTTACTTTTTTGCTACTACACATTTTCTGACATCTACGATAGTCAGGTATCTTCATTATTTTTTAAGGTTGATGTTTTACTCTGGTGGTAATGAATACAGCAAAAAGTGGTAGGGCGTGGCTGACCGGCGCTATTTTCTCTGGTCACTATGAGGTTGGGTCTTTGATAGCCCGCGGCGGCATGTCAGAGGTGTACCATGCCGTTGATTTGTGGTCGAACAATCCGGTAGCTGTCAAAGTGCTGCTCCCCCAGTTTTCGCAGGACGCATCGGTTCAGCAAAAGTTCTTTCGCGAAGAACGTTCTCTTCGTCAAATACGCCACAAAGCTGTGGTGAGCGTTATCGATTCGGGAACAGATCAGATTAACGGCTCTGAGGTAATGTTCCTTGTGCTCGAATACGTGCACGGTTGCACCCTGCACCAATTGCTTAAAGTAAGACCCGTTTTTTCTGTCGCTGAGGTCTTTGACATCATGCTCCCCATTATTGAGGGTCTGTCTGAAGTTCATGCTCTCTCGCTCATTCACCGCGATATCAAACCGGGCAACGTTCTCATGAGCTCCGCAGAGCACGCGGTTAAGCTTGCTGATTTTGGGCTGACCCGCCGTCAAGATCAGTCATGGACGGGCTCATTGATGGGCACGCCACCGTACGTGGCGCCAGAAATTGTGTCAGCCCGCGGTGAGGTTGGACCGCAAAGCGATATTTTTGCACTCGGTGTCATGCTTTACCGTATGCTCAGCGGACGGCTGCCCTTTGGCGGTATGGATGATCAGCAAATTCTCTACCACAACGTAAATACGGAGCTACCTAGTATCACCCGGTACGCCCCCGGGTTACCGCAAGATATTGTCGGTCTTATCAAGTGGTGCACGCGTAAATCTCCGAACGCGCGCCCGGATAACGCCACCGAGCTCTTTGAAGTTATGTGCGAAATCAAGGATGCGCTGACTCCTGCCGAACTTGCTTACTCAGCTTCTACGGCTGCAGAGGGCAACCAGGATTTTTGGGCGGATGTTGCAGAAATCGCTGAGGTATCAGGAGCTAACCAGGCTCTTAAACACCGCTCTATCACAGCCTTTGGGAACGCCCAAGACTTATTAGAAGAGACAGAAGGCTCGCCTGTTGACCTACGTCCCTACGCGCACACCCCCACCGACTCTTCCCCTGCTGAGGACGAGGATTGGTGGGAGCCTGCCTTGCATTCTTCTGAATTATCAGTGGATAAGACCCAGACCTTTGCCGTTAAAGAGCAAGTCCAGGCTCCTATTTCAGCTCAGTACTCCCCTAGCCATCGGGCGCGAGCAAACCCCGTGACGCGAGAGTCTCAACCAAGCAGTGCCAGTTCATCTCTAAAAGCCACCGACCCGCGCCGACCGCTAACCCCCTACACCGCACCCAAAACCCCGGCACAACTAGCAGGGATTGCTGTAGCTATAGTCATTGCTGCATTCCTGGCTAGTTTTTTGGGCTGGTGGTTGGCAACCGAGCTCATCAGCGCTCAATGGTGGCAAAACTTAATGGGCTAGCCCCATCTGCCCTCCAACAGCTTTTTCACGCAGAGACTAAGATAAAGGGGCGGTACCCATCTCATTGATGGATACCGCCCCTTTAGACTAATAAGCGTTACTTGCGCGCAGAGAGGTACTCTGCCACCATAAACGCGATTTCCAGTGACTGACGATGGTTCAGGCGAGGATCGCACAGGGTCTCGTAGCGATCTGCAAATGCTGATTCATCCACGGGATCTGACCCACCCAAGCACTCCGCTACATCGTCGCCCGTCATCTCCACATGAATACCACCGGGGAATGAGCCCAATGCTTCATGGACTTCGAAGAAGCCTTTAACCTCATCAACCACATCATCAAAGCGACGGGTCTTGAACCCTGAAGGCACAGAAATAGTGTTGCCGTGCATGGGATCAGTAACCCATACAACCTTGGCACCTTCTTTTTGAACGCCTTCCACGATCGCAGGCAAATTCTCGCGAATCTTGCCAGCACCCATGCGAGTGATGAAAGTCAGGCGACCAGGCTCGCGATTGGGATCAAGCTTGTCGATCAAATTGAGAGCGTCTTCAGCGGTTGTGGAAGGTCCAAGCTTTACACCAATCGGGTTGCGAACCTTGGACAGGAAGTTAACGTGAGCATCCTCAAGACCGCGAGTACGCTCACCGATCCACAAGAAATGGCTCGAGGTTCCGTATGGCTGCTCTGTACGCGAGTCGATACGTGTCAGTGCACGTTCGTAATCAAGAAGTAACGCCTCGTGACCGGTGTACAGCTCGGTTGCTTTCAGCGCGTTGAAGTCCGCACCGCACGCATCCATAAACTTAATCGCTCGATCAATTTCTCGAGCCAGTGACTCGTAGCGTGAATGCGCGGGATTTGAAGTAAAGCCTTTGTTCCAGTTATGCACCGAGCGAAGATCAGCAAAACCGCCGGTAGTGAAGGCGCGAATGAGGTTTAAGGTAGATGCACTGGTGTGGTAACCCTGCAACATACGGTTAGGGTCGTGGATGCGGGATTCTTCAGTAAAATCGAACCCATTCACCATTTCGCCGCGGAAAGAAGGCAGGGTGACACCGTCGCGAGTCTCGTCGTTGGATGAACGCGGTTTAGAGAACTGCCCCGCCATGCGTCCCATCTTCACAACGGGCAAAGATGCGCCGTAGGTGAGCACAACGGCCATCTGCAACAAAGTGCGTACGCGAGCTGAAATTTTATCGGCTGTAGCACCTTCAAAGGTTTCTGCGCAGTCACCACCTTGCAGGAAGAACGCGCGTCCTTCCGCTACCTCTGCCAGTTGTGCACGCAGGCGGTCTACCTCACCGGCGAAAACCAGCGGGGGTACCGCCTGTAGTTCTGAAACTACTTTCGAAAAATCGGGGTGCTCTGACCACTGCGGATGCTGGTCGATGTGCAGGTTACGCCATTCATCAAGCCCTGATGCGGTTATTGTTCCGGGTGCGGGATTAATGCTCATAAAAATTTTGTCCTTGTAACGTCTTAGGTTTGCCCGCGCCAGGTGGGGTACACCAATGATGCGAGCACGGTTGCATCTGCTGTAAGAGGTTTTATGTGTAGCGATTGTAGTGAGAACGCTAGAAATTGTCGTAACTGCGTTCAGCACATGAGATGCACTTATGCGGTCTTTTTAAGCTTATTTACTGCTTCTTGAGCGGAGATACCTTCTTTTTTCATCAGGTTCTTCACGCTCGAAGCGTAAACATCGACATATTCTTGCTGCGAAAGCTTTTGAATTTCGCTCAGGATTAGATCTGAGACAGTTCGCAAAGTTTCGTAAGAATCTTTGGTCGCGTAATAGGGACTAAGGTCGATAGGTTCACCGATGATTGTTTTAACGGTGATTTTCTTGCCGTTTTTGCGAAGTTTCACAGCATTTGACCCAACGGGCTGAACGTCGCTGGTGCCAATCTGACCAACGGGGATAACGGGTGCCTTGCTTTCAAGGGCAAGACGGGCAACACCGGTTTTTGCACGATAGATGCGGCCATCGGGGCTACGAGTGCCCTCTGGATAGATGCCCAGGAACTTGCCATCACGCAGAGCCGCAAGCCCCAGTTCGACAGCCGATGCGCTCTTGGTACCGCCTTCGCGATTGACAGGAATCTGTCCCACACCGGTGAAGAAACTTTTTACAATTTTGCCTTTGAGGCCTGTTCCGGTGAAGTAATCGGCTTTAGCCAGATAGTTAACCTGGCGCGGGCTTGCCAAAGGAATAAAGATGGAGTCACCAAACGCAAGGTGGTTGCTAGCAATAATCGCTGGTCCGTGTTCTGGGAGGTTCTGAAGACCGGTTACTTCGTGACGATACAGCGCTTTCATTAGGGGCGCTACGAAAGCTTTCTTCAAGAACATGTACAGCATGGTGACCTCGTTAGTTGTATCGAGAAAGAGTTATCTCTTTGTGTTTGTACGCTCGGATTATGCATGATCGTACGCGTCCACTTTAGCTTATTTTGTTCGGTGATTATTCTGGAGAATTCTTTGGTTACATCTGGTGCCCCGTTGCCAGTTTGTGGAGCAATGTTCAGATAATAGACAGCAACGGTGTTTTGTAATTTTTTCTGCGGGGCTCATGAAATAATATGATGCAGTTAGTTTCATAGGGTTTACCGCTATGAGCCCAGGATTAAAAGAGGAACTATGGATCGATTATCACTACATGAGCCGATGTCTCACGTTACAGAGTCTTCGGTAGGCGTGCTTGTTCTTCATGGTTTTACAGGATCCACGTTTTCAATGCGACCCGTAGCTCAGTTTTTTGCTGATCAGGGGTATGCGGTAGAGATGCCTCTTTTACCCGGTCACGGAACAACGTGGCAGGATATGAACACCTACTCATACAGGGACTGGGTACAGGCAGTTGATGAGGCATATTGGCGGCTGCGTCAGCAAAAACGTCAGGTTATTGTCTTCGGGCTTTCAATGGGCGGCACCTTAGCGTTGCTTCAAGCTGCCCGTCGCGATGTTGATGCTGTGATCGCTGTTAATCCTTTCGTCAAAGATATGAAGCCAACTATGCGGTTCGCTCATTTACTTGCAAAGTTCACTCCAACCTTGGATGCCATAGGCTCTGACATCAAGATGCCCGATACCGATGAGCACGGATATCAGGCTACTCCTTTGCTCTCTGTTCGTCAGTTGCACTTGTTAGGTAAAGAGTTACGTCGGGTTCTTGGTTCGATAACTTGCCCCGTCTTAGTTTTCAAATCGCGTGAAGACCACGTAATTCCGGTAAGCTCGGTGGAGCACCTCAAGCAGCAGGTACCTCAAACTCGCGTCGTGCCCCTTGATAATAGTTACCACGTGGCAACTCTCGACTACGATGCACCAACAATTTTTGCTAAATCATTAGAGTTCATCGAAGAGCTCGATAATTCATCCCGATAGAGGCTTTGATGCAAGAAATAAATTCACCTCAGATTGTTTTGACTGATCCTTCTCAGAACATCACCACCATTTTGGAACGCAAGGTTGAAGATTCTTCCAACCCCGTCATCTATCGCGTCCAAAAATCTCCCGGTAACTGGCAGGACGTACGCGCTACAGAGTTTAAGGCTCAGGTTGTAAAGCTGGCGAAAGGGCTCATTGCTGCTGGTATTGAACCCGGTGATGCCGTAGGAATTATGAGTCGCACCCGCTATGAGTGGACGCTCATTGACTTTGCTATTTGGTACGCCGGTGCTGTTTCTGTGCCGGTTTATGAGACGTCTTCCCCTGCCCAAGCTGGTTGGGCTCTGTCTCATTCGGGTGCCAAGGCTGTCATTGTAGAAAAAGATTCCAATGCGGAAACCATCGAAAAAGCACGGCATGTTGAGAACGCTAATGTTGATCTAAGCGCGTTAGAGTTTGTGTGGGTTATCGATCGCGGGGACTTACAGGTACTCGAAGAAGATGCCGTAGACATCGCCGATGATGAGGTAGAAGCTCGCCGTGCGGCACGAACGCTAGATGATATCGCCACGATTGTCTATACCTCTGGCACTACCGGACGCCCCAAGGGTTGCCCGATTTCTCACGGTAACTTTGTGCGTTTGTGCGCTAATACCAAGCTCACTATTCCTGAGATTGCCAATGAGACAAACTCGACCATTATCTTCCTGCCCCTGGCGCATGTGCTGGCTCGACTCATTCAGGTACTTGCCCTAGATGCCGGTCTTGTAGTGGGTCACAGCCCCGATATCAAGAACCTAGCCAGCGATTTGGATAGCTTCAAGCCCACTATGTTGCTGGTTGTTCCTCGTGTTTTCGAAAAGATTTTTGAAGGCGCCGTCAAAAAAGCAGAAAAGGGCGGCAAGCTTAACGCCACCTTATTCAACCGCAGTATCGATGTTGCTATCGCGTGGTCCAAAGCAAAGATCGCTGGTGATGTTCCCTTGAAACTGGAGGCGCAGTACCGCTTCTATCAGAAGCTGGTGTACTCCAAGCTTCACAAGGCTATGGGAGGAGCCGTGAAATTCGCTGTTTCGGGTGGCGGTCGTCTAGCGCCGCGTCTGGGACATTTCTACCACGCAGTGGGTATTCAGGTTGTTGAAGGGTACGGTCTTACCGAAACCACCGCGCCGCTTGCTGTTGGACGCATCCGCGATTTTGCAGTTGGCGATGTAGGGACGCTTATTCCTGGCAACAGCGCACGGTTGGCAGAAGATGGCGAGCTCGAAGTCAAAGGCGTAGGCGTTATCTCGGGCTACTATAACAACTCCGAAGAAGATAAGGCGGCGTTTACTGAAGACGGCTGGTTCCGTACCGGTGACTTTGTACGTATCGATGAGAACAACCATCTGACAATCATCGGCCGCAAGAAAGAAATTATTGTCACCGCCGGTGGCAAGAATGTTGTTCCTGCACCTGCCGAAGAACATATCCGTACTTCTCCCCTGGTTAGCCAGGCGATGCTGGTGGGCGATGAGAAACCGTTTATTTCTGCGCTCATTACGCTTGATCCAGAGGTGCTACCAGATGAGTTAGAACATCTTGGTCTACCTCGCACGCTCACTCCCAAAGAAGCGTCCACCAACCCTACGGTACGCGAAGCTATTCAGAAGTTTATTGATGAAGCCAACGCATTTGTCTCTAAGGCAGAGTCAATCCGCGAATTCCGTATTACCGATAAAGATTTCACCGAAGAAGAAGGGCATCTGACACCGTCTATGAAAGTTCGTCGTCCACAAGTTCTGCAAGATTTCAGCTCTTATATCGAAGATATGTACAACCGCACCCGCGAATCGATGAATGAGCGAAACGAAAAGTTCCAGGCATACCGCGCTGAACAAAACGAGAAGTACCAGGCTTTCAAAGCTGAGTCAGCTGAGAAGCTGCATGAGTTTGGTGAGCGGGTTCAAAAGTACTCACCTAAAAATGCTAAATCGGCAGAGGCTGCCGAAAAGAAGCCTCTAGATGTTGATGGTCAGCAATGGGTTGCTGTTACCGATGAGGATGCAGCTGCTGCGGGTCTGTTGCAAGAGACCGAGCAAACTTCACAGGTCGCTGATACCCAAGAAGTTTCACAGCCTGTCGCTGAAGAGTCTAAGGATGCGGTTGTAGAAAAGACTTCTGTGCCCAGTGAATCTGTCCAAGACCAAACAATAACCGTTATTGAACCAACCGATACAGTTGAGCCTTCCAACTCACACCACGAGGTAATTGTCGGGCAGACCTCACCGGCTACCGCTTCTATGTCGCTGGTTCCCGAAGGTGAAGATTACGCTACAAAGCGTACCGAAGACCAAGCGGAATGGGTGCAAGTGGAACCTGCCAATTCTAAGGACGATAGTCCCAAGAAGAAGTAAAGTCCTCATACAATTTTTGATGCAGGACTAAAGATAAAAAGACCGGGTTGTAAGTAACCCGGTCTTTTTGTGTAGTTAGGTACTTCATTTCTCGGTTTCTAAGCCCAACAAGGCGTTTTCAATAACTTCGCTCAGGGCAGGGTGAATCCAGTACTGGCCACGCGCCATCTCGTGGGCAGGTAGCCCAAAGCTCATTGCCTGGATAATAGGCTGAATCAGGTTAGATGCTTCCTCACCCATAATGTGCGCACCTAGCAGTTCACCGCTTTGTTTGTTAGCTAGAAGTTTCACAAAGCCGACGGAGTCTTCCATGGCCCAGCCGTAGGCAACATCGCCCATTTTCTGCACCTTAACCGCAAGCTCGAATCCTTCGTCCTTAGCTTTTGTGCGCGCTTCTTCTTCGGTCAAACCTACATGAGCAATTTGCGGATGCGTGAAGACAGCCGCAGGAACATAGCGGTGGTCGGTTTCGCGCATATTTTCGGGATGAACCAGGTTGTGCTGAACGGTACGGGCTTCAGCATTTGCCACGTGCTTGAGCTGGTACTTTGAGCTCACATCACCCAAGGCAAAAATTCCTGTAACGGGCTTGCCGTCTTTGAGAACGCGCTGTTGCTCATCAACGCTCACCAGCGCGGTGTCTTCATCCACATCAAAGAACTTTTCAGCAGCTAGTGTATCGCTGTTGGGTCGGCGTCCTGTAGCAACGAGAATAAGATCTGTTTCAACTTCCTCTGTTCTACCGTCGTGTTCGAAGAGGACAGTGGCGGTTCCATTGGCGTTCTCGCGAATTTCTTTGAGCGAGCGGTTAAGGCGAAGATCCCACTGCTGAGCTGCCTGCTCCGCGAACTTCTCAGAAATCTCAGCATCATTCTTACGCAACAGAACATCCGAGCGGTGCGCTTGAATAACTTCTGAACCCAGACCGTTAAAAACGTGGGCAAATTCAGCGGCAATGAACCCTCCGCCGAGAACAAGGACGCGGTGAGGTAGCTTCTCAATACGCATCACGGTGTCTGAGGTATGAACTAGCGAAGAGTCGATGCCGGGTACCTCCGGCATAACTGAGCGAGAACCTGTTGCCAGCACAATCTGGGGCGCGGTAAGGCGAGCGCCAGAGTCAGTTTCTAGAGTGTAGGTGTCAACAAAGTGAGCGTATTCTTCAAAGACGGTGACGTTCTCAAGCCCCTTGCGGTAGTCCAATCCCCCGTTGGAGATTGCGTCGATGCGTCCAAAGATGCGATCTCTCATGGCTTTCCAGTCCACGCTGGTGACCTGTGCCTTCACGCCCAAATGTTTAATGTGTTCGGCAGTATGGGCAATGGTTGCGGGGTAAACGTACTGCTTGGTGGGAATGCACCCAAAGTTGAGGCAGGTTCCGCCGAAGGTTCCCCCATCGATGATTGCTACCTTTTTGTTGTCCCAGTTCTCGTCAATAATTGAGTTGCCGGAGCCGGAGCCGATGATGATACGT
>JBHWPN010000167.1:0-42180 GCA_043424895.1 Rothia sp. (in: high G+C Gram-positive bacteria) | reverse complement strand
GCGTAACCTCACTATCTTTCGGTGAGCGAGAGTTCTAAGCTAGATACAGCAGTAAATACGTGATGATAATATGCCTAAATTCTGGCTAGTTCTCATCTCAACAGTACGAACGGACACAAGGTATCGTGAGCAATAAGTACTCCATCCCGGCGAATACTGAACTAACAAACGACGTCGTTAGGGCTTTACGCGCTGATTTTCCCATCCTGAATCAGCAGGTCAATGACTTTGACTTGGTTTACCTAGATTCCGGTGCGACCAGCCACAACCCCGTGCAGGTTTTGGATGCTGAACGTGAGTACTATCTGCACAATAACTCGGCAGTGCACCGCGGGGCTCATACACTAGCGGTCGAGGCTACCGATGCGTTTGAGGATGCGCGCGCTACCGTAGCATCCTTTATCGGAGCCCGAGAGAACGAGTTAGTGTGGACCTCTAACGCCACCGAAGCCTTGAACCTTATTGCTTATAGTTTTGGTAATGCCTCGCAAGGGCTGGGCGGAGAAGCTGCGCAACAGTTCGCGCTTTCTGAAGGTGATGAAATTGTAACCACCGAGTTGGAGCATCACGCCAATATTATTCCGTGGCAAATTCTTGCGCAGCGTTCCGGTGCTACTCTCAAGCACATTCCGTTACTTGAGGACGGCACCATCGACTACGAAGCTGCAGAAAAGGTTGTCACTGATCGCACCAAGATTCTTGCCTTTACTCATGTTTCGAATGTTCTAGGTGCATTTACCGATGTCGAGTTTATGGTCAAGCTAGCGCGCAAGGTGGGTGCATTTGCTGTACTCGATGCCTGCCAATCTGCTCCTCATATGCCGGTCGATGTGAAAGCTCTTGACATTGATTTCGCTGCGATTTCTGCCCACAAGATGTTAGCCCCTACAGGTATCGGCGCGCTTTATGGCAAGAATGAGCTTCTAGAAGCTATGCCTGCCTTCCTCACCGGTGGCTCGATGATTACCAAGGTCACTATGACTGAGGCACAGTGGATGCCTGCACCCATCAAATTTGAAGCCGGTACCCAGCGCATCTCGCAAGCTGTAGCGTGGGCTGAGGCAGTACGCTACCTGCAACACATCGGCATGGACAACGTTCATGCGTGGGAGGCAAAACTGGGTGCTCGTTTAGCTGAAGGCGTCAGCTCTATTGACGGTGTTCGCCTTCTTGGCCCTGCAGCGGGTACTGAACGCGCAGGAATGACAGCGATTCACGTGGACGGCGTACACCCTCACGATGTCGGACAGTTACTTGATACTCAAGGCATTGCAGTACGCGTGGGACATCACTGCGCCCAGCCCCTGCACCGTGCCCTCGGTATTACAGCCTCAACCCGTGCGTCCGCCTACATCTACAACACCACCGATGACGTCGATCGTTTTATCGAAGCTCTTGCTGGCGTCCGCGGTTATTTCGGACTCTAAACACGAAAGAAGATACCTCTATGTCAGCTTTAGATCAGCTGTATCAGCAAATCATTCTTGACCACTCAAAACAGCGTAACGGCGAAGGCCTACAGGATGCGCACGGTCTGCCGAGTGCTGACAACCACCAGTACAACCCCACCTGTGGCGATGAAATCAACCTGCGCGTGACCCTTACTGAAGATGCTGAACCCCAGGTCAAAGAGATTTCCTGGGAGGGCGATGGTTGCTCCATCTCTATGGCGGCGGCATCTGTTCTGAGTGAAATGGCTCCTGGCCTGACCACAACTGAATTGCAAGCTTTAGTCGATGATTTTCGTGAAATGTTGCGTAGTCGCGGCAAAATCGAGCCCGATGAAGAAGTATTGGGCGATGCCGCTGCTTTTGCCGGGGTTGCCAAATTCGTAGCTCGCGTCAAATGCGCAATGCTTGGTTGGGTTGCTGCAGAAGAAGCAGCTAAAGAGGCAGCCCTCTCATAAGCCTTGCCAAAATCTGCTGGGCAAACGGGTGGTCAGAACTTGACGGTTCTGACCACCCGTTCTGATATGAGTAGTAATCGGTGGGTGCTGATTCTTATACCGGTGAAAATAGCTGTGAACCTAGCGGGGTTGGTACACACATGACCCAAAAGTGAACCGAACCGACGGCGAGAGACTGTGCGTAAAGAGAATTCGAGAGAAAACGCTGTTTTTCCTGCTTAGCCGACCTGAAATAAAAATGTGGCGCAGAACAGCCCCGTCCGTCCCCCAAACTATGTATTAAATAAAACAAACTAACAAAGAAATATCCCGTAAAGTATTAAGGAATTATAAAAAACAGCTGGGGACTGTTTTTGACGCAAATCTTTCAAACACTCATTGCGTGTGTTTATTTAAGGGGAAATATGAACATCGGTTATGCCGCTGGCGCTTTCGATCTATTTCACGTAGGTCACCTCAACATTCTTCGCGAAGCAAAGAAAAACTGTGACTACTTGATTGCCGGCGTTGTATCTGACGAAATGCTTGAACTCACCAAGGGTCGTTTGCCTATCGTCCCGTTGGCAGAGCGCATGGAAATCGTAAGCCACATTGATTTTGTTGATGAGGTACGCGCAGAAACCGTTGTAGACAAGCTTGAGACTTGGGAGCAGGTTCGCTTCAATACCTTCTTCAAAGGCGATGACTGGAAAGGCACCCCTCGCGGTGTAGACCTCGAAAATCGTTTTGCAGAGGTTGGAGTAAACGTAGTGTACTTCCCGTATACCGCACATACTTCATCTACTAAGCTCCGCGCGGCACTTGCAGCGTTAACTCCTAACGCTAAATAAAAAATAATTAAAACATAAGGGACGGTATCTTTCGATACCGTCCCTTATGTTTTGCGCTGAATTGTATAAAAAGAATTAGCGGTTAGCTTTCAACCACTCTTCAAGTGAACGAGCAACCAAGCCCAGAGCCTTACCTGCATAAGGCTCAGCAGTTGCAGCAATCTTCTTACCCACAAAAGGAATGGACGAGTTTACTTCGCCGTTAACATCAACCTTAGTGGCCTCACCTACAGCGGTCAGGGTCTGCACAGCCTTAGCACTAATCGGAACGCCGCCTGCTTTAATCTCAGTGGTTACAACGCGGGAACCATCAGCGTTTGCATCAGAAACCTGATCGGTCTGAGTCAATGAAAGACCCTTAGACACGAACTTCTTAGCCATATCGGGTACACGCTCAGCAGGAACACCACGAACCGACGTAGCTGTAAAGCTACCTGCAGTATCACCGGCAACCGAGAAATTATCCAAGGTTACGCCTAAGCGTTCTGAAACATAGCGCGCGAAATCTTCGTCACTAAAAGCAGCTACCACCTGATCAAGCGGAGCATTCACAGTTACGGTCTCTGAAATAGCCATAACACTTCCTTTCACTAAACAGTACTTGCACCCATACTAAGCCACACATTTTATTCCCGGGGGTGTGGCGCGCGTCCTTACACCTGTCAGCGTACAAAATAGACAAAAACCGGTGGCTTTCACCCTAAAAGTGAAAGCCACCGGCTCAATCAATATTCTCTATAGCTACTTACGCAACTTCGGGCCTACGATACCCATCGCAATCTGAGATGCGCGGCGTACAAACTTTTTAACATCGTGCACCTGGGTCTTGGCGGGCATTGCCTCTAACTCCCGGGCAAGATTTTCAGAAGCAGTATCAGCCTGCGGTAAGCGAACCTCGCCGTGCACGATAGATGGATCAGCGAATGCGCGATCAAGCATAGCGAACAAGGCTTCTTGATCCTGCACCATAAAAGTCTCACCGTACGATTGCATGACCTTAGAGAACTCGACCTGATGGTTATCAACAACCTCATCGAGCTCAGCTACGCGAGGTACCGAAATCGGAATTACCCCAACCTCCCGCGCATCCAAAATTGAACCGGGGCCACCCTGAACCAGCACGACTCGGGCACTGCGGTAAAACTCTAAGAGTTCTACACGCGGCATACGAGCTACAGTCTCAGCATTCTTAGGTGCGTCAGTAAAGCCATGCTGGAACAAGCAGGTGAGTTCTGGGTGCATCTCTAGGTATAAATCTACCCAGCCTACGATGCGATCAAAACGGTGGTGATCCGTGCCAATAGACACTACAAGGTCATACGCCTTGACTTCTTTAGAGTTCAAATTCTCGCTCATGTCACTTCCTGTACTCAAAACAAATAGTCCGTAGATGAACGAGGACTAAAGAATAGCGCCAATATTAACAGATTCAGGGAAAGCTTTTTTCTGCTCATCCCACTGAACCACAAAAAGATCAGTCATCGGGTAGCACATGCGAGCACTCATAGTAGGCATGGTGATGCGGTCGTATGCTTCAATGAACACGGTGCGCATCTTGAGAACCTTACCTACTAAAAAGAACGGCACCGACACCGCAGCACCAGCGGTAATGATGGTGTCTGGGCGTTCTTCTCGCAGTACCTTCCACGCAAGCCCGAAGTTGCGAACAGCGTTCGGAATGTTGCGAGTGGTCGGAAAGTACGCCCAGTGCACCGTCTCGTCCTTGAGCGCAGCCTCGACTTCCGGAAGCTTGAAAGTAACCCATGATCGCTCATGATCCTTCCAGAACTTATCGAGTGCAATAAGCTGCGCCAAGTGCCCCCCTGCACTTGCTACCAGCATGACCTTCATATCTTTCCCCTTAGATTAGTGTTTTTAGTGTGTCTTATTTTTCGTCAACGAAAACAGGCACCACAGTGGTTGACTCTGAGAAATCGGCTGAGTCGAAGAATTCCTTGAGCTGACGATGGCTGGTTGCTGAGTTAGCCACAACGAGCAAAGCGCCGGTAGCTTCAGCGGCAAGTAATAGCTTCGACAGATCTGTGTCAGATGCGGTTTCAATAACAATCGGTGTTTTAGCTTCAACAACTCGCTTGATTGCTGAACCAGATTCGATCGATTCGAATGCTGATGCGGTCGCGAAGTTGGTGCTCTTAGCCGGCAATACTTGCTTGAGTTCTTCATAAATTTCGCCGGACAGGGCTGAATCGGTGGAGTAGACAGTGATACCGCCCAAGCCAGCTGCAGCAAGATCACCTTCAGGCGCACCGATACGACGAAGAACGCGACGCAATCCCTCAGCCTTGTTGTTCGCGGGAACAACAGAAACCTTGCGTTCGCTTACATCTTCAAAACGGTCTGAATAAGCTACTTTTTTGCTGCTGCGGTCTGCCAAATAAGCGGCAAGGGCACCCAACAACAGGCCTGATACAGCGCCGATAGCCAAGTAAATGGGCATACCGCGTGACTGAGAATCTGAAGGAGCTGATGCCTGTGAAACGATGCGGCCGGGGTTAGTTGAAGTCAGCTGAATCTGAGCTTTCTTCTCGTTCAACACCTTCTTGGCATCATCGGAACCGCTAGCATCAATCTGTGCCTGAGCGTTATCGGATGCGGTCTTGATAGCCTCTTGCATGTGCTGTGAGCGCACATCTAGGTAGCTCTGCGCTACCGCGTTCGCCATGTCAGCAGCCTTCTGCGGGTCGCTGTTAGTGACGAAGATATCCATCACTGCCGTTTGTGAGTGGCCAGAGACCTGCATGTTGCTACGAATCTGTTTACCCAGGTTCTCGTTCTCGGGATTAAGCTTTGTAGCTGCTGCATCGGTTACTTCTTTTGAACCGGCAACAGATGACTCGGTCTCAATATCAATGCGCTGCCCAATGGTATTAGGGTTGCCCGGGTCGGTGGGCAGCTGGTAAGCAACCACCGTGGATTTAGCCTCGTAGGAAGGCTTGACGAACATGCCTGCAATAGCTGAAAGAAGCAAGCAAAGAAGAAGAACGGACGCAAAAATCCCCTTGTGGCGACCGATCTTACGGAACTGCTCTGATATTGACAAAGGTTTCACAGCGTACTCTGATGCGTGACGCTGAACCTTTTGCGAACCAGCACGTGTTGAGTAGGTGGGCTCTGTAGTAGCCATTTACTAACCACGCTCCTGAAATTGTAGAAGTTATTGGAATATTGATAAAAGAAAACTATTTTTTGCGTGCACGCAAGAATTTATCGATGCCGAGTGACTTGCGGAAAACAACGATCAACACGGCGTAAAGAACAAGCACTACGCACACATGAACAATCAAACCTAGAAGTTCTTGACCGAAGAACATGCTGACCAGCCAGCCGCCAATGCCGACGACGCCTAACGAGAGCAAGGCTGATGGAGCAAGGTCAGAAACCTTAGCGCGAATGCCAACGTATTTAAATACCTGGTAAGCGGCAAGTAAGGTATCGGTGAGAACGGCAGCCGCCCACGCGGTAGCTGCACCTGCGAGTCCCCACAGCGGAATGAGCGTGAGGTTGAGAACTACTGCTACGGCCAAAGATGAGAGCTTGTTGTACAGCTGCCAACGGCTTTTGCCGCTCATGAGCAGAACCGATTGAACACCGCCAGCTGCTGCAGCCAGCATCATCGCAGAACAGATAATCCAGAAGATGGGTGCTGCCTGGGTGAATTCTTTTCCGAAGAAGCTAAGGAGAGCTGGACCAAAGAACATCATGGTGAGGTAGAACGGCCATGCAACTGCTACCAGCGCTCGCGTGGTGTTAAGGAAGATGTTGCGAGCCCGATCGAGATTACTGGTTGCCAGCGCCGCACTAATGGAGGGACCGGTAACCATACGAGCGGTGTGCTCTACCATGGCGCCCACACGAACATATCGGTTGACTGCACCGTAGACACCACCGGCTGCCACACCCATAAAAGCGGTGATGAGCATGACGTCAATCCATTCCAGAATTGACTCAACAATGGTAGCTACACCGCGGGCTGAGCTGAATCCCCAAAAAGACTTGGCGGTTTCGGCAACAGGGGCATCGGGAGCAACAGTGTCTGCACCGGTTGGCATATGCTTTTTGACCAACCAAATGGCAATCAAAAGTACCAAGATAATCGGAGTTGACCATGCCAATGCCAGGTAAACTACACCAGCGCTTGCAGCGACAACAGCGATCACGGCCAGTACACGAATAGTAGGTAGAACCACATTTTGCAAGGTAGTGAACGTAACCACCTGATGCTGTCCGCGCAGAATACCAAAGCACAGCGTCATCAATGCGGACGCGACCAAGAAAGGTACCGAGGCGAAGAGGACAGCACGGTAGGTATCGGATAAGCCCGGAGTAACTGCAGGTAGCGCGTAAATTAAAGCAGCACTGGTTACCACAAAAGCAATAATCACCGAAGGAATCGTTGCAAAACGAATTAGCTTGGGAACAGCCGAATGACGACCCAAAGCAACCTGCGCTGACACGGTACGAACCAAACCAGTATCTGCACCAAATACAGAGAGCGATGTACCCACAGTGAACAGCGCCATTACTTGAAAAAAGGTACCTGAACCCTCTGCACCGAATCCGTTTGCAACAATCAACTGAGCTGCAAACGCGGCGATAGCGCCGTACATGACGCACAGCGTCGCTAACGCACCGCTTTTAGCTAAAGACTTTGCAGCCACTTACAAACCTTCTCCGTAAACCTTCGAACGCAACAGCGCTGTGATACTCAAAATCAGAGCTGACAGCTGCATGATGTCGAAGCTATAAAAAACAAAAACACTAATTGCAACAACCGGTAAGGACTGAAGCCACAACCCTGTTGTGGACACGACATTCCACGTACTAACAACGGATGAAACAATAAACGCCAAGAACAGCGCCAAGCCCACCAGCCCAAAGCAGAACATCAAAGCCCACAGGTAACCCTGCGTACCCATGGACACGCCGATAGCGTTGTTCATCTTTGATGTACCGTAACCAATGAACGGTGACTTCAAGGTGGCATTCCAGGTCGCCTCGTACAGCGCCGCACGTCCTCCTGTTGAGTCTGAGTATTCCTGACGGCCCATAATCTGAGCAGCCGCACCCGAAACCCACAGGAAGAAGCTAGCACTACCCAAAACCACAATGCCCGCGATAGCACCTGCCCAGCTACCGCGTAGCGCCTGGCGCACAATCACATACAAGACTGATACGCCGAGACCGATGAACATACCGCGGTTAGAAGTGGCAATAGCTGGAATCAGCGAGACCGGAATCAAAAGGACCAAAGCGATGCGGATGGACCACTTCTTCACGCGTGCCAAAATAGCAAACACAACCGGGGTCAAAAATGTGTACGCCAAGCCCCAGCTATTTGCATAGGGGAAAGGAGCAGACGGGCGAATATAAGGTTCCGGAGCACCCCACGGAAGCTGAACTTCAGCCATAGGAGGTAAAACGTAGTCTTTCACTAACTCGTTTCGAGTCAACGATCCCGGCAACAGAAATGACATAGGTGTTGTCAAACGGGCTTCAGGAATAATCATGCCCACATAACCCAGCGCAATGACAGTCGCCCATACCGTGAACAAACCACCGAGCAACGAATTTACTGAGATACGTTCACGCGCATTCATGTAATACAGACTGTAAATACCTACGTTAAAAATATTGATAAAACGTAGCGCCCAGCCCAGAAACTGGCTCGGTGAATCCAGCGCCAGAACACACAGCAAGCACCACACAATCAAAGCGCCCCACATCCACTGCGGACCAAGCGAAATGATTGAACGACGCATGAGCATCAGCACGACCATCACGAAAGCGAGAATCGTGGGCATAAATTGCCCCAACCCCATTGCCCATACAAGAGGGAAGCCGTACAGAAGTACCCAGATAGGCCATGCCGGCAAAGGTGCTACCCCGTGGGCAGCACTTTGCTGGGCAAGACGCATCTGACGCATCCTGGCGCGAGAAATATAAACAGTCTCTGGCATGGTACTTATTACAGGCCTCGACCGGTTTTTTGAACAGCCTTCAGCAAAGTAGCGGGAGGAATAATGCCGGCGGCTACTGGCAGAGCTGCCCACGCACGCAACTGCTTAGGATCGCGTGACAAAGCAGAGCGAGCATAAGCAAAAGCGTCCTTACGGTTGCCCTGAGCTGCATGTGCGAAAGCAATCTGACCGGCAATACGCGCCAGGCCCTTCGGAGAGCGTTCGAACTCGGGGAACTTTTGGAGCATGTAGGTTAACCCGCCGGTCATAGAATCCCACTTGCCCGCAAAATACGAGGGGCGATCCCACAGCACAAGAATCAAAGATTCCTGAACTGAAAGAACATCGCCAAAACGGGTAGCACGCAAGAGTAGGTCATGATCTTCACCGTAACCAGCTGGAAGGTCCTCATCAACAGGACCAATCAGACCGCCTTCTAGGAGGTCTTCACGGCGGTACAGCATAGCTGAGGGGTGAATTTCAGTAATGCGAGAGAGCAAGAAATCATCGAAAGTAGCGCGTTCGGGTGCCAGACGAACGATGTCTTGGCCACCTGAGCGAACAGTCATGCCCGATGAAATAGCTACAGCTTCAGGATGAGCCTGCCACAAGGCCACCTGAGCAGAAATTTTGTTGGTAAACCAGTAATCATCATCATCGCAGAACCCCATGAGCTCGCCAGATGCCGCATCAATGCAAGTATTGCGTCCGCCTGTAAGACCGCGAGGATGCGTATTAGTTACGGTTACCAATGATCGGTTCTTGGGGATTACTAAATCATCAAGAGTGTCGATCTCTACGTGATCATACGACACGATAACTTCAATAGATCCGGGGTAGTCCTGATCCAAGATGGACTGGACGCTAGTGCGAAGCAACTCGGGGCGCGAGCCAATAGTTGCGATACCTACTGAGATTGAGGGCAAAGTCATTGGTTATTCTCCTGAAACTGAAAGGCTCTTGTATTTACGTCGCATAGAAACGACCATGGTGAGGAAGTTACCGAGGAACAACAGACCGTACACAATAAGGAAACCGGTACCGAAACCCCAGAAAATGAAAATCCAGCAGAGGGTGCCTGCGTCCATATGCAGGTTGACGAACGAGCGAAGCGGACCACCTGTAGGAGGAGCAGAAGTCTTGCGGTTGTTGCGAAGCTGCTCAGCAAGAATCTGGCTCATGAAGTGACCGACAGTGACAACGGTGAAGGCCATTGGCAGCCACCAGAGCTTCCATCCGGAAAATGCCCAGTGATCTGAATAGCGAATAAAACCTACAAGTACAGCAAGGTGAATCGATGGGACGCGAATGGAGTCGACAACGTGATCGAGCCACTCACCTGAAGGTGAGGATGCACCGGTTACTCGTGCAACCTGACCATCAGCTGAGTCAAGAGCGTATCCAAGCGCAAAAAGTAGGGCAACGATGAAACCGGTCAGGATGGTAGGGGCTGCAAACAGCAAGACGATGAGACCTGCCAGCGAAAATGCTGAACTAATCGCGGTAACACCGTTAGGAGTAATACCGAACTTTACGGCTGCTGCTGCAAAGACGCGCGCGATACGGCGGTTAATCCAGCGGGTATATGCGGGAACCCCGATGCCAGGCTTTTGTGCGCTATTCAGCGCAGCCAGTGTGTCCTTAAAACCGGTTGGACGCGGTGTTGCTGTACTCAATGAAAATTTCCCTCTCAACCCGAAAGTCGTAAATATAAGTGCAAAGCGTAAGTATTCTGCGCGATACGTGCCTTAGGGGAAGGGGAGCGAAAGGGGAATAAAGCTAATGCACGCGCAAAACATGCACTTATTATTGTAATTGTTTATTTTTGATGAATGTTTTGTGTACACGCATTTAAGTGACCACATAAGAGTACGTGTTGAGTTTTACATTGTCACCATGTGGACGTTTTTTGATGTAGAGAAAGCTTGGGATGAGGCTTTGGCAAGCTGAAATACTGGTTGTCTCTCCGTGGGGTGTGGTGGGCTAGGGATATTGTCCGATAAAATTTTGTGAATATTGCGATAGTTCAGCTAAAGGGTTGATTTTTCTAAAAGCTACTGGTGGTTCTCTCAGTGCGATTCTGAAGTTTTAGTGATGAATACGATAAACCTTTAAGAAAAAATAACGATGTGTATGACATCTTTTTCTTGCTCTAATACGTGCTTATCCATACAACCATGGCTAAATTTACGCCTAGGTATACTGCAATAATTCTGTGCTACATATGATCAAATCTTGATTATCTGCACAATCTAACTTCAAAACCCCTTCTGCGAAGTTCCTCTTGTTTATTGGTAGCCCTAAAAAATTTATGAAGATATGGATAAAACTACGTGATGAGGTAATCTCAGTGCCTGAGTCTCTTGCCCGGAAGAGATGAGGTTCGATGGATAGCTGCCAAGGGCGCCGTCGTAGGGGCGGCAAGAGCAAACATTCAACCCGCGCTTGGTCTATTAATATCGATAGCAAATCCCGGGGCAAAAATAAAAGTGATGGTCTCTGCATCAGCAGAGACCATCACCGTCTACTTTAGATCTTTTCGGATTCTAAAAGGCTGGGAGAATATCTTACTTATTCTGCCAGGTTGCCTGAAGATCGAAAGTGTTGTTTGCGGTTGAGCGCATGTATGAGTGCTGCTCTACTGCAATTACATTTTTACCTGTCGTCAACATGTTGGCAGGAACCTCAATGGTCAACGGGTTCTCAATTGCAAACTGCGTGTCAACCGCGCTGGTTGCAATAGTTAGGGGAGCTGCGTTAGCCATCAGGTTTTTACGAGCTACTTCTTGTCCGTTGACGTAAACTGCAAGGCCATCATCAACTCTAGTCTTGAGAACCAGTTTCTTTTCAGCGGGTACTGCAGAATCTAGAGTGAATTCTTTACGGTACTGAACTGAAATTGGCATACCAACCCGAGTGGAATCAACAGTAGTTTTCACGCTGTTGTGTCCCCAGCCAATGGGTGCCTGACCGGTCTTCCAACCCGTTGTCTTTGAATCAACGTTCTTCCAGGTGGTGTCAAATTCATTGACCTCGGGCAGGTAGCTCCACTCTGAGCCAGCTGCTACTAAATCGCCCGAAAAAGTATCGGCAGCGGGAGTAGTAGGTTCAGCGGGAGCTGGAGTAGTAGGCTCCTCAGTCGGAGTCTGAGGGGTGGGTTCCTGAGTAGGAGCCTCAGTCGGCGCTACAGCCACAGCAGTAGTTGCGGAGTAGTTACCTGCCTGATCTACCGCGCGAACAAAGTAGCGTCCACCATCTACGTGAGGTACTTCAAATGAAGTAGTGGTGCTGGTACCAATAACGCGGTCGTCGCGCAGAATCTGATAGGTGGAGCCCTTAGCAGATGCTGCCCATGAGAGCTTATCGGTGCCATTTTCGGTAGTTACCTGCAAGGTTGCAGGGGTGCCGGGAGCAGTTACGTCGCGCGGAGAGTATCGAGCGAAACCAACGGTGGGCTGAACGCCATTAGCGCCGAGCGACTTATTAATATCGCCCCCAACCCACAGAACACCGGTTGAATCTACAAAGTTAGCCCAGATACCGAAACCACTCTGACCTGAAACGTTCGGGTTGAACTCCTGGATGATGTTGCCGGTCTCAGCATCGAATGCTGCGGTCAAACGGATGGAGTATACGTTATCGTTTTCAGTCCACGGTGAGAGATAGGTCTGGCTGTTTTCGTAGATATGATCACCACAGTGGCAGGAGCCATAAACCACACCGTTGTTGATGGTGAGATCCTGGAAGTCGCCACCGCTCTTGGTGATAGAAGAGTTCAAACGAGCGTAGCTACCCTTAGCGTACTGCGAAATGAGGTGCTCGGCGCCGCCTGCGAAAACAGTGTTGCCAGCATCTTCAACGTCAAACTGGAAGCCTGCACGAGGTGAAGCTGCTTTGGAGCTGTATGACAGTTGCCAGTCCCACGGAGCAAGCATCTGACCATCGGTTGAGTTTAAAGCGGCAAGTTTCCATGCCTCTTGACCGTTGAGGGTCGAGAAGTAACCTGCGGTGTGGACGCTTGAGCCATCGGCAGCGGCGGTAATGCCGTTAACGGTGCCGTTGAAGTTGGGACGCCACTTCCAGTCAACGCTACCGGTCTTCAAATTGAAGCGTGCTGCGTTGCGCGAGAAGGTGTAAACATCTGAGGTGTTGCCCTTGACATGGGTAAAGTTACCGGCAATATACAGGTAATCGCCCTGAACAGTCATAGCCTTAACCTGGGTAACGCCACCGGTAGTGCGGTTTGCGATGTCCCAGCTCCATGTCTTATCGATGGCACCGGTGGTGGGGTCAAGAACTACGAAATTATTGACGTGCTCACCGTTAACTTCGGTGAAGTCACCGCCTACGGCAAGCTTGCCGTTAGGCAGAGCTTGCAGCGCTTTAACCTGGCCGTTGAGTTTAGGCATGAATGAACGCACAAGTTCTGAGGTATTTACGTCGTATCCTGCGATGTACGACTGATCGACGGTTTCACCTGCTTTTGAATTCAGGCTCTTGAAATCGCCACCGGTAAATACGGTGTTGCCAACCTGCGTAAACGCCTGAACGTAGGTGTTCATTTCACCGGTTGCGCCGCTGCCTGTCTGTTCTGAGGTGCGCCATTTCCACGCGGTGGAGTAGCTGTTGGGTAGTGCACGCTTAGAAGATCCTGCCGCGCCGGTGTCAGCAATCTGCCGGGTGCCGAGGTCAGCCTGAGTCAACTGAGGACGCATATATACCTGAGTGAACGCCATGGGGGATGTGCCGCCGTTAGTGTTCGACCAGAGGTAAGAAGTAGAGCTGTTGCTGCCGGTCATGTATGAACCGTAAATAAAACCAAGCTTCCAGCTGTAGTTGGATGCGGTGGTGAAGTCCATGCGGTAGTAGCGGTTATCGAACCAAGCAAGGTTACCGAGGTTGGTGTCTTTGGTGTAATCGCTAGGGTAGCCTGCAGGGTTATCGAAAGTGATGTTATCCCACTGCTGCTTAGCGCGAAGCGCCCAGCTCCACTGACTCTGACGTGCACGCTTAGCGTACACATTTTGAGTCGCGCTGCCGGTGCTGTTCAGCGAGCGTGCAAAACGTACACCGTCGGAAAGCTGGTTGACGGGCTTACCGCCAAGTAACGCATCCACAGTGGTCGAAGGCAGCTGGACAGGAGCGAAAGCATCGGTGCCATCAGGGTTTGATGCGAGGTCTTCTGCCTTGCCCTTACCCACGTAATCCTCTGTCCAGCCATCACGACCGCGGCCAATCATGACCCAGCCACCACCGTTGGTCTCCTGGTCACAGTAGAACTGCGCTGGAGCGTCCATCTGAGGAGTGTAGAGCCAGTACGAACCGCTCTTTGATTCGGGATCATTCTGTTTGATTTCAAAACAGGATGCTGCTGCGGTAGCGCTGGTTTTACCATCTACCTTGGGTGCCTCTGCCGCGGATGCAGCCGGTAAAACAGTTGCAGTTGTAGCAACGGCAAGAAGACCGGCGCCAAACTTCAACAGTGATGAACGAAATTCCATGTGAATTCTTTCGAACTTGTGTTGTGAAAAGCAGATCCAAATCGCGAGTTGCTCCAGCCGAAACTGTTGTACGATGCGCAGTATCTGCAAACGTCTCTCGAAATAAGAGACGTTTAAGGATTGAAGAGTGTGTTAACAGTCGGGGTTATTCGGAAATTCGTGATTAGCGATTTTCCATTGCCCATCTGCATTCACGAGGGTAAAAATGTTGAGCGAGCGGCGCGGACCTTGGGTGTCAGTAAGGACGTTGCCTGCTTGATCTTTGACTTTGACGTTAGATGAGTCAAGACATACTTCAAGGAGCTTCGCTGGCTGATGGTTGAACGTGGTATCAGTAAGTTTCGGTTTACCAACTACGGTAGAGGTACCTTCTTGAGTCCAACCGTTAATCCCATATTCCAACGCTGAAGACTTAAACTCATCGGCTGCACTGCCGGTGGCAACTTCATCGATTTTCTTCTGGGTCTCTTCGCTGAGCTGACCAAAGCTAGTTGAGGTGCCTTGGTTATCTTCAGTTTCGGATTGGGCAGCTTCCTCTTGTGAAGGATCGCTTGCTGCTTTATCGAGGGTTACTGACGAGAGGTTGTTCTCGTATGAGTTGTATAAATCTTTGGTCTTGTTGACATCAGCGTTATCGAGGGCGACGGTAGGTGCACTCGTAAGTTTCTCAGCGCCTGCGTAGTTTTCGGCAGGAGCATCTTCGTTATTTCCTGCTTGAGCCGATGAATCATCGGCGCTATCCGATGCCTGCTCAGCAGGTGAATCGCTAGGTTGCGCAGAATCTGAGGACTGAACGGTCTTAGATGGCTTAGTCGACTCGGATGCCTGTGCTGATGGCGAAGCTGATGCAGATTGTGAAGTTTGTGCTGAAGCATCACCGGATGCCTCATTGGGCTGCGATGAGCAACCTGCTATCGCTAGTGTGAGTGCCGCGCAAAGCGGAACGAGAGCTCTCAAACGCGTTGCGTTTTTCCCCTGAGCGTTCTCGTGCTCTTTCATATATTCCCCTAATTGTTTTTGCTAAATGTGCTGTCGCCAACGGTTGATTTTCCCTAAAACCGTGTGAAGCATGAATTATTTAGCTTTTCCCTAATTGGTATATTAGCCCGTTCTTGTGGGGAATAAAAGTATTGATGACAAGGAAAAATGTGATTATATCCGTCATTGCATTAGGGGCTAGTTGTCCCCTAAAGAGTTGAATTATGAGGGGTGACATGGGGTGTTTGAGGGGCTAGCTGGGGGAGGTGGGTGAAATGAGGGTCTCGACGGAATTTACTGTTGAGTAATTTTTTAAACTAATAAGTTTATGAATTAGAGCGTAACGACAGTAATAAAGCACTGATATTCATCGCGAGTCAGTCCCACGCCGCATCCTGCCTGGCAATGGAAAGTAATTATGAGTCAAAAAATCTTGATTCCAGTTTCGCCTGATTTACCCCTGATTCTCATTTCTCACCCACTGCTATGGATTGGAGAACGGTTATACAGCTATAAAGCCTGAAAAACCTGGCGTGAGCGCATTCCGCTGAGGGATAAGCGTGGCGCTAGAGGAGGCCTTCTAGAGTAGAATAACTACGCGCCATTGCTATTTTTACCCCGTGTTTTTAAGACTAAGGAACGTTCATGAGCCTGCGCGGTTTAACTGCTTTTCTTAACACCGATGAACGGTTTACGGCCCTCATCTCTCGTGCTGCCGTACCTGTGTCAGAACGCTTTGAAGAGCTCGTCATCGGCGCGGTGGACGGCATTCGCCCCGTTCTGCTTGCCGAGTTCGCCCGCGGTGTCCGTGCCGAAACAGGCGGTACCGTTCTTGCAGTAACCGCAACAGACCGCGAAGCTGAAGATCTCAGCATTGCTTTGGAGTCCTACATCGAACCTGAGCTCGTGCAAATCTTCCCCGCATGGGAGACTCTGCCACACGAGCGTCTTTCACCCCGTAGTGACACTGTCGGCCAGCGTCTGAGCGTTATCCGCTCTCTCACCAAGGACGCTGCCACTCGGCCAGCAATCGTGATTGCACCTGTACGAGCAGTCTTGCAACCTCTGGTTGCAGGTCTAGAAGATATGCAATCGGTTGAACTGGCCGTAGGAGAAGAAAAAGATTTTGACGCCGTGGTGAAATCACTATCAGCCGCGGCTTATTCCCGCGTGGATCTTGTCTCAAAGCGCGGCGAATTCGCCGTGCGCGGCGGTATTCTTGATGTGTTTTCACCGGTAGAGGACCACCCTGTTCGCATCGAGTTCTTTGGTGATGAGATTGAGAATATGCGTTGGTTCTCTGTGGCTGATCAGCGCACCATCACGTCTAAAACTGCCCCGACTGAACTCATCGCGCCCCCGTGCCGTGAACTGTTGATAACTCCGCAGGTTATGAGCAAAGCTGCCCGCCTAAAAAATGACTTTCCGGGTGCAGCAACAATGCTTGAAAAAATTGCCGGTGGTATCTACGTAGAGGGTATGGAATCGTTGACGCCCCTACTCGTAGAGAAGATGACAACGCTCATCGAGCTGTTACCATCTGGCTCACTGCCTGTCATCTTTGAGCCTGAAAAGGTACGAACCCGCGCTCACGATCTTGTGCAGACCAACGAAGAATTTCTTTTTGCCGCCTGGGAATCAGCTTCCGATGGAACTGACGCCCCGCTTGACCTGGGGCAAAATGGGGGAGCGTTCGCATCCGGCGGTTTTAGAACCATTGCCCAAACACGCGCTGATGCCCTTGCCAAGCAACTCGGCTGGTGGAGTTTCACAGCCTTTGGTATTGATGAAGAAGCAGATGCTGGCTCGCATGTTTTCACCTACCATGCTCGCGTGCCGCACTCATTTGCAGGTAACGTTACCGAACTTCTTGACGAGGTCTCTCGTAAGGTCAAGGATGGTTGGCGCATCGTTGCGGTGACGGATGGACCGGGACCGCTTCAACGACTGAGCGAAGTCTTCTTAGAAGCGCAGGTACCGGCGGCACGGACAGACGATTTGACAGCAGAACCTTCGGCGGGAATTATCGAGCTCACCACGGCAGCAGCTGGTAAGGGCTTTATGATTGATGAGCTCAAAGTGGGTTTGCTGACAGAAGCCGATATTTTGGGCAAGGCTAGCCCGTACGCCACCCGAGATTTACGCAGCGCCAAGCTACCCGTACGCCGCCGTAAAAAAACAGTGGACCCCATGAGCCTCAAGGCAGGGGACTACGTAGTTCATGAGCAGCACGGCATCGGACAGTTCGTTGAAATGACTCAGCGCCCCATTGCCGGGGCTATGATTAAGCCCGGCCAGCCCAAGCCGATGAAAGAATATCTGGTAATTGAATACGCGTCCTCCAAGCGCGGAGCGCCGCGTGACCGGCTCTTTGTACCCACCGATCAGCTAGATCAGGTCTCAAACTACGTGGGTGGGGACACGCCAACCCTGTCAAAGATGGGCGGTAGCGACTGGGCAAAAACCAAATCTCGTGCGCGCAAGGCTGTCAAAGAAATCGCAGCCGATTTGATCAAGCTCTATTCTGCCCGCCAGGCGTCTAAAGGTCACGCTTTTGGTCTTGATACCCCGTGGCAACGCGAACTTGAAGAAGCATTCCCCTACAACGAAACCCCCGACCAGCTCTCGGCAATTAACGATGTCAAAGCCGATATGGAACGCGGGATTCCCATGGATCGTTTGATTTCTGGCGATGTTGGCTACGGTAAAACTGAAATCGCAGTGCGCGCGGCTTTCAAGGCAGTGCAGGACGGCAAACAGGTGGCAGTGCTTGTGCCTACCACCTTGTTAGCGCAACAGCACTACGAGACTTTTAATGAGCGTTTCTCTGGGTTCCCCGTGCGCGTGAGCGTGCTTTCTCGCTTTCAAAAAGCTAAAGAAACCAAGGAGATTCAAGAGGGGATTCGTAACGGTTCAGTGGATATCATGGTCGGTACACACCGTCTGCTCTCTGAATCCACTCAGTTCAAAGACCTTGGCCTAGTAATTATTGATGAGGAACAGCGTTTTGGCGTTGAGCACAAAGAGAAGCTCAAGACCATGCGCACTAACGTGGATGTGCTGGCGATGTCGGCTACCCCTATTCCGCGTACGCTGGAAATGTCTTTGACAGGCATCCGCGAAACCTCAACCTTGGCAACCCCTCCTGAGGAACGCCACCCGGTTCTTACCTTTGTCGGTGCTAAAACGGATAAGCAGATTACGGCAGCTATCCGTCGTGAGCTGATGCGCGAAGGCCAAGTCTTCTTCGTACACAACCGCGTGTCGTCCATCGAACGAGCAGCAGCTGAAATCCAAAAACTAGTGCCGGAGGCTCGCATCGCCGTTGCCCACGGCAAAATGAGCGAGTCGCGCCTCGAGCAGATTATCGTTGATTTTTGGGAACGCCGTTTTGACGTGCTGGTATGCACCACCATCGTTGAAACCGGACTGGACATTTCTAATGCCAACACTCTGATTGTCGATGGCGCTCAGAACTACGGTCTGTCTCAGCTTCATCAGCTGCGAGGACGCGTGGGGCGAGGACGCGAGCGCGCCTACGCCTACTTCTTATACCCGGTGGATAAACCGCTGGGAGAGGTTGCTCTTGAGCGTTTGAAAGCCGTGGCTGCCCACAATGAACTGGGAGCCGGTATGCAATTGGCAATGAAGGACCTTGAGATTCGTGGTGCCGGTAACCTGCTGGGCGGTGAACAGTCCGGTCATATTGCCGGTGTTGGTTTTGATCTTTACCTGCGTCTGGTGGGTGAGGCCGTTGCGAACTTCCGCGGTGATACTGAAGAAGCAGCCCCTGCAGAAGTCAAGATCGAGCTACCTATTAACGCGCATCTGCCGCATGAGTATGTTAGCTCTGAGCGCTTACGTTTGGCGGCTTACCGCGAGATTGCGCAGGCAACTTCGGCAGCCGGCCTTGATGAAATTCGCGAAGAACTGGTCGATCGATACGGTGCAATTCCTGAACCTACTGAAAATCTCTTTCAGGTGGCATTGCTGCGTCTGAAAGCTCGAGAGGTTGCTGTGCGCGAGATTCAGCTGATGGGACCAAAGGTTCGTGTGTTCCCTGTGAACGATTTGCCTGAGTCTCGAAAAATGCGTCTTGAACGCATGTACCCCGGGGCTCTTTACAAGCAGGTGCCCGGAACTGAAGATTGGCAAATCTTGTTGCCGCGTCCTAAGACCGCCAAGGTTGGTGGTAAAGATCTAGTCGACCGCGAAATCATTGACTGGGCTGAGAGCTTTATTGATTTGATTCTGGCCGAAAAAGCACCCGTACAGCAGTAGCTGCTCAGCTATGCCTGTATGTACTGCGATGTGACCACGAAACTCCCAAAACTCCGCTAGTTTGAGCCGGTATTTGGGAATTACGTGGTCACCCAGAAGAGTTTCGCGATCTCACCTGCGGTCATATAAAAAGGCGGCGTCCTTACCCTCTTTATGAGGTAATGACGCCGCCTGAGTGCTTGTTGAGCTAATAGAAAGTATTAGCGGAGCATGTTTTCTACGCCGTTGTACTTGTCTGAAGTAGTCTTTGACGGCAGAATCAAGGTCGGAATCATGAAAGTGATTGCGTAGAAGACGATTGCTGCTGCAAACCACCAGGGGCCACCGTCAGGGTAAGTGCCCAGCGCCCAGAAAGTAGCAAGCAGACCGAGCATGCAAAAGACGAGCATCAGAATGTTTGAGCCCAGGTGACGGGTGCCGGAGTAGTAAGGCTGGCCACCGTTGAAGTAATCGCCTTCTTGCTCGCCCAATGATTCTACATTTGAGCGCTTGTCAGTATCTGATGAACCTGCCAGGAGTGCATCATCTTTGCGGAAACCATCGTGGTGTGCAACGGATGCGGTGGTTGCAGTGCCGCTACGCAGAGTTTCAGTTTCGCGGACGGTGGTGTGCTTGGTCTCGGTTTCAACAGTGTGAGCGCTCACGCGGTCAGCGCGTACGGATTCTGCCTTAGCCATGAGTTTTACCTCTTCACGTGTGGGCGTGAGCTTAGTGCTCACTGAAAGTGTATGTGGACGCTATTTACCAGTATAGGACTCTAAATGTGGTTGTGCACGGTGCGTCAGTAAAAATTTAAGTAATGACGCGTCGAGCTCTGCCCCGTGAGACCTGCGAGCACCCATGTTCCGATCAAATATGCCGGGCTCTTTATACCTAAGGTAAAGAGCCCGGCATGGGAAACTTTATCTGCGAGGAGCTAGCCCCTAGTAGTTATCTCCGGCGGTTGACTGCGCAGCGCCGATAATTTCAATGCCTTTGGATGCGCCGATACGGCTGGCACCGGCTTCAATCATGGCAAGAGCGGTTGCGCGGTCGCGGATACCACCTGATGCCTTGACTCCTACATTGGGGCCGACGGTCTTGCGCATGAGGGCAATGTCTTCAACGGTCGCACCTGCAGAGGAGTACCCGGTAGATGTCTTGACGAAATCAGCACCTGCTTCTACAGCAGCCTCACATGCTAAGACTTTTTGTGCATCGGTAAGGTATGAGGTTTCGATGATTACCTTCAAACCTGCACCGCCTGCGTGGACTGCTTCTGCTACGGCGCGAATATCAGCAACGAGTGCCTCGCGATTCTCTGCAATCGCATCGGCGATATTGATTACCATATCGACTTCGCGTGCGCCTGCTTCAACCGCGGTCTTAGCTTCGAAAGCCTTGACGTTGCTGGCCGATGCGCCAAAGGGGAAACCAACCACAACGCAGGGCAGGGAGTCTGAACCTTCCAGAGCCTTGGCCACTGTAGGTGCCCACACGGGGTTGACGCACACGGAAGCAAATCCGTACTCGCGAGCTTCAGCACACAGGCGCAATACATCAGCTTCTGATGCGTTGGGTGCCAAAATGGTGTGGTCAATCATTCCTGCTAGTTGCTGTGATGACAGCTCAGTCACGGAATCCTCCTTTGAAACAAGTCCGAGAGCTTCGGACAAATCATTTTTGATAGTTGCAAGAAGCTGCGTTGCCTCTTGGTGTGCGCTATCAAGACCGTTCTCGGTAGCGCGGATTACTTCGATATAGCACTTGAGCTTGGGTTCGGTGCCTGACGGTCGCACAATGACGCGGGTATTATCTTCGGTCAGGTAGAGCAAGCCGTCGGTAGGCGGTAAATCTGCTGAACCCTGTGCTAAGTCACGTACCTCAGTAACGGGCGAGCCGCCGAGACTGGCTGGAGCTTGAGCGCGCAAAGTACTCATCATAGTCTTGATACGCGAAAGATCGTCAACGCGAACAGATAACTGGTCTGTAGCGTAGAGACCGTACTCACTGGCAAGGTCTTCAAGAACATCTGTGAGCGCTCCGCCGCGGGCTTTCACCTCTTGGGCAAATTCAGCCATGAGCAGCGCCGCAGAAATGCCGTCTTTATCTTGCACATGAGCGGGATCAACGCAGTAGCCAAGGGCTTCTTCGTAACCAAAGGTGAGGTTTTCTACGCGGGAAATCCACTTGAAACCTGTCAATGTCTCAACGTGCTTGATGCCGTTTGAACGCGCAATAGCACCGAGTAGGCGCGAAGAAACAACCGAGTTAGCAAAGACAGCATTTTCGGTATTGTCAATCTTATTCAGCATAATAACGCCAAAGATCGCTCCGACTTCATCGCCGCGTAGCATCCGCCAGTGCATTCCATCTTTGATAGCAAAAGCAGCGCGGTCAGCATCCGGGTCATTGGCGATGACGAGGTCAGCATCTATAGACTGAGCTAGCTCAATAGCAAGGTCTAGGACGCCGGGTTCTTCAGGGTTGGGAAAGGCAGCCGTTGGGAAGTCGGGGTCGGGCTGAGCCTGTTTCTCCACCACATGAACGTCCTCAAAACCTGCCCGCGTCAAAACGTCCACCGCAGTCTGAGCGCCTACGCCATGAACCGGCGTGTAGACAATCTTTAAATCACGCTCAGCAGCTGGTACAAGCGCACTCACCTGCTGGGCATAATCAATGGCAATGGTCTTCGGGAAAGTGTTCCAGCCGCTGGATGCGCGGTTGATCTTGCCAGCTTCGGTAGCCTGAACAATCGAAGCTGCGATGTGGGCGTCGTAGGGTGGAACAATTTGCGAACCGCGCTCGCTTTCGGGCACAGCGTTGCCGCCCAAGTACACTTTGTAGCCGTTGTCGTTAGCCGGGTTGTGTGATGCCGTCACCATTACGCCGATTTCAGCGTCAAATTCTTTGGTAGCCCATGCAAGCACCGGAGTCGGCAGGGGAGAAGGCATGAGAGTGGTTTCTATGCCTGCCGCCGTAAAGATTTCTGCGGTAATACGCGCAAAAGCATCGGAGTTATAACGGGCATCAAAACCCACAACAGCGGTCTTCTTATCCCAGTTCTCTTGTTCCGCTCGATGCGATGCGTACAGCGCCAAACCGGCAGCGGCACGAGAGACAACAACTTGGTTCATTCGCATCGGGCCAGCGCCTAACGCCGCACGCAAACCTGCGGTGCCAAACTGCAACGTACCCGAGAAACGATCGGCTAAATCATCAGCGGCTGCAGATTCTGGGTTCTGCTCAACTACCTCAATGAGGTTTGTAAGCTCTTGTTGCGTGGTGGTATCGGGATCAGATTCAACCCAGCGCCGAGCCTGCTCTAAGAGCTGGTCAATATCTTTACTCATAGCGAGTCTTCCTAGCAAAAATCTTGTGATGAATAGGCTTTAGAGTTGCGCGATAATATCTGCTAACAACCGCGAGATACGCGGTCCTGCGTTCTTTCCAGCCTCAATGACTTCTTGGTGATTCAAGGGGGTCTCTTGAATACCTGCAGCCATATTGGTGACTAGCGAGATACCAAATACCTCAAGTCCCGCGGCACGAGCCGCAATCGCTTCTAACGCCGTAGACATACCCACAAGATCGGCTCCCCAAGCGCGCGCCATCTTAATCTCTGCGGGGGTCTCATAGTGAGGACCGGGCAACTGCAGGTATACGCCCTCTTGCAGGGTGCTATCGATTGAACGAGCAATATCGCGGATACGCGGTGAATAGAGGTCGGTCATATCAACAAAATGAGCGCCAACCAGCGGGGACGTAAAAGTGCCGTTAAGGTGATCCGAAATCAAAACGGGCATACCTTCGCTAAAGTTTGGGTTCAGACCCCCGCACCCGTTGGTCAAAATCATGGTGGATGCGCCAACTGCCGCCGCGGTGCGCACACCGTGCACAACAGCCTCCACGCCGCGTCCTTCGTAGTAATGAGTACGCGAACCAATAACCAGAGCACGTTTGCCGTTTTCAGTTTCAATAGAAGTCAAAGTACCGGGATGACCAGCAACAGATGCCTTATGAAAACCCGGAACTTCAGCAGCATCTAAAACATGTGTGGTCTCACCGATGAGCTGCGCAGCTTCACCCCAGCCTGACCCCAATGTCAGTGCAATGTCGTGTTTCTCCACACCGGTTTTCTCAGCGATATACTCAGCAGCTTTGGCTGCACGAGCAAGAGCGGGATGCGCTGGGTCATTAGTTGCCAACGCCGAAAATTCTGCAGAAGTAGTCATGCACCAAATTTACCAAAATCAAGGCGCATTCACCGTCCGGATCTTTACTACACCGTCCCCGCTTATGAAAAACCGCGTCCGGAAGGTGTTTGGGTTTGAGTGAAACTATTATTTGTCTCACAATAAGTAGTGTGGTACTCAATAACGATAAATCTCAGTACAAAATAGCTATCTTAGGTGGCGGCCCCGGCGGATACGAAGCAGCGCTGGTAGCGGCTCACCTCGGCGCAGACGTCACCATCATCGAACGCAAGGGAATGGGCGGCTCAGCGGTGCTCACCGACGTCGTTCCTTCCAAAACCCTCATTGCATCAGCAGATTTGATGACTCGGTTCTCAGCGATTGATGAGCTGGGTATCGAAATCGTGGACGGTGACGGGAAGTATTCTTTGCGCACCGACCTCCAAAAAGTCAACAGCCGATTACTAAACCTGGCTAAACAACAATCAGCTGACATCAAACGCGCTCTTGAAAAACAAGGCGTCAAACTCATCGATGGTACCGGCAGAATCAAAGATCGTAATACCGTCACCGTCGATGACATCAACGGCCTCAACTACGATATCCACGCAGATTACATCATGCTGGCCGTCGGTACCCATCCGCGCGAACTTGAAACTGCAAAGCCAGATGGCAAGCGCATCCTCAACTGGACTCAGCTCTATAACCTCTCTGAACTACCGGAGCACCTTGTCGTGGTGGGTTCCGGTGTCACAGGCGCCGAATTTGCTTCGGCGTATAACGGTTTGGGCACTAAAGTTACTCTGATTTCATCGCGTGACCGCGTGCTACCCGGTGAGGACGAGGACGCCGCAACGCTACTTGAGAACGTCTTTGAACGACGCGGGGTCACGGTTATGCCGCGCTCGCGCGCAGAGGCAGCAGAATACAACGAAGCCGGCAACGGCATTATCGTAACCCTTGCAGATGGCCGTAAGGTAACAGGCTCTCACGTACTCATCGCTGTGGGTTCTATTCCCAATACCGACGGTATTGGGCTTGAAAACGCAGGTATTGAAACTACAGAAACCGGTCATATCTTGGTTGACCGCGTGTCTCGAACCTCGGTTTCGAACATCTATGCGGCCGGCGACTGCACCGGTGTTCTACCGCTGGCATCTGTTGCTGCGATGCAGGGACGCATTGCAGTGGCGCACATGGTGGGCGATGCGGTGAAGCCGCTACGCACCCACCAGGTTGCAGCAAATATCTTTACTGCCCCAGAGATCGCAACCGTTGGCGTGAGTGAAAAAGAAGTTGAGGAAGGCAAATATCAGGCCGATATTTTCAAGCTCTCTTTGACAACTAACCCGCGCGCCAAGATGATGGCTGTCAACGAGGGCTTTGTGAAGATCATTTCGCGTAAGCACTCGGGCACCGTCATCGGTGGTGTGGTTGTTGGACCCCGCGCGTCCGAGCTGATCTTCCCCATCTCTCTTGCAGTGGATAAGAAGCTGCACGTGGATGATATTGCAGAAAGCTTCACCGTCTACCCGTCCTTGAGCGGTTCAATTTCTGAAGCAGCCCGCCAGCTACACCAGATGCTGTAACCCTAAGTTACGCTGAACATATAAAAGTGACCCCGTGAGCCTGAAAATGCTCACGGGGTCACCTTTTGTTCTGGAAGGCTACTCGCGAGCCATGGTGTGCAAATCTACATCGCGGGTCTCGTGAGTAATTGCCATGAAAATGATGGTCAGCACCGCTGCACCGGCAAGGTACATGCCTACCGCACCCACACCACCGTGGGCGTTGAGCCATACCGCAGCGTACGGGGTCAAAGCCGCGCCCAAGATTGATGCCACGTTGTATGAGATACCGGATGCGGTATAGCGGACGTTGGTGGGAAAGAGTTCCGGCAAGTAGGCAGACATTGAACCGAAGGTAAGACCCATCAGCGCCATGCCGATTGCCATAAAGACAATGATGCGCAGGATATTCGCATCGGCACCGGTACCTACGTTGGCTGGGTTCATCAAGAACCCAAACGACAGGCCAAAGATCAAAATGCCGGCGGTAATTACCAGCTGCGACGAGCGTCGTCCGAATCTATCTGCCAGCCAGCCGGATACCGGAACCATGGCTGCAAAGAAGAGAATGGTGATGAGCTGGATAATAAGGAAGGTCCGATAAGGAATAGCTAGGCCGCCTGCCTCGACCTTGCCGATGCCAAAGGAAAGAATCCAAGCGGTCATCAGATAGAAGAGAACATAGGTTGCAAGCATGATGAAGGTTCCCTGAATCATGGGCCACCATGCAACTTTGAAAGCCTCGGCCAGGGGAGTCTTTACCTTTTCATCCTTCTCTAGAGCCTGTTTGAAAACAGGAGTTTCCTCGAGCTTGAAGCGCACGTAGAGACCTACAGCTACCATGACAATCGAGGCGATGAAGGGGATACGCCAACCCCACACCAAGAAGGTGTGGTCGAGCTCTCCGGCGTGTTGAGATGAATTAAAGCCCATGAAAATGGTGAGCAGTAGCATGAACCCGTTTGCCAAGATAAAACCGAACGGTGCGCCTAGTTGAGGCCACATTGCGGCGCGTGCGCGCTTACCTTCTTGGGCGTATTCTGTGGCAAGCAAAGCAGCACCGGACCATTCACCGCCTAAACCTAGGCCCTGGGTAAAACGCAAGATAGTGAGCATCGCAGGTGCCCAGATGCCGATTTGGTGGTAGGTGGGAAGCAGACCGATGAGAAAGGTCGCCACGCCCATCGTTAAAAGCGCGCCCACGAGGGTGGCCTTGCGTCCTACTCTGTCACCAAAATGCCCAAAGACGATGGAGCCAATAGGGCGGGCAATAAATGCAGCACCAAACGTTGCCATGGATGCTAGAAGTTTGGCTGTGTCATTACCACCGGTAAAAAAGAGAGCTGGAAAAACTGCTACCGCTGCCGTTGCATAGATATAGAAGTCATAAAACTCGATGGTGGTGCCAATAAGGGATGCGAGAATGACGCGCGAGCGCGGTACTGGAGGGGTAGTTGTTGACGCCTGTGGCGCGGCTACTGAGCTCATGGTTGAACTTTCGAGTGTCTTGCTGAGGTGGTGTGGTTTTACCCTAAAAGACAGTGGCCAAAATGCGAAGCGGTGTCTTATATTGTGAAAAGTGTGAAGTTCCGTGACTGATGAGTCGCCTGCGAATCAACAATAAAACCGCACACCCCTTACAACTGGGATGTGCGGTTAGAGTGTCGCTAGCGTGCGATACGTAAAATATCTTGCGATTTATTTGATGGTGGCAATCACTGCCCCGGCAGTAACGGTTTCACCGGACTTAGCTTTGAGACCGGTGACCTTACCTGCCTTGTGCGCGGTGATAGGCTGTTCCATCTTCATCGCTTCGAGAACAACGATGAGGTCGCCTTCAGCTACCTTTGCCCCATCCTTGACAGCTACCTTAACGATAGTGCCCTGCATGGGTGAGGTGAGATCGTTGCCCGATGCCTTAGTGGACTTTGAAGAGCGCTGTTTGCGTTGCTTGGAGGCTGCCGGCTTTGCTGATGCGGCGCTGGCGCCACCGAGGGCAGGCATTACAACTTCAAGGCGCTTGCCGTTTACCTCAACGACCACGCGCTGACGGGTGTCTTCTTGGTCTTCTGCACTGCCGGGAGCACCGTCGTAGGCGGGGATGGTGTTGTTGAACTCTGTTTCAATCCAGCGAGTGTGCACCGCAAAATCTTCTGCGGTCTCAGCGTTGAACGCGGGGTCATCAAGCACTGCACGGTGGAAGGGAACGACGGTGGGCATGCCATCAATCACGAGTTCTTTCAGCGCGCGGCGGGAACGCTCAATAGCCTGCTGACGGGTAGCTCCCGTGACAATGAGCTTGGCGAGCATGGAATCGAAGTTGCCACCAATGGTGTCACCGGATTCAATGCCTGAGTCCCAACGCACTCCGCCGCCGGTGGGCACAACCAGTTTTTCGATGGTGCCGGGGGTGGGCATGAAGGTGCGACCGGGGTCTTCACCGTTAATGCGGAACTCGATAGAGTGACCGCGAAGCACGGGATCGTTGTAGCCTAGTTTTTCACCGCGTGCTACGCGGAATTGTTCGCGTACCAAATCGATGCCCGAAATTTCTTCTGAAACCGGGTGCTCTACCTGAAGTCGAGTGTTGACCTCGAGGAAGGAAATAGTGCCGTCAGTACCCACTAAGAACTCGCAGGTGCCAGCACCCTGGTAACCGGCTTCGCGCAAAATTGCTTTGGACGATTCGTAGAGACGCTCGTTTTGTTCAGCAGAAAGGAAGGGTGCAGGAGCCTCTTCTACCAGCTTCTGATTACGACGCTGTAATGAGCAGTCACGGGTTGAGACAACCACAACGTTGCCATGAGCATCCGCGAGGCACTGAGTTTCTACGTGACGCGGCGAATCTAAGAACCGCTCAATGAAGCACTCACCACGCCCGAATGCGGCAACTGCCTCACGAACAGCTGAATCATACATCTCAGTAATATCTTCACGTTTGCGAGCAACCTTGATACCGCGTCCACCGCCGCCAAAAGCAGCCTTGATAGCTACCGGTAGACCGTGCTCATCGGCAAAATCAATAACTTCTTGAGCTGATTCCACGGGATCTTTAGTGCCGGGAACCAGGGGAGCACCAACTTTTTGCGCAATATGACGAGCTGCCACTTTATCACCCAACCGAGTGATGGAATCGGGAGAAGGACCAATCCAGGTAAGACCAGCATCAATCACACGCTGCGCAAAATCCGCGTTTTCAGAGAGAAAACCGTAACCGGGGTGCACTGAGTCGGCACCGGATCGTTTAGCTACTTCCAATAGTTTTTCAACGACAAGGTAGGACTGCGCTGCGGTAGTCCCGCCCAATGCGAATGCCTCGTCAGCTAGTTTGACATGCAGGGCATCGCGGTCGGAATCAGCGTAAACAGCAACAGTTTTAATGCCTTCGTCCTGGGCTGCGCGAATGACGCGAACAGCGATCTCACCGCGGTTTGCGATGAGAACCTTTGAAACAGGGCCGGTATGTTTGCCTTCAATCGCGGTGAACTGATTTAGAACAGTGTGTGTCAACTAAATGCTCCTAGCTAGTGCGCGCGAGGAAGACGTTGCGCAAAATAAAAATAAAAGAGTGCAGGCTCGTAGACAAGCAGTTTATCAACCGCTCGTGTCTATTTTGAAATTATTTACGATTTTTTCCAAATCTCGGGCATCGAAACGCCGTGGATTTTCAAAAGAGACCTCAACGCGTTAACAGAAAGACCAACAACGGTGTGAAACTCTCCTTCAACACGTTCAATGAAGGCAACACCAAACCCGTCGATGGTGAAAGATCCCGCTACCCACAAAGGCTCACCGGTAGCTACATAGGCTGAAATCTCAGCTTCGCTCATTCGACTAAAATGTACGGTGGCACTGCGAAGCTCCGAAGAATCAGTTGCGGGAGAAGTTCTAGTATCTACAAGCCAGTGCCCGGTGTGAAGCACACCCGAATGTCCGCTCATTGCGCTAATACGAGCCAAGGCATTTTCTGCTGTATGCGGCTTTCCAAAAGCTTTGCCCTCAAATTCAAAAACAGAATCGCAACCAAGAACCAATGCCCCCTGTGCCTCGCCCCTCTGGGCGACGCTTTGCGCTTTCGCCTTGGCAAGAAGTTGTGCGGTTTGAGCGGGGCTGATTTCACCTAACCCCTTTGAATAGGCGTCTTCTTGGGCCTGCCTCAGTACCGCGTCCTCGTCTACATCAGAGACAACTACATTAAATTCGATGCCTGCGTTCTCAAGTAACTTGCGACGCGCTGGCGAACTTGAAGCCAAAATGAGGCGCGGTGCAGGCGCGGTGTTTTCGATACTCATAGTCTTTAGTCTAAAACTAAAACCGCAGCACCCCTGTGCACGGCAGGTAAAACACCCCGGTGCGCAGTTGATGCTGCGGTTATAAAAGTTTATGAAATTAGTTTTTAGCCATTTCAGATAAGCGCTCGATAATCTGCTGTTTAACACGATCGCTCAAGGTGTAACGCGTGGTTGCCTCATACTGCCACAGGCCATCTGCGGCTAGTTGCGCAATAATCTGATTGAGCTCAGTTTCATTGAGTTCAGCCGGAGGCTGTGGAGGCGTCCAGTCATCGAGGACTTCTACCCAAATGTTTGCAGCCTGTTCATCGGTGATGGTTTCTAACAGCAATACGAGATCCGTGTAAGTTGCGCTATCTGAGTTGACACGAATATATGATTCAAGACGCTGAGCAAGGGTGAGATCCTCAGCTTTGCCGCCGGCGGTTTTTTCAAGGCGTTCTTTCCACTGCTGGGTGTCATAGCGGTGAAGTGCTAGCAACATGGCCTCGCGGGAAGGAAAGTGGTAGAGCACTCCAGCTTTGGTCATTCCAGCTTCTGCTGCTACAGAGTTGAAAGATACTGCGGTGATGCCTTCTTTGTCGATGACGCGTAGGGCAGCTTCTAGTATGTCTGTCTTCTTGCTCGGACGCATATGCGCTCCTTGTGGTGAACGGATAGCTGTAGCTCAGTGATGAATTATGTGTACAACTACCGGTAGCGTGGGGGATGTTCCTAACTTCCCCTTTCGGTCAAGAAAATCTCAATTTTTCAAGAGAAGTAGAGAAATATTATGACATACTTTCGTCCGCATTGATGCTTGTTATTGCAACAATCATCAGACTTTATATAAGTTCACTTCTAATTATGGGCAGTGTAGAAAATCTACGCAAAAAGCCTAGCTAGAAGGCTTCTCACCGGTAAAAATGATTCCGGCGGAATGGCGGGATTGCGTGCAGATTTTATTAACAACTCGAGAAAGCTCGGTAAACTTTAGATAATCAGCTCGTTGTGCTTCATCTAACCCCCCATCAAGGTGAGATGAAAGCAGGGAATTAATCGCGTTCACTTCGTATCGCATCAGTTCATGAAGCTCCCGTGGCTTCTCGCTTCCTGCATCGAACAGAGTGCTCTCTTGCTCTCCACCTGTCAGTTGCACCCGGCGGATATCCTGAACCCCGTCGAATACTAGGCGCTCGCGTCCGCAATAAATTTCACTCGGCATGGAGGACGCGAAATCTTTGGCGACTCGGATACTTACATCGAAAGCGGGGTAAGAGAGCACCAGCGTCCCGTGGGCATCTACGCCAGTGGGAGCCAGTACTGGATTATAGGCGACGCCGGTGGGCTCCCCAAACCACGCTACCGACGCATAGATGGTGTAAACCCCGAGATCGACCAAGGCGCCGCCACCAAAATCGAGGGAGAAAATGTTGGGAACCGCCCCCGATGTCACTGCCTCCCACCGCGAAGAGTACTGGGCAAAAGTGAAGGACGCAGAGGTGACATCACGTTCTTGAACAGCTTGTGCAATAGCGGCAAAACCTGGCTCGTATACGTTACGCGCAGCTTCAAAGACTAGAACCCCGTGCTCATCGGCAGCCGAGAAGACATCCTCCCACTGGGCAGGGTTCCAGAAGGCAGGTTTTTCAACGACCACGTTGATGCCAGCTTCCACAGCGGCCAACGCGTGTTGAGCGTGCAAAGAATTAGGGGAGGCGATGTAGATAAGATCCAGCGGTTGCGCTACCAGCTCTTCTATTGACGCTACCCAGCGTGCATCTGCAATCCCCACCGCGTCAAGGAGACCACGTGCAGAATCTTCGCGTCGGCTTGCTACCGCACCAAGATCAAAAACACCTTGGGCAGCGCGAATGAACTGCTCGCTAATCATTCCGGTACCGATAACGCCTAAACGCAACATGGTGGATCTCCTTACTATAACGGGGCTTACTTTCAGCATACTCTCGTTGTAGGTACTGAGAGATTTAGGAAGGGCTAAAAATCTAGGAGAGGCTGGGTGAATATTCTTGACTTGAGAAAATACCTTCAGCCCAGCCCCTCCTTCAGATTTTGAGAGTTACGACTTATGCACTCAACGCGCGTTTGAGCGTATCAAGACCCACCGAACCCAGCATGAGTGCGCGGGTGTGGAATTCTTTATCAGAGGTTCCTGCAGCACGCGCCTCATCGCGCAATTGCTCCCAAATACGCTGCCCCACCTTGTAACTGGGTGCCTGTCCCGGCCAGCCAAGATAGCGTACGTACTCAAAATTGCGCTGTCCTTCGGTGAGATCGAGGTTAATCTCCAAGAACTTCTTACCGGTTTCAGCAGTCCATGTACCCCCGTCAACGCCTAGTTCTTGCGCCCAACGCTCTGGGATTTCAAGACCACAGTGAACGCCGATATCAAAGACGACGCGGACTGCGCGAAGACGCTGGGCATCTAACATGCCCATGCGGTCGCCAGGATCGCTGAGGTAGCCAAGTTCTTCCATGAGGCGTTCGGCGTAGAGTGCCCAGCCTTCACCGTGGCCTGAAACCCACACGCCGTTAGCGCGCCATTGGTTCATGGTGTCTGCCATGGCGGTTGCAACAGCCTCTTGGAGGTGATGACCTGGTGTGCCCTCGTGATAGACGGTGGACGTCTCGCGCCACGTGCCGAATGTTTCTTCTCCGGCAGGTACTGACCACCACATACGCCCCGGACGCGACCAGTCGGCTGCGGGTGCGGTGTAGTAAATGCCGCCTTCGTGGGTGGGGGCAATCATGCATTCAAGCTCGCGCATCGGACCGTCGATTTCGAAGTAATCTTCAGCCAAAAAGTCGATAGCGGCATCGGAAAGTGACTGCATCCATTCGCGCAGGGCATCGGTGCCATGCAGAGTGCGGGCGGGATCATTATCGAGGATTTCTTTAGCTTCTTCGATAGTTGCCCCGGCTTTGATTTCGTGGGCTACTTTCTCTTGCTCCGCAATGATGCGGTCGAGCTCTTCGACGCCCCACGCGTAGGTTTCATCAAGATCAATCGCTGAGCCTAAGAACTGGCGTGAGTATAGTGAATAGCGTTTTTTGCCTACCGCGTCCTCAGAAGGTGCCTGTGGAAGCAGGGCTTCTGAAAGATACGTGTTGAGCTCTGAGTACCCAATGATGGCTCGTTTACCATTAATCCGAGCTTCTTCTTCGAGCTCCGGGGCGTTGGCGATAACTTCTTCGGTCAATTTGGCGAAGAAACCATCATCTGCAATGTAAGCGCTAGTTTGCTCGATTGCGGTTTCTACCTGGCGTTTAGGTGCAACACTACCTTTTGCCCGGTAGGCTTCTAGCGTTTCGATGTAACCGTTGATTGCCTCTGGCACATTGTGCATGCGGTCGGAAATATTCTTCCAATCCGCAGCGCTGTCACGGGCCATCAGGTCAAAAATCGAGCGAATTCCCTGAACAGGGCTGGCAAGGTTGTTGATCTCCCAAGCGTTTAGGCCTGCCTCGTGGAGCTCTAATGAAAGTCCAAGTCGCTCACGCATAGCATCGAGCGTTACTTCATCGACTTCGTCCTGCACCGTCGCATGATCCAGAGCATCTAGGGTGTCTTTGATGGCCTGGATGCGCAAAGACTCACCTGCTGGCGAGTAATCATCGTACTCGCTCTCTCGCCCTTTACGACCTGCAATCGTTGCAGTCTCGGGGGAGAGCTCGAGCATGCGCTCATAATGGTTGTTCGCGATGGTGTCGATTTCGGTCTGGGCGCGGTTCGCTCGGTAGACCTCAGGAATGTGTGAATTTGTTGTCATATCCCTAGTTTATGACCTGGGGCACATATGGGCTGAGATATTTCACTACCTAGCGCAAATAATTCCCCAAAACCTTTTCGAATTATTGGGGACGCGCGCGCCTCCACGAACCTGCACCGGGGCGTAGCCCTGCACCGATGCGCTGTCGACGCAGCAGGGTGCGTTGCATCGCAGAAAAAGCACCGGAATCAGTTTTCTCAGCATTAGCTTCGGTAAGAGCTACCGTAGTAATCAAAGCTGCCAATTCTTCATCCGTGGGGTTGCCTTTGAGCACCTTCACGTAAGGCTCTTGCTGGGTGGGTTGAGTCTCTTCAACAGAAGGTTCTACCGAGGTATTCTGCGATGCTGTAGAGCGAGAACCAAAAGTAAATCCTCGACGTTTATAGGTAGCCATATCTAATCCTTAAAGAGGAATATTGCCGTGCTTCTTAGCGGGAGTTGCAGCTCGTTTATCCCGGAGAGCATGAAGGGCGCTAATGATGCGCACACGCGTCTCATTGGGCGCAATAACCTCATCAATGTAACCCAGCTCCGCAGCCTGATAAGGATTGAGCAACTCTTCTTCATACTTTTGAATAAGCTCTGCACGCTTTGCCTCGACATCCTCACCTGCCTCTGCGGCAGCTGCCAACTCGCGTCGGTAGAGAATATTGACTGCGCCCTGAGCGCCCATCACGCCAATCTGAGCGGTGGGCCATGCAAGATTGATATCAGCGCCCAATTTCTTGGAACCCATAACGATGTACGCACCGCCGTATGCCTTACGGGTAATAACGGTAATCAGCGGAACAGTTGCCTCTGCATAGGCGTACAGCAACTTTGCACCGCGGCGAATAATACCGTTGAATTCTTGGTCGGTGCCCGGTAAGAAGCCGGGGACATCGACAAGGGTAAGAATAGGAATGTTGAAAGCATCGCAATTGCGTACAAAACGAGCTGCTTTTTCAGATGCATTGATATCGAGAGTACCTGCAAGCTGCATCGGCTGATTAGCTACAATGCCAACGGTTCGACCTTCTACTCGCGCATAGCCAATCATGACGTTCGGCGCGTAGAGTTCTTGAAGTTCTAAGAAGTGTCCGTCATCAACAATAGTTTCAATAACTGCCCGCATATCATAGGGCTGGTTTGCAGAATCCGGAATTAAAGTATCCAAATCAAGATCGTCATCATTAACTGCTGGCTCTTGATCGTGCTCAAGCGGAAGATTCTCTGCCAAGTTGTTAGAGGGCAAGAACTCAACTAACTCGCGCACAAAATCAAAGGCGTCTTCTTCATCCTCAGCCAAGTAAGCAGACGTGCCGGTAACAGAATTATGTGAACGGGCTCCGCCCAGGGTCTCCATGTCGACTTCTTCACCGGTCACGGTCTTAATAACGTCCGGTCCCGTAATGAACATGTGCGAGGTTTTATCCACCATAATAATGTAGTCGGTCAGTGCAGGAGAATACGCTGCGCCACCTGCGCACGGCCCCATAATTACTGAAATCTGAGGCACAACACCTGAAGCTCTAACATTCATGCGGAAGATATCAGCGAACATCGCCAAGGACGCTACGCCCTCTTGAATACGAGCGCCACCACCGTCATTGATACCGATGACAGGGCAACCGTTGCGCAGGGCAAACTTTTGTACCTTGACAATCTTTTCACCGTTCACCTGCGATAGTGACCCACCGTAGACAGTGAAATCTTGAGAATAAACAGCAATCAGGCGACCATCGATGGTTCCGTAACCTGAGACCAAACCATCTCCGAGGGGACGCTTTTTCTCCATCCCAAATGCAGTAGTGTGGTGGCGCGTCAAAGCGTCAAATTCAACAAATGACCCTTCATCCAGGAGCATCTCGATGCGCTCGCGGGCGGTGTTCTTGCCGCGGGAATGCTGACGTTCCACAGGGGCTTCGCCTACCGGCAGAAGGGACTGCTCTCGACGCGCGTAAAATTCAGCGATTTTACCGGCTGTAGTGGTGAGGTCGAATTCCTGTGAAGACGTGGTTTCTTCAGACATGTTGTACTTCCTAGCAAGTTTGGTGGCGCCCGGTTTGCGTGAAATGCCCCAAGCAATTTTGCCTAGCGTCACACAAGTCTATTGCTCGGTGCTGTGAATATTGCGCACATTTGAGCAATTTACTTGGGTGAATAGGCATTATGCACTCTAAAAGAGGTCATTATTTGTAACCGTCGGTGTATTTTATGGGGTGGACTAAGCGCCCAGAGAACCGAGTACCGGGTTCCACTCGCGAATGGTGTAGCTCAGTACTGCCCCACCAATATTCATGGGATCTTTCGCAATCATCTTCTCGACATCGTCGTGGGAATCTGCTGAGAAAATCAAAAGTGCTCCCGGGGTATCTCCGGAAGTGAAGGGTCCTGATGCAATGAGGTTGTTTTCCTCTAGTTTGCTGGCAAGGTATTTGCGGTGTTCAGGGCGGTACAGTGCCTGGGTATCTGCATCGGCATAAACATAAGTGACGGCAAAAATGCTCATGAAATGTAATTCCTACTCAGTCTCAAATTTTCGTAGTACCTGCCTGGTACTTTCGTATTCAATGTACCGCATTGTGAGCCGGTGAGCTTCTCCTTGAATTTTTAGCGCGGTCTTAGCCGGGGTATCTGAAATCTCTTGGAGAAACGCAGTGTTAGGCTTGCTGTAAACGTGCCGCAGACGATGGTAGCGGTTGAGCGAGGTGGAGTATATGCAACGAAATAACTTGTCGTCTTCTCTAAAAGTGGGTGGAGAGTTTACTCGCTCAGTAACCCTGGACCATACTGGTTCTACCAATGCCGATGCCGTGACTGAACTGAGTTCTTCTGAAGCAGATGCGTGGGGAGAGCTTTCTCTGATTGCAACCGCTGACCAGCGCCAAGGCAGAGGGCGCTTGGATCGCCAATGGCAAGCCCCGCGTCATAGTGCGCTGTGTACTTCTTTTATCGTGCGCCCGCATGCCAATGCGCAACATCGGTTACCCGTAGAGTCCTTGCGATGGATTACGATGCTGGTTGCTGTGGCGGCAGTAGATACCCTGCGTGATTTTTCTGTTGAGGCCTCTATAAAGTGGCCTAACGATGTTTTGGCGAGCAATAAAAAAATATGCGGCATCCTAGCGCAGCTAGTGATTGAACCTACCGGGGAAGCTTCTGTGGTTGCTGGCATCGGTATGAACATAAATATGAGTCGGAATGAGCTACCTGTCGATACAGCTACCTCCACTTATGTTCTTCTCGGGAGCGAACTTGAACTTGATACTGTTCTGCAGAGCTTAGCTGGGCATTTTCAACGGCATTACCGCGCGTTTATGAAAGTTCAGGGGGACGCTGAGACACCCGATACTTCTGGTCTGAGTCTGCTGGATAAAGTACGATCCCGTCTATCTACTGTCGGGCAAGAGGTGAAGGTTTATCTGCCGGATGGAACAACCGTTGAAGGACGAGCCATCGATATCAATATCAATGGTGAACTAATGGTGCAGGACGCACGAGGCATGGTGCGAAGTTTTGCGGCTGGGGATGTGGTGCATATGCGCCCAGAATCCTACGGAAAATAGCTAAAGCGGTCGTAGCGGGCGGTCTGATTTTGAGTAATTACCCAGCAAAATTTACTACAGTGATAAGGCTATGAAATTAAAAGCAGAGCTGGTGGAACAAGAAAAGGTGCTTACCGCTACCCGAATGCACCCTAAAGCCCTTGGTGGGGCGGGGTTTTATCTTCTGATCGCTATCACTTTGGCGAGTTTTGCCAGCACTGTTAAACCAGCTTCCTTACTTGTTGCGACCCTGGTTTTTATCGCGGCGGCGGTAGCTCTATACAAGGGCGTACAACGATGGGTACTCTGGCTGCGCCGTCAATATTTTCTCACCAACTATCGTCTTATCCTGATGGACGCTGGACAGGTGCAAGTATCGTTGCCGCTGGCACATATCCGTAGCATGAATGTTCAGATGCATCGGCTGAGGGGCGCCGGTGATATTGTGGTTGACGCTTTGGGAGAACCTCATCGGGTGGAATGTGTTCCTTTCCCGCAGAAACTTTCACGTTTGACACAGTCGGCTCAACAGAAGTTATTCCAGCAAGCGTAAAATTTATAGGGCAGTTGCCGGTGGTTAGGGTCAAAAGAGAATTAACAAACACGACTAGCACCTTGTCAGCACTAAGACGCTAGGTGAAGTATTGTGGCTCACATCGGCTAAGATGGACGTAGTGTTATTGAGCCATACACCGACCAGATATATGAAAGGTTATGACAGTGGACGAAAAGGCAGAAGAAGGTACTGCGAACCTTCCCGTCACCGGTCCGGCCACCACTGCGCTGAACTTTCTTTCTAACCGAGTGCAAAATAATGTTTACCGTAGCGATGCCGCAAAAGAAGGTATCCGCGAGCTAGAGCGCGTGCTCCTTGGCCAAAATCGCACACTGCGTCGTCGAGAAACAGCTGAATCTGCGGGTGTTTCGCTCTTATCTGCTCGCAAGATTTGGCGCGCTTTAGGCTTTCCCAATGTCAGCGATGAAGATAAGTACTTTACCGAGCTTGATGCAGATGCTTTGCACCGTATTACGGGTCTGGTTCGAGAACGGGTTGTTACAGAAGACGGAGCTATCTCTATAACCCGCTCGGTGGGGCAGATGATGGATCGCATGGTAGCCTGGCAGGTTGAGGCACTCGTTGAAGACATGGTGGTCAACGGTGGTAAAACAGATGCCGAGGCCCGAGAAGAACTCCTCACCATTTTGCCCGAGTTCATTGATGAACTCGAAGAAATTGTGGTTTACGGTTACCGACGCCAGCTCAACGCGGCAGTTTTGCGCTTAGCCTTGCGGGCGGAAAAAGAAAATAGCGTGACCGATCAGAACGCTTTGCCCCTGGCACGCGGTATCGGTTTCGCAGATCTTGTGTCTTATACTTCTTTGTCTCGCCAAATGAACGAGAAAACCTTGGCGTCGCTTATCAAGTCCTTCGAACAAAAATGTGCCGAGGTCGTAGCGGTAGGCGGTGGACGCATCATCAAGACCGTTGGTGATGAAATTATGTTTTTGACGGAATCTCCCGAGGCAGGTGCTCGTATTTCTTTGGCACTGTCAAAGATGATTAGGGAGAACCCAGATCTTCCCGAAGCCCGGGTAGCTTTTGTGTGGGGACGCGTGCTACCCCGCTTGGGCGATGTTTACGGACCCACTGTCAACCTTGCATCACGTTTGGTAGCGTTGGCTGAACCGGGTGTGGTTCTGACTGACGATACCACCGCTGAGACCATTGAAAATGACGAAAAATTTGTGCTGATACCACAAGGCGTACGTAACGTGCGAGGGTTTGGCAACGTATCGCCCGTGGCAATTACCCCGGGTATTGGTAATGAACTGGAGATAGATTTCGAATGAGCACCCATTCACACCTGACGATTTTTACGGGTACTGCAACCGATAAGGGTGCTTTTCGCGATAATAACGAAGACGCCTTGACCGTTGCGGGAACTCTTGCTGTTGTTGCCGACGGTATGGGCGGCCACGAAGCGGGCGAAGTAGCTTCACGCCTTGCTGTGCGCACCCTGTCATATTCGCACCTGTTTACCCAGCCCGGGGGTATGACAGAAGAAGAAAATGAACAGGCTCTTGCTGATATGGTGGCTGAACGTGAGGCGCAGAAGAACGAGACCGCGTCCTCATACCGTTCGCGTAAGCGGAAAAACACCACCGCTCTTAATGAGCAGATAATGAAGACGCTTGAGCGTTTGCGTGTGATTATTGGTGAGGCTGACGAATCCATCAAGACCACCTTAAACCAGCGGGCAGGTACCACCTTGACCGGTGCTTGGCTTACCTATATTGGTGATCAAAATATGTGGTTTATCTTCAACGTAGGAGATTCTCGTACCTACCGTTTAGTACGCGGTGAAGATCTTGAAAAGACTGCTGATTCTTTGTCACTTTCAGGTGAGCTTGAGGGCGTAGGGCTGGAACAGATTACGGTGGATCATTCCGAAGTTCAGTATCTGGTTGATACCGGTCAGATTACCGCGCTTGAGGCATTGACTCACCCGCGTCGTAACGTGATTACTCGAGCTCTGGGTACTGGTAATTACTGGGAACCTGACTTCTGGGTTATTCCGGCAAAGCCCGGTGACCGTTTGATGATGTGCTCTGATGGTCTTTCTGGCGAACTTTCGCATAACTATATGGCGCGCGTTCTTGCGACCGTCGAACATCCCCAGGACGCCGCAGATGTTTTGCAGACCGCTGCTTTACGTGCTGGCGGACGCGATAATATCTCTGTGGTGGTTGCAGATGCGATTACTGAAGAAGAAGCTAACCGGCGTGCCGCTGAGCTAAAGGCTCTCACCGCTACTGAGACTCACCAGATTGTGGAAGACGCGAACGACTACACCGTGACGCATACAGCTACCCCCGAAGATCCTCAGATTGTTTCTGAGCGGGAACTGTCACACGAGCAGTAGAAGATAAGAATTTTTTAGTGGTCGGGCTGAGGAAAAAGCCCGGCCATTTTTCTATGCCCACCGCGTGCATAGGGCACAATAGTGAGATAAGAACAGGAAAAGAGGTTACCGTGGCAACTGATCCCGCAGATACTGTCGAAAACATTACCGACCGAGAAAAAGTTGAGGGACCGAGCGTCAGCGAAGACCTCAAGGAGCGCTACGCGAAGCTGACCGACCAGGTGCGTACTGCCCGTACAGAGTACTACGTCAACGATGCCCCGACTCTTTCGGATGCCGCCTACGACGCCCTGTTCAAAGAGCTTGAAGAGTTTGAGGCCCTGCATCCTGAGCTTGTAGCGAATGATTCACCGACTCAGGAAGTCGGTGGCGAAGCTTCTGCAGCCTTTGCGCCCGTGCAACATATTTCTCGTATGTATTCGCTAGAGGACATCTTCTCTCTTGAGGAGTTAGAAGCTTGGCTGGCGAAAACCGGAGAGAACGCCCATCGCATCGCCGGAGAAAAGACCAGGTGGCTGACCGAGCTTAAAATCGATGGTTTGGCTATCAACCTTTATTACCGTAAGGGCAAACTGGTGCGTGCGGCTACTCGTGGCGATGGTTATACGGGCGAGGACGTCACCCACAACGTTTTGACTATTAAAACCATTCCGACTCAGTTGGTGGGGGAGAACCACCCAGAAGAACTTGAAGTGCGCGGGGAAATCTTTATTTCATCTGCTGACTTTAAGGCTCTCAATGAGCGCATTGTAGAAGAGGGCAAGGCACCTTTTGCTAACCCTCGAAATGCTGCTGCCGGTTCGCTGAGACAGAAGGACGCGGCGGTGACAGCGTCCAGACCGTTGAGCATGTTTGTGCACGGTATTGGTATCCATCCCGGTATGGAACTTGCCTCCCAGTCGCAAGTTTATGAGCAGCTTGAAAAGTGGGGTTTGCCGGTAAGCCCTTACACCAAGTTGTTAGATACTTCAGAAGATATTTTTGAGTTCATTGCCCATTTTGGCGAGCATAGGCACGATCTCGTGCATGAAATTGATGGCATTGTTATTAAGGTAGATGATTTCAGAACCCAGAGTCAGCTGGGCTATACCTCGCGTGTTCCTCGTTGGGCAGCAGCTTATAAGTACCCTCCCGAAGAAGTGAATACTAAACTGCTGGATATTTTGGTGAGCGTTGGACGCACGGGGCGGGTTACCCCCTTTGGCATGATGGAGCCTGCTAAGGTGGCGGGTTCTACGGTGTCTATGGCGACCTTGCATAATCAAGACGTAGTGAAGGCCAAGGGCGTTTTAATCGGGGATACCGTTGTCTTGCGTAAAGCGGGGGACGTTATACCTGAGATTGTGGGGCCGGTGGTGGCTTTGCGCGATGGTAGCGAGCGAGAGTTCGTCATGCCCACCGAGTGCCCCTCGTGCGGTCAGCTTTTGGCGCCAGCTAAAGAAGGCGATATCGATATTCGCTGTCTTAACTCCAAATCGTGCCCGGCTCAGCTGATGGGGCGCATTTATCACATTGGTTCCCGCGGAGCATTGGATATTGAGGCGTTGGGTGAAGAAGCAGCGCGTGCGCTGACTGCTCCGGCAGAACCGGCTACTGCGCCTTTAACCAGTGAAGCCTTCCTGTTTGACCTCACGGCCGATGATCTAGCAGATGTGCGTATAGAACGAGAGAAAAGGGTGAAAGGCGTAGCTACTGGTAAGACCGAGCTCATTCCTTATTTTTACACTCGGGGTACTGCGAAAAAACCCTCGGCTCCTTCACGCAATACAGAAAAGCTGTTTGAACAGCTTGAAAAAGCTAAACAGCAGCCTTTGTGGCGTGTGCTGGTAGCGCTTTCTATTCGTCACATTGGGCCTACTGCGGCACGTGCTCTAGCCACAGAGTTCGGGTCTATGGACGCGATTCGTGCGGCGAGCCCCGAACAACTAGCTGCGGTAGACGGGGTGGGGCAGATTATTGCTGATTCTATTACTGAATGGTTTACCGAACCCTGGCATCGGGAGATTGTCGAACGCTGGGCTGCTGCAGGCGTCCGCATGGAAGACGAGCGCGATGCGTCAATCGAACGTACTTTAGAAGGATTGACCATTGTAGTAACCGGAACACTTGAGGATTTCACCCGCGACTCCGCTAAAGAGGCCATTATTGTACGAGGTGGTAAAGCCTCTGGCTCTGTATCGAAGAAGACTGATTACGTGGTTGCTGGAGCTTCTGCCGGTTCCAAACTTGAAAAAGCTGAACAGCTGGGTGTGAAAGTTCTCGATGAAGATGGTTTTAAAGAGTTACTCGCTGAAGGACCAGTGGCATAACAAGTGAGGATCTGTGGGGACAATTCGGTAAGAATTGTCCCCATGTATGGGGAAAGGTGGAGGCTGTATTTGAGGTCATCAGGGCGCTGTTGTTACTGCCAAGGCCCACCCTAATTTCTTTAAATCTTACTTAAAGTGTCC
>JBHWPN010000166.1:0-6629 GCA_043424895.1 Rothia sp. (in: high G+C Gram-positive bacteria) | reverse complement strand
GCCCGGTGCGCTGGGCAGGTGCCATACTGGTTTCTAAACCGGTGCGTCCTGTCGCCGAGCGTATTTATGATTGGGTAAGCCGTAACAGGTACCGGATGCCCGGTGCCTCGGGTAGTTGCGCACTTTAGTTTCTATCTCGGACAAAAACAGCCGGTTGGGACTATATGCTAAGAAGAGCTGTCACGAGATGGGGTAAATAATGCTGGGCATTTTAGAGGGATTCGCCATCATCGGTGTTGTCATCGCTGTTGGCTACCTAGTTGCCCGTCTCAATATTCTGCCCGAGAATGCAGGTTTTACTCTCAACCGTTTCGCATTTTTTGTTGCCATGCCCGCGCTCATGTACACCACTTTAGAGCATGCGGATTTGGGCATTATTTTTTCATCGCGCCTGCCGGTGGCAGCGTGGAGCTTTATCATTGTTGCCTCGCTGTACGTGCTGATCTTCGGTGTTATTTTGCGCCGAGGCCTTGGTCGCACCACCATGGGCGCGGTTTCATCTGCCCTGCTGAACGCTAACAACATGGGTGTTCCTGTGGCGGTATATATTTTCGGGGATGCCGCTCAGGTAGCGCCGATTCTGCTATTTCAGATTATTTTTGTCACTCCTGTATTGCTGGCAATCATGGATGTCATTGCTCACGGCAAGTTGCGGTTTAAAGACGTTTTGACTCAGCCTTTTCGCAACCCTTTGGTTATCGGCTCGCTCTTAGGTGTTGTTGCTAACGCAGTGGATTTTCGCACACCCACAGTTATCGAAGAACCCATGACAATTCTGGGCGGGGCAGGTATTCCACTGGTCCTAGTTTCATTCGGTATGTCTTTGCGCGGTAACAAGCCGCTGACCGTAGCAGATCAGCGGCTTGAGACGCTTGTGGCAACCATCTTTAAAGTAGCGCTGATGCCGCTTGTGGCTTACCTACTGAGCGCATTCGTCTTTCACTTGGAAGAAAAAGATCTTATCGCGGCGGTGATGCTGGGAGCATTACCCACTGCCCAAAACGCCTTTAACTACGCCTCGAGATACCGGCAGTCGGTTATTCTAACGCGCGATATCGTGTTGTTGACAACCTGCGCGTCCTTACCGGCGATGCTTGTGATCTCCTGGCTCTTGCACATGTAAACCGGCCCGGGTTCGGCAGGTGGGTTTGAGACTTTCCGTGGATTCGCGCTGTAAAAACCGCAGAATAACAGCGTCAATCCACGAAAAGTGCCACTCTTCGCTGTCTAGTCTTACGCTTCGAGTGCTTCGAAGAGTGCGAGCATAGCTGCACGAGCAGCGTATTCTTCGTGCCAGTAGGAGCGGGTGAGCGTTTTGCTGACAGCCTGTGAAGTGATTCCTAGAGCCCGACCAATAGCGCGCTGCTGTCCTCGTACTCCAGGAATCATAAGATCCAGGACGCGGTTTTCAGTCTCGGTGCGGGCAGCTACCACGCGGTAGAGAAGACGAAGAAGACCGGTGAGAGAATCTGCACCGTAATCATTAGCTGCTTGCACGACTACTGCCCGCGCAGGTGAGCCTGACTGGGCTTTCTCACTTGCCATCCGTGAATAATCAAGGGCATCCCCTTCGCAATCTGCCACGCTTACAGCACCAAGAGCACCGGCAAGACGCGGAATTTTAAGTTCACCCACCCCTATACCTATCCAAAAACCGCTGTAGCGGGCTGCTTTACTGATGGCATCCAGCACTGCAGCGGGCTGGGTAAATGCACCCTGAATTTCGTCTTTGTAGGTTTTGGTGAAAGGAACCGAGGGGTTCATTCCGTTGAGAGTCGTGAGCAGTTCGTCGAGCTGGGGGAGGGGAGCGGTGCGCTGAATAAGAGTTATAACAAACATATCGGTGGGGAGTTAGCCTTTTCGTGCGTGTGGTTCGTGGTTCTGTGCAGGGGAGTGCAACGATAAAACTATAGCTGACAAGGGATTAAGTTCCCTTCTACCTTACTCCCAAAACAGGGTTTCGGTGTCAATTCCGGCTATGTAGAGTTCTTCTTCAAGCGGTTGTCTGCACTCAAGAGGTAAGGCGAGTGAACTCAACAGAAGGTCATGGCCCAAGTACGCTGTGGTCTGTTGAAAACCAGACCGTATGCGCGCTAACTCTAGACATAGTTCGTGGATGCTAGCTAGGTCTTCTGGCGAGCCAAGAACCCAGAAAGAATCAGGGTCGGTGAGCTGAAAGAGACCAACGGGTTGCCCTGCGCCGTGGCGTCCTCGGGTGCGCACCCACCCACCAATATTTCCGGGCCCCTGCGCCGGTGCTACGGGGTCGAACTCCCAGGATCGGGCATTCTGTAACCACTCGGGAAGACTCGGCAGATAGAGCTCTTCGTCTTCTTTAGGCCATGACATTTGAGCGAAGATTGCGGCATCGAATTTATCCCATAATTCAGCTTCGGTGAGGGGCGCCCCCACGCTGTTAATCATGTCGCTGTTGTCTTCGGCGCTATTTTCAAGAAGTGATGCGCTGGTGAAATCCCCGAACTGGGTTTCCATTTGAGCGAGGTAAACCTGATCCCAGTAGGTAGTTTGAGTAGGAATATCTAGCGATTTCAACAGGGCATCTATATACCCCAAAAAATGTGCTTCGCCGAGTGCTACGCTTTGCTGGTCGAAGTGGAAGAGGTAGGGCGTGCGAGCCCGGTGCGTGGGTGAAAGTTTCACAACACGCCTCCTTTCAAAGTTTCGCCTAGTAAAGCGTAAAAAATAGTGTGGTTCATTATTCTATCTTTCTACTTGTGAACGGGAAGGTGGGGAAGTGGCTGGGCGTTTCTGCTCAAACGCACAAATCTGCCGAGAAGACTCAACGATTGCGGGTTGGTGGGTAGGTAGTTGGTGAGGGTTTTAGCGCGCAAAATTATCGCGCACCACTGACCGCGGGAAATTGCTACGTTTAGACGGTTGGGAGAGAGCAAAAATTCGGCTCCTCGTGATGAGTCTCCGGCGCTGGATGCTGCCATAGAGACAATCACTATGGGGGCTTCTTGGCCCTGGAACTTATCAACGGTTCCCACTCGCACTCCACCACCGGCACCATCACTTAACCCGGCTTGCACGAGATAGTCGTTGATGAGGTCAACCTGGGCGTTGTAGGCGGCGACTACCAAAATATCTTCTGGTTCGATAGGTCGGGCGGTTTCGGGTTTGTGAGTATCTTGCGTCCATTCCTGCCCTATAAATTGGCGAGCAATGCGCACGGTTTCTCGGGCTTCTTCGGGTGAGTAAATGGTGTTACCGGTATGCGCGATTTCTTGAACGTAGACACCCGGTGCAAAGTGTGAGAGCTCTCGGTCTGCGGCGTGAGGTGCTGAAGTCAGCTTGCCTTCGTACGAAAGTACAGACACGGGTGCACATAAGTCGGGGTGCATACGCCAGGTGACGCTCAAGAAGTACCCAAGATTTTCGGGCAGAGTGGGGTGGTCAGCGCTGAGCCAACCTAGTGCTGATTCATCAACGGGGTAGGGGTGCGAGCCCTGGGTTACCTGCGGAAGTTGCTGAGGATCGCCCAACAGCAAGATGTTTTTGGACGCGCGTGCCACCGCCAGGGTATTTGCCAGCGAGTACTGCCCTGCTTCGTCAATCACAAGGAGGTCAAGGGCCTCATCGGGGATTTTCTTGCTGTTGGCAAAGTCCCAGGCTGTGCCGCCAAAGAGAGTGCCCGGTTGAGCCAAGAATCCCGGAATTTCAGAGGTCTCAAGCTCTTGCCAACCGTAATCGTTGGGCTGCGTGCCTTTCTTTTTAGCTTTAGCAATGCGCGAGGGGTTAAGCTTGCCGTTTTTAATGCACCCTGCCAGCATGTTCTCAACCACCGCATGAGACTGCGCTACAACACCAATGTTCCACCCATCGTTGAGTAATTTGGTGATGACGTGCGAGCCCACGAAGGTCTTACCTGAACCGGGAGGGCCTTGAACCGCAATGTAGGAGTGATCCAATTCTTTGACAGCCCGATACATTGCCTCGACAGTTGCTAAAGAGCCACGGTCTTCAACAAATTCTTCGGGGCGAGGGAGCGAAAGACCACCCGTGAGTCGCGGTGCGCGACGACGCAAAATATTGAGTCCCGCGAGATCGGGTAGAGCAGGAAGCGCGTTACCCACTGCCAGTGCCAGCTGTGCCAAGGATTCTTCTTGAGCGGCGGTGCGAATAGGGGATGCCGGGGTGAGTGCAATAGGCAGATGAGAAAACGGCTCGACTGTCTTGGGCAAAGATTCTTCAATCACCACGCGCACACGGGTTTCGGTACTGGTTGCTGACGGTTTCTCAATCTCTACTAGGGTAGCTTTGAAATGCCCCGAGCGATCTTGCACACGCGGCATTGCCCCGGTGCCGTTGGACGCTGCAAAACGCTGCGCATCGGCCATCAGCATTTCTTCAAAGTAGTCCGGTAGCGGGTTTTCATACATCAAAAACAATCCGGACTCGCCCTCTTTGAAAGACGAGCCATCCGCCATACGCGCGATGCCCGCAAGTCTGCGCACCTGAGAGCGCTTACGCGGAGGAACATGCCAGTCATCGACTACATCAAGACGCTCAAAAATAAGCGTATTGCGGGTGTCTTCCCAATCCTCAACCGAAGACGATAAGCGATCAAAGTGATCCCACCAAAACTGCTTGCGCTCGCGCCGGTGATAACCGGTTGCAGATGCCACCATCGCAATGGCTTGATCGTCTACGGAGAGCTCTTCATCGGCATCCAAGGTTTCCAGATAATCCTGAAGGGCACGTTCAGCAGGTGTTGGCTCTTCTTCATCTTTACCGCTGGCTTCCATCAACTCCTGCACAGCAAGAACTTCGGGTTCGGTGTGAAGCTCAGTCTCAACATCGCGGTGAGCGAGTGAGAGTAACCAGTTGCGCAGCTCTAAAGTAGACACACAGTCGTAGCGGTTGTAATCGGCAATAGACTCAAGAATTTGAGCGGCTTCTTCTTCGCGGACAGCATCTAACGCCTGGCAATAGTTGGCGTACGCCACCACGGAGGCACCGGCGTCCTTTACCTCGCCACCGCGCAAATTCTCACCCATATAGAGGGGCTCTAATTTCTTGATGCTGTATGAGTTCTCGCTAATCCGTAGCGAATTACGTACCGTCTCGTAGAGATCAACCAGCACATTTTCGCGCAAAAGCTGATCCACGGCGTCCTCACCCACACCGTGTTTAGCAGCCAAGTCTCGTAGCGCACGCTTTTCATAGTTGGCATAGTGGTAGATGCGCATGCTGGGGTAGCGCGCGCGTCGTGCCTGCACATAGTCTAGAAAATCGATGAGCGCTTGACGCTCTTGCGCCCGACTGTGAGCCCAAAAGGGACGGAAAACCGGCTCTTCGAATCCTAACGGGGTTTCTACTACCCCAAAAAGGTATTCAATACCCCACGAACCATCGGCACCCTGCCACAGGGGATCACCCTCAAAATCAAAGAAAATATCGCCTTCATTTGCAAGCGGTAGCCGCTCTAGCGCAGTGGTATCGGTGATCTTATACGACACCCGGTGTTCAGAGCCTTCTTTGATATATGAGCGCGTACCATCGACCTCACCCACACCCAGTTGCACAGCTGCCTGCGCCTGCAACTTAGCCAGTGTTCCCGTGAGGTTCCCCCGAGAGCCGTTGTACGTAGCTAGGTCTTCGATAGTTCTAATGTCGTAACGCTCAGCAAGACGGGTGCGCTGACGGGTGCTGAGTCCGGCAACTAAAAGGACGTCCTGAAACCGCCGAGCCTGCTGAGTGCAGTAATCACAGCGTCCGCACTGAGTAATACCGTCAATCGCCTGAGAACCACGCCACCAATCCACCGGAGATATGCCGGGGGCGCCGTGGGCTGTGACCAGAGTTTTAAAACGCTCGCGGCGTTCGCGAAAAACGTGCACAACATCTTCGATGTCGAAAAGAACATGCTCCCCGGTACCCAAAATTAACCCGGCTTGCGGGGCAACTGTAATACCGTTCTTCTTAAGTTGATCGGTATAGGCGGCAAGCTGCAAGAGCGCGGTAACTTTGGCATGACGAGCTAGCTTGGTGTCGTAGACAGCGTAAGACCCATCTGACTGCTTAAGAAGAAAATCGGCGCGTCCATAAAATTCCCCGTCAAAGAAGGACGCTTGAAAGACGATATCTGCACCGCTACGCAGTGCCGCAATGGTCTCAGTGTTTTTCTCCTGAAGCTCGGCCGAACTAAAACCGTGGTTCATAGAAACTTCGTAGACCCCGGTGCCCGTCCTAGCATTGTAATCCCCGAACTGAGCGCGAAAATCATTGAGCACTGCAAGTTCGTGGGCATCACCCAGCGCCGCAGTGCGTTCGAGCATGGCGTCTTCGGTTATCGCAGTTTTAGGAGTTCTGCCCAGTCTTTGATCGAGAATCATTAAGGTAGCGAACTCGCAGGTGGATGCGGTCACGAGGTCGCTTGCCGAAAACACGAGCGATTGGTTGGTCTTACCGTCGAATCGATCAGGGTGGGCGAAATTGTCTGTAAAAAACACGGGGGTACTCCTTTGCCGGTGAAATTAGCCTAGCAAGGGGGTCTGACAATATAAGCGGTATCAGAGAAGTATTAAGAGACTGGTTCGCACAGTTTTATGGAATGAGGTGTGCAAAGAACCTCATCGTTTTCCGCGAGAGGGGAGGGATGACTA
>JBHWPN010000165.1:0-3122 GCA_043424895.1 Rothia sp. (in: high G+C Gram-positive bacteria) | reverse complement strand
TATGTGGATTATTCAACGAAAAGACCATCGAAGGGAAAGCACAGTGGGGCTTCTAGAAAGCATTAATCAGCCAAAAGATCTTACCCATCTGACTGCTGATCAGCTTGAAGAACTTGCTCGCGAAATTCGTGAATTTCTAGTGAGCAACGTGGCTAAAACCGGTGGTCACTTGGGCCCTAACTTGGGTGTAGTTGAACTGACCTTAGGGCTTCACCGCGTCTTTGATTCTCCACGAGATTCCATTATCTTCGATACGGGTCACCAGTCCTACGTGCACAAGCTGTTGACCGGCCGTCGAAACTTCGACACGCTACGTCAGCGCGGAGGCATTTCAGGCTACCCCGAACGCGCAGAGTCAGAGCACGATATCGTGGAGTCATCACACGCGTCCTCCTCATTGTCATGGGCAGATGGTATCTCCCGTGCTCATCAGATCAATGGCGAAGGCGATCGCTACACCGTGGTTGTTATTGGCGATGGTGCCTTAACCGGTGGTATGACGTGGGAGGCCCTTAACAACATTGCAGCGGATAAAGACCGTCGCGTTGTTATTATCGTCAACGACAATGGCCGCTCGTATGCCCCCACCATTGGTGGTTTTGCTAACCACTTGGCTGCACTAAAAGTGGATGTGCAGAACCAGCTTGATAGGGTGCGTCTTGATCGTCGCTATGACCGTGCCTTAGATGCTATTCGACGACGCCTTCAATCCGGAGGTAAAGCGGGCAATGCTTTTTACCGCGGTTTGCACGGTATGAAAGCCGGCATTAAAGACGTCATGGTGCCGCACGGATTATTTGAAGACCTCGGCATGAAGTACGTTGGCCCCATCGACGGTCATGATCAAGAAGCAGTTGAATCAGCTCTTACTGCTGCGAAGAATTTTGCTGGACCGGTCATTGTTCACGCGATTACCGAGAAGGGGCACGGTTATGCTCCGGCTGTAGCTCACGCCGATGATATGTTCCACGCTGTAGGTGTCATTGATCCCGAGACAGGCAAAGGCGTCTCTACGTCTAAATCAACCTCGTGGACTTCAGTATTTGCAGATGAAATCAAGAAGATCTCGGATGAACGTCAAGACATCGTGGGTATTACCGGTGCGATGCTGATACCGGTGGGCTTGAAAGCTATGGCTGAGGCTCACCCCGAACGCGTCATTGATGTTGGCATTGCAGAACAGCACGCAATTGCTATGAGCGCAGGTTTAGCCTATGGCGGTCAGCACCCTGTAGTAGCGCTGTATGCCACCTTCCTTAACCGTGGTTTTGATCAGTTGTTGATGGATGTTGCTTTGCACAAAGCGGGCGTTACCATCGTTCTGGATCGTTCAGGTGTCACCGGCCCGGACGGCGCATCGCACCACGGTATGTGGGATTTAGCTTTGTTGCAGTTTATTCCGGGGCTTCATATGGCAGCACCTCGAGACGCAAAAACCCTGCGCGAAGAACTGCGAGAGGCAGTAGCAATCAATGACGCTCCGACCGTTATTCGTTACCCTAAGGGTTCTGTGGGTGAAGAAATTCCCGCGATTACTCGTTATGACGATGGCGTGGATGTACTCATCCAGACAGGCGTCCCTCATGAAAAATCAGGGCAACGTGACGTTCTGATCGTTGCAGTGGGGGCTTTCGCCAAGCTGGCTCTTGACGTCGCTACTCGATTAGAGCGCGAAGACGTTAGTGTTACTGTAGTAGATCCTCGCTGGGTCATGCCCGTGCCCAAGAGCATTATCGAAACCGCAGCTCAGCATCGCATCGTAGTATCGCTAGAAGATGGCGTGCGTGCAGGGGGCGTGGGCTCACGCATCCGCCAAGAAATGCGTGCAGCAGGGGTAGATACTGCACTTAACGAGCTTGGTCTTCCGTCAGAATTTATCAAGCACGCATCCCGCGAAGAAATCCTAGAAGAAGTTGGTCTCACCGCTGAACGCATTACCGGTGACTTGCTCGCGCAACTCTCCGGTCAAAAAGTTCCTTATGCGCGAGGCAAAGGTGAAAAGCCAATGCAGGCGCGCAGCTCAAACCACCAAAACTAAATTTATCTTGCTGATGCTGGCACACGATATAAGGTGTGTCAGCATCAATCTCATTACACACCACTTACTGACTCCAAAGCGATACCATGGCCCAACTATCCCCAGAAATAATTAGTCGGGCAGATTGCGTTATTGAAAGAGAACCTCGACGGTTTCCCACTCAGTACGCCGCTGCCAAATTTATTCTTGAAATGATCATCGTTATTTCTATAACGGTCAATTTCTTGCTATTTGTCTGGAAAGTCCCTACCGATATAGCAACCATTATCTTCATGACGCCTTTTCTCTGTGGTCTGCTGTTGTTGCTTCTGTGGATTTTTGTTGGTGAAAGAACCGTGCTCAAGGTCAATGTCTCTGAACAAAACCTTGGATACGTGCCTCAACATACGGGTACTTCAGTGCAGGGTGGCTACGTGGCAAATACAGTCCAGCCGCAGCATTTCAGTGCAGCATCCTCATATTATGTGAGGGTTCGCAATTGGGATGTAGCTGATCTTTCCATGACAGAAGAATTTGTTGATCGGATAGCACAATACCCAGCTCGGCTTGTTTTTGGGTTATACAAGATTCCCGGCATTGACAGCACACAGGGGCTGCATGCCGAACCATTGCGAGTGGAACATTGGGATATCGTGCAGGGCACCGGCATCCCACCCTCAACAACGCCGGGGTACCGAGTAGAACTACCCAATAATTCTTGGCGATTTGTCAAAGGCAGCATTGCCTTTATCGGACTGCTTTTACTTTCAATCGCGATCATCAGTACCTACGTTGATGCACGTTATCATCATGAAAAATACTGCGAAATCACTGACGCTTGGGCAGATAATGAAGACAATGAGCTTCACTTTGAATCTCCGGAATGCGGTAACTTTACTATGAAAGAAAAGTACGCACCCAACCAAGATATGTTTGCCATGATAGATCAGCTGGAAAGACTTCAAGGCGTGTATATCAAATTCCAGTTCGGAGTCTCGCCTATGTTTGGTGACTCTGAAGCTTACGGGGTTGAAGACCTTAAAGCCTTAGAAGAATCTAATCCGTAAAAAAGTGCCTCATAACGGTGTCCGTGATGAGGCACTTT
>JBHWPN010000164.1:0-10564 GCA_043424895.1 Rothia sp. (in: high G+C Gram-positive bacteria) | reverse complement strand
TCCACCTGCAGATCCGGTGGAACCCGAAACAGCTACTGACTTCCTCATGCGTCAATTCTACGCACAATTATTCATACATGGCTATATTTTTTCATAAATATAGCCAAAGATCAGTGCAATGTTTCACAATATGAATTATTTGTGCTGTAGCGCTTAGCCTACACAGCGTATTCTGAGTTTATGAACACTGCAATGCAAACAGTTACCCTCTCAGAAACCGGAGCGCCTTCGGTACTTCACCTCACCAACGCCACCGTTCCAACCCCTCGCGACAACCAGTTACTCATCAAAACCGGGGCCACCGGCGTTAACTTCATAGAAACATACCAGCGCGCCGGAGTTTACCCTGTGGAACTTCCTTTTGTTCCGGGGTCGGAGGCAGCAGGAACCATTGTCGCCGCCGGTAAATCCGTTCAAAATTTTGAGATAGGTCAACGCATCGCCACCGCATCTGCAGTGCATACTTATGCCGAGTATTTTCTTGTAGATTCTGATAAATGCGTTTTGGTCCCGGATTCAATCAGCGATACGCAAGCAGCTGCTTTACCGCTTCAAGGCATGACAGCTCACTATCTGATTAACTCCACGTTCGAAGTAAAACCAGAACATACCGTCGTGTTTCACGCCGGAGCCGGCGGTGTAGGCGGCTTAACCCTTCAACTGTTGAAGAAAAAAGGGGCAACAGTCATTACAACCGTCTCTACCGATGAAAAAGAAAAGATTGCCTACTCTCACGGTGCCGATCATGTAGTGCGTTATAAGGACTTTGCCGATCGCGTGCTTGATCTTACTGACGGACGCGGGGTTGAGGTTGTCTATGACTCGGTAGGTAAAGATACCTTTGATGATTCGCTACGCTGTCTAAAAAAACGCGGCATGATGGTGCTGTTCGGTGGCGCCTCGGGCCAGGTTCCTCCTCTCGACCCGCAAAAACTTAACCAGCTAGGTTCCCTGTATCTCACGCGTCCGACCCTGGCGGACTATACCCTCACTCACGATGAGATAGCGTGGCGTATGAATGAACTTTTCGAGGCTGTTATTTCAGGAGATCTAAAAGTGACCATTGACCAGAATTTCTCACTGGATCAGGCTGAAGCCGCCCATGAATATTTGGAAGCACGTAAGACCCGTGGCAAAGTGCTGTTAGCGCCCTAACAACACATTATTTGTCAGCACTTAACTACTAAAACAGTTCTAAGGATTCTCATGTCAGCTTCTACCCCACATATCAACCCCGACGGTGCTCCTATCGCTGAAACCGTGTTATTGCCAGGTGACCCTCGTCGGGCACAGTTTATTGCCGAAAACTATTTGGACAACGTACAACAGTTCAATAGCGTGAGAAATATGCTTGGTTTTACTGGCGAGTTTAACGGTCAGCAAGTATCAGTAATGGGCACCGGAATGGGCATTCCTTCCGCGAGTCTCTACGCCTGGGAACTCATCAATGTATTTGGAGCAAAACGGCTGATTCGTATTGGTTCGTGCGGTGCTCTTCAGCCTCAACTGAATCTTTTTGACATCGTTGTAGCATCAGCTTCATCCACCGACTCCAATTTTATGAATCAGTACAACCTTCCCGGCACTTTCGCCCCCACTGCATCGTGGTCTTTGCTCAGTGCGGTGGCACAGCAAGCAGAAAAACAGGACGTAGAACTGCACGTGGGCAATGTTCTGTCTTCGGATATCTTCTACAACTTCGATTCCTCAACGCATCAGCGCTGGGCTGATATGGGAGTTCTAGCAGTAGAAATGGAATCAGCCGGTATCTACGCTACTGCCGCCCAGGCTGGAGCCGAAGCGCTCGCTGTATTCACCGTCTCTGATCATATTTTCAACGGTCAAGAAACAACAGCTGCTCAACGAGAGACAGCCTTTACCACCATGATGGAACTAATCCTGCCGGTAGCAGCATCATAGATGCAAGAGCACAAAGCCTGTTAAAACATTTCAGGGGCAGATGCATATGGCGCCTCTGCCCCTGAATATATAAGCCCTATGATTCTTTACGGAAGAAATAGATAGTTCCGGCAACCCCGCCTACTAGCACGAGCAATGCTCCGGCCATCATGACCCAGCCCAGAATACGTTGGGTGGTAACAGTTGAACTGGTGACCTCTTTCAAAGAACCTTCATCACCTGTACGAACTACCTGCAACTCGCCGTTGTCCTTTTCTACAAGCAAAGCATCAACTTTTTCGGGAAAATCTTCACGAACATCCCCGGTCTGAGAACCACGGAACCTCACGGTCTCCCCAACCGACTTTACCTGCTGGACGTCCTGCAAATCAGAACGATAATCTGCACCTACTAGACGCTGATCGGCAGGCAAAACACCCTGATAGATTGCGACATTAGATTTAGTCTGCAGATCCGGTGTCAAATCCACATAGTCGCCGCTCATAACCCACGTGCGACCTTCATACCCTTCGTTAGCGTTAGCCTCGTTCATCGAACGAATCCCACACAGGGAAAGTAAAATCGCAAAAATAACAGCAGCCAGCATCGTGCCAATGGCAGCCAAACGAAACTTATTATTCTCGCGAGAAGAAGGTTGCTCATCCTCATTATCAAACTCGAAAAAATCAGTTTCTTGGTAATCCTGGCTCACTATTTACTCCTACCATTTCACCTAACGTCTGTAAACAGTCAACTCTACCGCACATCACACTTACTACCGGAACGACCCAAGTAACATACCTGCTGATTTGCACCGAGTTCACAGATTCCGGGTCAAATTCCGCCAGATAAAGGGGACGCTAGATATCTAGCGTCCCCTTTATACCAGCAATGAACTCAACGTTTTAGCGCTGGGTAGCTCCAAAACGCTCAGCGGTAACTGCAACTGCAGCCTCTCGGGCAGCGGAGGCTTCATCAGCAGTTAGTGTGCGGTCATCAGCACGGAAGCGCAAAGTGAACGCGACAGACTTCTTACCTTCTTCTATGCCCATACCCCGGTAGTCATCGAATACTCGAATATCTTCAAGTAGCTCGCCGGCTCCCTCAGCAAGTGCTGCTTTGATATCGGATGCCGGTACATTCGCATCCACAATCAAGGCAACGTCCTGGTTGGTGGCGGGGTAGCCGAAGATACCGGTTGCCTCAATGACGCCGGTCTTAGCTGCGATCAGTGCTGAGAAGTCCACCTCGTAGGCTGCAGTACGTTCCGGCATATCCAACGATGCCAGCAACTTGGGGTGAAGTTCGCCAGCATAGCCAAGATGCGTGCCATCAACTAAAGTAAGAGCAGCGGTGCGGCCAGGGTGGAAGGCCTGGTGAGTGCCCTGCGAAATCACAATCTCAACGCCGGTTACCGAAGCTATCAAGCGGACAGCGTCGATAGCGTCCTGCCAGTCATAAGCTCGCGGGGTAACACCGGGAGTTGCCTCCGTGTCGGTACCTGCGAACAAACCAGCAATGTAGCGCGGCTGCTCGGGCAAACCAGCATTAATTGCTTCAAGAACCTCATCGGTGGGTTTTTCCCCTAGGCCGGGAATGCTCTCAACACCGAGATCAGCCTTGGGAATAAACACGTAACCGGTTTCAAAAATCGCCAAGTTACGGAAACCACGAGCGGTATTACGCTTGAGTACAGCAGTCAACCCGGGCAAAAGTGAGCGACGCATCCACCCGGTGTTCTCAGCAATGGGATTAGCCAGTTTGATGGAATCAACCGGCGCGTCTTCAGAGGCCGATGCCCAAAGATTGTTGTCATCAGCAGAGACAAACGGGTAAGCAAAAACCTCTGTATTACCGGCTGCTGCCAAAGCGTTCAACACGCGACGGCGGACAGTCTGCTCTTGCGTGTAACCGCGTCCGGGAGGAGCTACAGGAAGGGTTGAAGGAATCTGATCGTAACCGACCAAGCGGGCGACCTCTTCGGTCAAATCTTCTTTGTCGGTAATATCAGGACGCCATGAAGGAACGGTGACTCGGTAAGAGCTCTCACCCGCCTCTACGGTGGCGCCAATTTCGGTGAGGGTGTCGGTAATTTGTTCGGGGGTGTAGTTGATGCCGATGCGTGAAGCGGTGTAAGCATTGGGCAGTTCAACGACAGTAGGCTCAAAAACATCACCGTAATCGGTCACGCCTTCTTCAACGCTTGCACCACCGAGCTCAACCAAAAGATCAACGGCGCGCTGGGTAGCCGCTGCCTGAATCTGCGGATCTACTCCGCGTTCAAAACGTTTGGACGCCTCAGATGTGAGCTTATGACGACGCGCGGTACGAGCTATAGAAACCTCGTCAAAGCGTGCCGCCTCGATCAGGATGCTACCGGTCTGCTCTGAGACTTCAGTGGACGCACCCCCCATAACACCTGCCAAGCCGATAGGACCGGAGGCATCAGTAATCAGCAGATCTTCTGCATGAAGTTCGCGCTCTTTTTCATCCAAAGTAGTGAGCTTTTCGCCGGCAAACGCGCGGCGAACAGTGATGCCACTATCTACCTTATCTGCATCGTAGAAATGCAGAGGCTGACCGGTTTCAAGCATCACGTAGTTAGAAATATCTACTGCCAAAGAAATGGAGCGTACGCCTGCAAGACGCAGACGCGATGACATCCAAGTGGGTACAGGGGCTGATGCGTCGAATCCTGTTACCTTGCGGGTCACAAATCGGGTACACCCTGCATTGCCGTGAATAGGCGCTAAGTCCTCGACTTTTACGGGGAAACCCGATGCGTTAGCTGCCGGAGCCTTTTGTGCCAAGTCAAGCACAAAGTCGTGGAAAGTGTTACCGGTTGCGTGGCAGTATTCGCGCGCGATACCGCGGATTGAAAAACCGTAACCGCGATCGGGAGTCACATTAACTTCAGCGGCCTGATCGTAAAGACCCAGCAGTTCCATGGCATCCGTACCGATCTCGGGATCAAGACCCAAAGTGGAAAGTACCAGGATTCCACCGTGATCATCGCCGATGCCAAGTTCTTTGACAGAAGCAATCATGCCGGCAGACTTGTGACCGTAGGTTTTGCGAGCAGTAATTGCGAACCCACCGGGCAAAACAGCCCCGGGCAGAGTCACAACAACCTTGTCACCGGGTGCAAAGTTGTGAGCGCCACAGATAATGCCCTGCACACCGGATTCTTCAATACCCTTGCCGGTCAGGGTTTGCTTCTGACCCTCAGGTACAACGCGCACCTGGCACCAGTTCACGGTCTTGCCGTTTGAATGAGTCTCAGGTTCCATCGAAAGAACTTGACCCACAACAATTGGGCCCGAAAGCTCGTCAGTGGGGCGGTGAACATCTTCTTCTTCTAAACCAACCTTTACGAGGTCAGCCATCACGTCTTCTGCAGTTGCATCTGCAGGAACAGGCGCGTATTCACGCAGCCAAGACAAAGGAATTCGCATTATTTAGATCTCCATTCCGAACTGCTGTGAGAAACGAATATCGCCCTCAATCATGTCGTGCATATCGGCAACGCCGTTACGGAACATGAGAGTGCGCTCAATACCCATACCAAATGCAAAACCCGAATAAACTTCGGGATCAATGCCAGCAGCGCGCAAAACGTTAGGGTGCACCATGCCGCATCCGCCCCACTCAATCCAGCGGGGACCGCCCTTAGCGGTGGGATGCCAGATATCAAGTTCAGCAGAGGGCTCGGTAAAAGGGAAGTAGTTAGGACGCAGGCGAATTTTCGCCTCGGGCCCAAACATGGAACGTGCTAGATGCTCCAAGGTGCCCTTGAGATCAGCCATACTCAGTCCCTTGTCCACTGCCAAGCCTTCAATCTGGTGGAAGACCGGAGTGTGGGTCGCATCCAGCTCATCGGTGCGGTAGACCTGGCCGGGGCACACAATGTACAGCGGAACGTCACGAGAAAGTAGCGAGCGCATCTGTACCGGTGAGGTATGGGTGCGCAACATCAGGTGCTTCTCCACCGGATCCACAAAGAAAGTATCCTGCAACTCACGCGCGGGATGATCAGGCTTGAAGTTCAGCGAATCAAAGTTGTACCACTCAGATTCTAGTTCTGGGCCATCGGCAACTTCCCAGCCCATGCCCACAAAGATATCGGTCAACGATTCTTGCAAAACGTTGATAGGGTGGCGAGCACCGGCATGACGACGGCCCGAAGTTGCGGTGACGTCCACGGCTTCTTCAACCAGGATGCGAGCTTCGCGTTCAGCTTCCAGGATTGCGGTACGTGCCTCAAGAACCTTGTTCAAGCGTCCGCGAGCCTGGCCCATGAGTTTGCCGACCTCAGCCTTGTGCTCTTTAGACAGGCTACGCATCTGCTTATTAGCTAAGGTAAACGCGCTCTTATCACCTGTGAAAGCCAAACGCACACGCTTGAGCTCATCAAGGTCGGTGGCTTCTTCAGCAACGGCTTTTTGTGCACGCTCAAACTCAGCGTTAAACGCGCCTTGAACCTTTTCTAAACCGTTGTCGGGGTCGTTCTCTAGGACCTGTGCGATATTCGCCAGAATCTCAAAAGACTCCGGGTTTTGCGCATTCTCGGTCAAAGAATCAGTCATAAAACTCTTCTTCACGTCGATGAATCTGGGATAACTGCCGTATTTTTAGGCATTCTCTACCAGTTTAGTACAGGTAAGTCATGCACGAAAAAGGTGAAGAGATTGTGAGATAGAAAAGGCTCTCAGCCGGTTAGGTATATGAATGGTTTATCGGAGGCTTACGCAGGATGTTGTGGCCGTCAGCTTCCCTTAAACGCCAGCCCCGAGCCAGCTGACGACCACAACATCATGCTTTGCACGACAAATACGTAGCTTACCAGCGCCCAAAACGTAAGCACTTTCTTTATTAGGCCCTCGGGTAAAAGATGCGATATCTAGAGACTTCTTTGCTCAAGGTGCTGTTTAGTCGGTCGTTGATAGTCAAAAACAAACCAGGCAATACCTACGATGAGATAGCCGATAGCTAGAACAACGTCCATGGGAGGAGAGGGATGAGAGAGACTCAGCACCAGTCCCAAGCCACCGCCGAGGATAGAGAAAATCGCGCAGATAAAACCAATCATTCGGGCGGTACCGTTGCGAGCAGCTAAACCGCGCACTACAAATCGGCAAATGAAAAAACACAAAAACGCACCAGTAAGAATGCTCAGCCCCGAGCGCCGCTCATCCAAGAGATAAGTGTCAACATAAGTAAGAACGGTTCCTGCAATTGCCACCGCTTGCAGAGCTCGAACGGTTGAAGGAATGGTTGCTAGGTCTTTGTCTAAAAATCGTTTGTTGATGCGCTCGCTATAAGTATTGCGCTGGAAATATTCGTTAGGGTGGCTCATCTTTTTTCCCGCTCGGATTTTATCTTTAGTTTCTTTCCACCTTACTCAAGTGAAGTGAACAACTCCAGGGCATCAGAGTCTGGTTGTACGAGTACGGAGCCAAAGCGTCCCCCGTCTGCTGCCTGCTTTGCATTTGACTACTCAAATAACCCAGATGCAATAAAATCGTTGTCGTCACGAACCCCAGGGGGCACTGCAAAAAGTGCTGAACCGTTGTGTTTTAAGTACTCGCTGAGGGCATCCGAACTGGTCATAGTGCGCAACATCGGAATAAAGTGCGTGCGAGGATCGCAGACAAAAGCAATAAAGAACAGCCCGGCGTCAAGGTGTCCGAGTCCATCTGTGCCATCAGTATAGTTGAACCCGCGTCGAAGCATTTGCACACCGTTATTTTGATCGGGGTGCATCAGGTACAGGTGCGAATTATGCGGAATAATGGGTCCGCCGCGTCCTTTCATAGCGAAATCTGGATGATCAAATTCTCCGCCGCCTGAAAGTGGTGCACCCTCGCGCTTGGTGCGTCCGATGATATCTTCTTGTTCGCGTAGCGGTGCTCTGTCCCAGGGTTCAATGAGCATACGGATGCGCCGCGCCGCAAGATAGGAGCCACCCTCCATCCACTGCGGATTGTCTTTTGAGTTTTCGGCAGATGCCCACACATGCCGGGCAAGTAAATCCGGGTCTTCCGTTTTGAGACTGTTGGTACCGTCTTTGAAGCCGAACAGGTTGCGCGGGGTTTTCTGGGAGGTTGACGTCGATGATGTACGACCGAATCCGAGTTGACTCCACGCAACTACGGCGCGACCCGATGCGATGCGCACTAGGTTGCGAATCGCGTGGACTGCCACCTGGGGGTCATCTGCACAGGCTTGGATGCACAGATCTCCCCCGCTACGGTTTTCTTCTAGGGCATCGCCTCTCATCTTGGGAACGTCGACGAGTGCCGCGGGTAATTTATCTGCGAATCCAAAACGGTCGTGACCGTTTGAATCGATAAAGAGTGAACGCCCCAGTCCAAAGGTGAGAGTGAGGTGGGCTGCCGATAAGTCCATTGCCTCGCCCGTATCATCTGGCGGGGTTTCATAGTTGGTGGCATCGCCTAGCTCGTGCCCCGCCATGAGCGTGGCGGCAACTTCACTCCATTCTTGGAAGAGCTCTTTGAGTTCATCAGCGGTTTCGACTTTGACGTTGAGGGCTACAAAATGCATACGATCCTGCGCCGGCGTATCGATGCCGCTTTGATGCTCTCCAAAGAAATCGTGGGAATCTTCGGCTGCTTGCGCAGGCGCCGGTCGCCCCGCCCAGTAACCGGCCCCGGCAGCGGATGCTACCGCAACAGCAGCACCTGCCCCACCGAGCGCGGCACGACGGGTAAAACGCGGTTGATTGTGGGAAGACATTGGTGCTCCTGTTGCGGGTTTTAAAACGAGGGATTATTAGCTGACGACGGTTCCGGTGAGCTTGGACAGCGGTTCGCTCAAAGAATCGATAGCATCGGACAGTTCACGAACTTGATCCTCAGAAAGTTCTTCGTAGCTCACGAATTTTCCGTTAGTGGAGTGCTGATCAAGTAGTTGTTGCACCTCAGCAAACTTTGTATCGAGGTCTTTGGTGAGTTCCGAATCTTTTTTCTCGGCAATGGGTTTAAGTACGTCGTAGGCGACCTTCGCCCCGTCGATGTTACCTTGGAAATCGGAGAGATCAGTATGAGACCAAATTTCTTCTTCACCCGTTACCTTGCTGGCGGCAACTTCATCAAGCAGTCCTTTAGCGCCGTTACCGATTTGGTCAACAGTCAGCGTCAAATCGCGGGACTCTTCTTGAAGACTCTTGGTATCTGCCACGAGTTTGTCAGCTACCTCTGCCCGCTCGGCATCAGTAAGAGGGGTGTACTGCTGACCATCATTTTCTTCAGCGGTCGGTTGCCACAAATCTTTTTCAATCCGGTGCCAGCCGGCCCATTCCTGTCCCTCTTCAAGATCAGCTTCACGGGAGTCCAAAGCCGGGTCTAAATCACCAAATGATTCCGCCACGGGTTCTACCCGTTCAAAATACATGCGAGCTGGTGCGTACTGCTCTCGTGCTGCCTCGTCGTCACCCGATTTATAAGCCTCTGCAAAAGCCTCAGTTGCGGTCACCAACTGCTCGATTTGATCCTTGGTATAGGCGGCGTACTGGGTCTGGGCATCCTCACGAAGTTTCTGCTCGTCAGCTGAGACTTCTTGCGCATCGGGGTTTGCTGTGACCGTGAGATCCCCGCGGATGCCGTCGCCTACCATGCCGGGCTTGCAGGCGGTCTTATAGTTACCTTCTGCCAAGGTGACTGTAAGGTCGCGGGTAATGCCCGGCCCAATGTTCTCGACCTCGGAGATAATCCGCAGACCGTCCTCTGCCAAAATATAGAATTCAGTAACCTGTGAACCATCATTAGTTACGTTAAAGACGGTGTTGCCAGCTTTAATCTCTGTCGCTGATACCGTGCATTCGTTTTCGGTCGAAGAAACTTTAATAACTCCATCCGAACTTCCCTGCGGGGTGTTAGGGGTGCATCCTGCCAGCGTCATTGCTGCCAAAGAGCATAGTGTGAAAGTGCTCAAAATACGGTTTGTCATGGTTTTCTTTTTTCGTTGAATGTGAGTGATTTAGTGGTGCGCGCGAGTATTTTTGCGCTGGGTATTGATAAAGAAAAATAGGACGATGGCTACGTACAGTACCCATACGGTTGCCTCAGCCCAGGTGGTTGCGGGCGAGAAGTTGAAGATTCCCTTCAGCAAAGTTCCGGTCACCGAGGTGGGTGCAATAATGTGCGAGACATCAAAAGCAAGGTGGTGAAGACCGGGCACGATGCCAGCTTCTTGCAAATCGTGAACCCCGTAGGCAAGGACACCCGCGGCAACAAAAATGAGAAAAGCGCCCGTCCAGGTGAAGAAAGTTGAGAGGTTGAGCTTTAGAGCCCCTCGCATTAACAACCAGGCAAGAAGGATTGCCACGGCGATGCCGGCAAGAGCCCCCAAAAGCGCCATGCTAACTCCCTGTCCGCTGGCCTTTGTGGCTGCCCAGAGAAAGAGTGCGGTCTCTAACCCTTCGCGTCCTACAGACAAAGCGGCCAGCACGATAACAGACCAGGTACTTGTCTGCACAGCATCAATTTTTTGGCCAAGTTCAGATGAGAGATGACGCGCGTTGGTTGCCATCCAGAAGATCATCCAGGTTACAAAGCCGACGGCAATAATCGAAAGTATCCCACCGATAGCCTCTTGAGCTTCGAAGGTTAGACCTTGGGGTCCGAAAGTAAGAAGGGCGCAGATG
>JBHWPN010000163.1:0-6304 GCA_043424895.1 Rothia sp. (in: high G+C Gram-positive bacteria) | reverse complement strand
CTGTGGCAACAGCGTCAGCGCTCTGCCCAGCTATTAGATGTTGCCCGCAAATACCCGAGTTTTCCCATCATCTTAGAGACCGTGCGCGAGTGTCTGCAGGACGTCTATGATTTGCCTGCCCTCTCTACCGTTCATAAAGATTTAGATGCTCGAAAGATTCGCATTAGCGAAGTTGAGACCGAAACTCCCTCGCCGTTTGCGCGCACCCTACTCTTTGGGTACGTGGCGCAGTTCCTCTACGAGGGGGACTCCCCTCTTGCCGAACGACGCGCCGCCGCGCTCTCGCTCGACCCTGCCCTATTATCGGAGCTTCTAGGACGCGACGAGCTACGCGAGCTACTTGATACGAACGTTTTACGCAGCGTTGAAGCCCGCTTGCAACACACCGCGGACGGTTACCGGTATAAGGGTGTTGAAGGTGCGGCGGATCTTCTGCGCTTGCTCGGTCCGCTCACGGCAAGCGCTCTTGCTGCGCGCCTGCGACAAGAGAAACCCACTACCAGCGTCACGGAGGCGGACGACCCAGAAGAATCCGAAAGCACGGAACAACCGGTGAGCATTGAAACTGCTCAGGCTTATCTGGATGAGCTGGTCGCCCACACCCGCGCGCTGAGTTTCAACCTCCACGGACGCACGCATTTTGCATCCATCGAAGACGCCGCACGTCTGCGCGATGGATTGGGAGTACCCCTGCCTATGGGTGTGCCACTTACCTTCTTAGAACCGGTCAAAGAACCCCTGCTTGATTTGGTGGCACGCTACGCCCGCACCCATGCACCGTTCACCGCATCCCAAGCGGCACATGCCTTGGGGCTCGGTGTCGCGATCGTAGAGACAGCTCTGCGGACGCTTGCCGCCGACCGCCGAGTATCATCGGGGGATTTTCTACCCGATGAACTGCACGAAGAGTTCTCGCTCGCTCGCACCGGAACGGTTGAGCCCAACGGGACCCAGTGGGTTGACACCCAGGTTCTTCGCACGCTGCGCTCGCGTTCGCTGGCAATTTTGCGTCAGGATGTTGAGCCGGTAGCACCCGAAGTCTTTAGTAAGTTTTTACCGCCTTGGCAGCACGTAGAATCGTGGCAACTGACCGAGAAAAAGCAGGCGCCGGGAACCTTTGGGGCTCCGGCCGATGGGGTAAGTGCCCACGTCAAACGCGATGACTCTGCCATGCTCGAGGGTTATGATGGCCTGCTCACCGTTATCGACCAGCTTGCCGGAGTTCGCCTTCCAGCTTCCGCCCTCGAACCGCTCATTTTACGATCGCGTATCAAGGACTACACGCCTGCTCTATTAGATCGGGCAATGAGCGCAGGAGATGTCGTGTGGACCGGTGATGGCGATCTTGCCGGTACCGATGGCTGGGTCTGTCTGCATCTTGCCGAAGCCGCCGCGCTCACTGCCCCCGATGCTGACCAGCGCGCCACGGCGCTCAATACTCTCACCCCTCTTGATAGGGCAGTTTTCGAAGTGCTCGGTAGCGGAGGCCTGTTTATTCACCAGATTCAAGCAGCTCTGCAGGCTCGCATCAGCAATGCCGGGGGTGATGCACCGATAACGCTCAAAGATATCTCGGGCGCACTGTGGAACCTCGTGTGGGCTGGGCTCATTACTAACGATACGTTCGCACCCGTGCGTGCATTATTAGCAGGCGGTGCAACCGCACATAAGGTTGCCTCCCCTGCACCTCGCGCCCGCTCAGTGGGGATGCGCCGCGGCGCGTCCCGCCTTCACGGCTCCCGTTTTGGCGGCACCAGCCGTTTTGGATCACTCGGCGAAGCACCAACCGCAGCTCCCACTGATGCCGGGCGATGGTCTCGGGTGGAGGCCGAAGAACTGGATGCCACCATTGCAGCGCACGCCCGAAGCGAGTTGCTGATGGACCGCTACGGTATTCTTACGCGCGGCGCTGTTGCCGTTGAAGATATCCCCGGTGGCTTTAGCGCCGTCTACAAGGTCCTTTCCACTGCAGAAGAAAAGGGACTGGCTCGACGCGGTTACTTTATTGAAGGTTTGGGCGCTGCCCAGTTCTCCACCGCCAACACCGTTGATCGACTGCGCGAATACGATCGTGATTCAGGAGAAGGTCAGCACAAAAAAACAGTAACTTTCTTGGCGGCAACCGACCCCGCGAACCCCTACGGTTCAACTCTGAGCTGGCCCGTTGCACCGTCTTTGGCAGAACGCGCATCGGCACCTTTAGAAAATAAAAGTCTTGAAGAGAGCATCACTAACGCCCGCCATAAGCCAGGGCGCAAGGCTGGTGCTGCCGTTGTACTGGTAGATGGTCAGCTCACGCTCTACGTAGAACGCGGTGGAAAAACGATGCTGATTTTTACCGAGGATACGGACGCCGTGAAAGCTGCCGCCCCTATGATCGGTGAACTTGTTCGACGCGGGGCCGCTGAGAAAATAATGATTGAGAAAGTCAATGGACATTCAATTCTCGATGTCCTTGCCCCCTTGCCGCCTCGGGAACAAGAAAAGCAGGCTCCCACAGAGCATCCTGTCACAACTCTACGGAACGGTTTATTAGCTTCGGGATTCTATCCCACGCCTAAGGGGCTGCGAATGCGTAAAGAATACTAGTGAGAGCCAGGTTATGAGAAGACGGAAAACTCCGTGAGAGATTTAACGGAATTTTATTAATGAAAAATTACTGCACAGTAAAGAAACTCTTAAGAATTTGCTTTTAAATAGAATCGACGCGGCTCATAAATAAGGGGAAGAAAAGAGCCGCGTCGATTTTGGGGATATATAATTATCTATTTATTAACGCATCACTAGGGGAACTAGCTTTGCATTAACACAACAGTAACTGCCGTCAACCTCTAGCATAACTTGCACAAACCAGAGCGTCAGCTACACCTGTTGTAACCACTGGAATCAGTGCGATTAGCACCAACTTGTGTGGTAAATAGTTGCAACCTCGAAGGTTGCTACCTGGTATTGAATCGGGGAAAGATTCATAAAACAACAAGGACTTCTAATATAACAGACTGTCCCCCACAGCGTCCACGCTTTACGGACTTAAAATATAAATTGTCTTAAATTTTTACGAAATTTTCCCTAGTCAGCAAACTTATTTAATTTAATATGGAACTTGTCACATATTTTCCACAACTTGGCCTACAACTATTTTACGGAGAAACAATCCATGCCTGAAGGAGATACCGTCTGGCGACAGGCCCGCAGCCTTCACAGAGCTCTCACCGGACGCACCGTGCACAGCACCAGTTTTCGCTACCCCGATGTCGCCGAAATCGACTTGTCAGGCAAATACATTCACGGAGCCCTGGCTCGCGGCAAGCACCTGCTACTTCGCATCGACGATTTCACCGTGCACTCTCACCTGAAAATGGACGGGATTTGGCACGTATACGGTATAGACGACAACGGAAATCCACAGCGTTGGAAACGTCCAGCATCCGCAGCGCGTGCCGTTATCAACGCCAACGCTAGACAGGATGCGCACGGTCAACTTGTTCCCGGCAGTACGCCGGTCTCAGCGGTGGGGTTCACGCTTGGACTACTGGAAATCTTTTCAACAGCCGAGGAAACAGAACGCCTGGGTTACCTGGGTCCTGACATCCTCGGGCCCGACTGGAACCCGCAACTTGCCCTTGAGAACCTTTTAGCACGCCCCGAACGACTGATAGGCCCGGCTCTTCTCGACCAAAAGAACCTCATGGGCATCGGCACTATTTTTCGCGCTGAAACCTTATTTTTAGCCGGTGTTGATCCCCGTTCCACAGTGGGCGCGGTACCGGATCTTGCCCGCGTCATCGATATTGCACACCTGCTACTCACCGCCAACAGAATGCGCCCCCGCCGCGTCACCCGCACTGAACGTGAACCTCTGTGGTGCTACGGCAGACGAGGCCGCCCCTGCTACCGCTGCGGCTCATTTATTATCAAGGATGAACTCTCAGATCTAGGCACCGGTGCCGAAAGATTTGGGGTAGACCGCTATGCACAAACCGAAGAAACAGTCTCTCGTATCAGCTTCAGATGCCCCACCTGCCAGGTACTCTACACATAATCACCCCTCTAACATCCCCTGTATTTTGACCCGAGTAGAATAAAGCAAGTGTCCAGAAGAGTATCCCGCCACGAGTTTGTTCAGCCGCTCCCGCAACGAAACGGTATTGACCCCGTTGCGTTGCTCTTACCTTTAGCCGGTGAAGACGCTGTCAGTGCGGCTGCCGCCCAGCCGCCGCGTCCTTTCGATACTTTTGGGGCAAAAACTGTCTTTGAATATTTGGTCAACCGGTTTTACCCGCATGATCCGGCAATCATCGCAGCGCGTTTTGAGGCGCACGAAGTCAAAGGTGCAAACGGTCAAGACGTAGCTGCCACCGCACCGCTGGCAGGGCAGAAAATTTGGTACTACCGCGAGTTAGGCAACGAGCGAGAAGTCCCCTTTGATATGCCGGTGCTGTATGAAGACCAATGGATACTTGCAATCGATAAACCGCACTTTTTACCGACTACCCCTAACGGCTCTTTTGTGGCCCACACGGCACTAGCGAAGTTGCGCGTGCGAGAAAACAACCCCGATTTGATTCCGATTCACCGACTTGATCGCCCCACCGCCGGCGTGGTGCTATTTGCTAAAACCAAGGACGCGCGGGCACCTTTTCAGCTCATGTTCCAAAACCGCGCGGTGACAAAGTCTTATGAAGCGGTTGCCCCCGTTATTCCCAGTCTTGAACCGGGAAATAGTCTTGAAGTCAGCACCCGCATCGACAAAACCCACGGTCGGTTACAGGTGCGCCAGCTCAGCGAAGAACAGGCATCCGTCCAGGGGTTAGAGCTCAACGCGCGTTCGATTATTACCTGTTTGAGCAGGTTTGAACTTAGCCTAGGCGCTGTGCCTGCGCACTCTACACATAACCCGGCCCTGCCCATGCCTACCGGTCAGATGGCGCACTACAAGCTAGATCCGATTACCGGCAAAACCCACCAGTTGCGAGCGCACCTGTGGTCGCTGGGTGCTCCCATCGCCGGGGATGTTCTTTACCCGCACGCCCTACCTGTTGCAGAGGACGAGCCCGCCCTGCCCCTTCAGCTGCTCGCCCGTACTATCAGCTTCACGCACCCTATAACAGGTAAGAAAATCACCGTTTCAAGCCAGCGTCAATTAGCGCTCGCACCGTAGAATTTTTAGAGCCCACCAAAGGATTTTTCCCATGAATACTCCCGCTACCTCACACGATTATTCGCACGCTGCCGCTGTCGCAGCCCGCTCCGTAGTACGTCACTTTGGACGCCGCGCGTTCGGTGTTCCCGGCACCCTCATAGGCGCTGTGCAAGTACCCGATAACCGTACTCGCGTCCAACGTTTTGCACACTGGCACTACTGGTGGCAGGCACACTTCTTAGACTGTGCTGTGGATGCAGGTTTCCGCAGGTTACGCGAGGGCAACACCGAATCAGCACAGGCATGGGTGGATAAAGCACAGCACATCCAGCGCGGTATTATCACCCGAAATTTTGGTACCGTCATCAACGATTTCTACGACGATATGGCGTGGTTGACCCTAGCGCTGGGTAGGTTTAATGCCCTGCACACCGCAGTCCACGGCATCGGTAGTATCAGCACGCAAGATACGGGTATCACGCTCTATAACCAGCTCACCAATGCCATCGACGACTCACTAGGCGGCGGTGTGTTCTGGTCGAAAAAACGCGATTTCAAAAACACACCGGCAACCGCGCCTACCGCGCTAGCACTCGTGCGCGCGCATCGTGGCAATGAAGCCGCTCCCCTGCTCAACTGGCTCGGCCAGAACCTGTGGGATGAAGACAACTCTGCCTACCTCGACGGCATTCGCATCACCGGCAAAGATACATCCGGTGCCTTTGAAACCAACATAGAACGTGCCCTGTACTCCTACAACGCGGGCCCGGTACTTTCTGCCCTACTCGAACTAGAACCATCAGACGACATCACGCTGTGGCGCGACCGAGCCGAACACGCCGCAGATATTATCGGTGGAGTCTTCAAACACTTCACCCGCGAATTCGACGACGACGGTACCATCGTTCGGGTTCTCACCACCGAAGGTAGCGGCGACGGCGGGCTGTTCACCGGCATCCTCGCACGTAACCTGGCAGACGCATCCGTTCACCCGGCACTAGATGAAAACGTCAAGAAGGTTGCCCGCGACCTAGTACTCAACACGGCGCGTATTCTCTGGGACGGACGACGCGAGTTCGACCCAGACCTGCCGCTCAACGAGTTCGGGGTCGACGTCACCGAAATCCGTGGGGAGTCAATCGCACTGTTCTCCCCGGACGT
>JBHWPN010000162.1:0-4790 GCA_043424895.1 Rothia sp. (in: high G+C Gram-positive bacteria) | reverse complement strand
AGTCTGCGTACAGCGACATATTTTATGTCGCTGTACGCTCTACAGGCTTAGAGGGTGCTGGTGGCATCCTCAAATTCATAGCGTACGCCGCGCGGGTATGAGGTTTCACCGTCGTGGCCGATGTTCACAATCAAGCAAGGGGTCTGGTTTTTGTCTGCCAAGAACTCTTTTTCGATTGCAGCAAAATCAGCGCCGCTCATAGGGCCAGCGTCCAGCCCCAAGGCACGAACTGCGGTCAGGAAGTAACCAGCCTGCATATTAGCGTTGTTCATACCGGTGGATGCGCTTACCTCGGGCTGAGATTCAAACATGCTCTCGAGAGCTGCTGCTTGGGGTGCAAACTCGGAAAAGCGACGGTGCCATTTCTTATCAGCACTCAAGATTGCGGTAACAGGAGCGCTACTAACCCTTGCCTGGTTACCTTCGGCCATCAGTGGCACTAAGCGCTGGCGTGCTTCTGTGGATCGAACCCAGGTGATGCGTAGCGGCTGTGAGTTGAAGGCGGTTGCGCCCATGCGGGTGATGTCGTAGATTTCGCGCAGTTCTTGATCGGTTACTTCTTGATCAGAAAAAGACTGCACGGTGCGAGGTTCGTGGAAGAGTGCTTTCATAGATTCTTTGTCAATGCGAGACATAAAATTCACTTTCTATCAGAAATAAATTATTTTCTCTATCAACTTTATAACCTAGGACTTGGTTTGACACTGTTTACCCCGGGTGAAACCGGTCATGAAAAGCGCCCGTGTCAGAAAGCGAATAAAGGCTGGAATAATAGTTTGTATGGTTAGTGCCCTTGAAAAGTTCTCCCCCAGCACCCGCACCTGGTTTCGCGGGGCTTTTTCTGCGCCAACAGCCGCCCAAGAGGGCGCGTGGAAAGCTATTTCAGCGGGCAAACACGCTCTTATTGTCGCGCCCACGGGCTCAGGTAAGACCTTGGCTGCTTTTCTCTGGGCTCTCGATAAGCTACACCACGATGCTCACGGCCAACAAGCGTCCTTTGATATTGACGCAGGGGAAACTTCTATCACTAGCGAGGGGACGAAGGTTCTCTATATTTCCCCGCTCAAAGCTCTGGGTGTGGACGTTGAACGCAACCTTCGCGCCCCGCTGATTGGTATTGCCCAGACAGCGAAACAGCACGGCCATAGACCTCCGGACGTTACCGTCGGTGTGAGATCGGGCGATACCCCCGCCAAAGAGCGTCGTTCACTCATTGCGCATCCGCCCAACATTTTGATCACGACCCCTGAGTCCCTCTACCTTATGCTCACCTCCAAGGCGCGTTCCACACTTACCGGCGTGCACACCGTCATCATCGATGAAGTTCACGCTGTTGCAGGCACTAAGCGCGGGGCGCACCTGGCGGTCTCGTTAGAGCGCCTTGACCAGATTCTTGAAGTGCCGGCTCAGCGTATTGGACTATCCGCTACCGTCGAGCCAGTCTCTACCGTCGCCCGTTTTTTGGGTGGCACCGCACCGGTGGAGATTGTGCAACCGCCATCCGAGAAAGAATGGGATCTCAAGGTCTCTGTGCCCGTTCCCGATATGACGGCGCTAGGAGAGCCCAATACCTACGGGGAAGGTGATAATTCTTTTTCTGAGGGAGCTACTGCCCGAGACGGGCTGGTGCTACCGCCTACTGCCCGCAAAGAGGCAGAACGTGAGCGCGCCCGTGACATGGCATTTGAAGCGTCAGCTGATTTTAGTTTTGACGACGGTGTAGTTGAAGGCGACTCATTAGCTGCCCTACCTGAAGATTTAGGTAGTGCCGGTGTGTCGAATGCTCAGGGGATAACGCTGGCTGAATCGCTGGGTATTGAGCCGCCTTCAGGAGGTAAAGACCGAGGTAAAGACAAGAGTCAGGGTGATGACGCCGTCCTGCCAGCTGCGTCTAAAGACGCCTCCGGCACATTTATCCAGCCCACGCCCCTCTCCCCTGCACTGGCGGATGCGATTGGGGTGTTCCCCGGTGAAGAACCGGCGGAACTGGAGACAAGCGCGTCCTCCAGCCCCTTTGCACCATCCGAGATAGTGATTGAAGAGATCACTCCGATCGATCCCGCATCTGCACCCGCTACCCCCGATACCAGCGGCTACCAAGCATCCATTTGGCCCCACGTTGAAGAACGGATTGTCGATCTTATTGAGGCAAACCGGTCAACAATTGTCTTCACCAACTCGCGCGGACTATCTGAAAAGCTCACGGCAAGACTCAATGAAATCTATGCTGATCGTGTGCGTGCCCGCGCTGAGGCAGCCGGTGAGTCTATCGAATCGCCTTCTGACCAACCGCAAAATATCACCGAAATTCTAACTCAGGCGCTGAGTAAAAATGCTGTGCGTCTTGAAAGACCTGAGACTGATCAACGATTAGAAAAAGCTCGTGATCAACAACGTACCCCAGCGCAGATGATGGGCGCATCCCAGACTGCGGCCGGTGCACCGCCCGTGCTAGCTCGCGCGCATCACGGCTCAGTATCTAAAGATCAACGCGGACTCATTGAAGAATCCCTGAAATCCGGTCAGCTCAAGTGTGTGGTGGCAACCAGCTCGCTAGAACTAGGTATCGATATGGGCGCAGTTGACTTGGTGGTTCAGGTCGAAGCTCCATTTTCTGTTGCCTCGGGTTTGCAGCGTGTAGGACGCGCCGGCCACCAGGTAGGCGAAGTTTCTCGCGGCTATCTTTACCCCAAACATCGGGGCGATTTGCTGAACGCGACCGTCACCGTGCGCCGGATGCTCGATGGCCAGATTGAACCGCTAGCGATTCCCACCAACCCACTGGATATCTTGGCGCAACAAACCGTTGCTGCCTGCGCCCTGGGAGCAATCGATGTAGAGACCTGGTTTGAAGCCCTGCGCAATACCGCCCCGTTTGCCACCTTGCCGCGCTCAGCTTTTGAAGCGACTCTTGACTTGCTATCGGGCAAGTACCCCTCGGACGAGTTTGCTGAGCTTCGCCCGCGCATCGTTTGGGATCGCGATGCCGGAACAATTGAAGGACGCCCGGGTGCGCAACGCCTGGCGGTAACCTCCGGTGGAACGATTCCCGACCGCGGACTTTTTCCGGTCTATATCGTGGGCTCAGATGGTTCTAACGCGCCCAAGCGCGTGGGTGAACTTGATGAAGAGATGGTCTACGAATCCCGTGCCGGTGATGTCATCGCGCTCGGTGCCTCGTCGTGGCGCATCGAAGATATCAGCCACGACCGCGTGAGTGTTACCCCCGCCCCCGGTGTGCCGGGCAAGCTACCTTTTTGGCACGGCGAGGGTGGCGGGCGTCCTGTCGATTTGGGCAAGACACTGGGGAAATTTACGCGAGAACTAGCCTCAGAGTTAGCAGAAACCCCCGCGGATGCGCGAAGCCGGCTGACCGATATTGGCCTTGATACCTGGGCGGCTGACAACCTGGAAGCCTATGTGCGCGAACAGGTAGAAGCTGTAGGTAGTGTGCCCAGCGATATCCACCTGACGGTGGAGCGCTTTCGCGATGAAATTGGGGACTGGCGCATTGTTCTCCACTCACCGTTTGGCATGCCTGTGCATGCACCCTGGGCTCTTGCTGTAGGTCAGCGCGTCGAAGCGCAGTTCGGCGTCAATGCCTCGGCAATGGCAGCTGATGACGGCATCGTTTTACGCATTCCAGCCACTGAAGCAGAGCCACCGGGTGCTGACCTTTTTATCTTCGACGCCGAGGAGCTTGAAGATATCGTGACCGAACGCGTGGGAGCATCCGCCCTGTTTGCCTCACGCTTTCGAGAATCCGCTGCCCGAGCACTTTTATTACCGCGCAAGAACCCCGGCCAGCGCACTCCCCTGTGGCAACAGCGTCAGCGCTCTGCCCAGCTATTAGATGTTGCCCGCAAATACCCGAGTTTTCCCATCATCTTAGAGACCGTGCGCGAGTGTCTGCAGGACGTCTATGATCTGCCTGCGCTCTCTGCCGTTCATAAAGATTTAGATGCTCGAAAGATTCGCATCAGCGAAGTAGAGACAGAAACGCCCTCACCGTTTGCCCGCACCCTGCTCTTTGGCTATGTCGCACAGTTTCTGTATGAGGGCGATTCGCCGCTTGCCGAGCGACGCGCCGCCGCGCTCTCGCTCGACCCTGCCCTGTTATCGGAGCTTCTAGGACGCGACGAGCTACGCGAGCTACTTGATACGAACGTTTTACGCAGCGTTGAAGCCCGCTTGCAGCATACCGCTGACGGTTACAGGTATAAGGGCGTTGAGGGCGCGGCGGATCTTCTGCGCTTGCTCGGTCCGCTCACGGCAAGCGCTCTTGCTGCGCGCCTGCGACAAGAGAACCCCGCTGTCAGCGTCACGGAGGCAGACAGCCCAGAAGAATCCGAAAGTACGGAACAACCGGTGAGTATCGAAACTGCTCAGGCGTATCTGGATGAGTTGGTCGCCCACACCCGCGCGCTGAGTTTCAACCTCCACGGACGCACGCATTTTGCATCCATCGAAGACGCCGCACGTCTGCGAGATGGATTGGGAGTGCCCCTGCCTATGGGTGTACCACTTACCTTCTTAGAACCGGTCAAAGAACCCTTGCTTGATTTGGTGGCACGCTACGCCCGCACCCACGCACCGTTCACCGCATCCCAAGCGGCACACGCCTTAGGGCTCGGTGTCGCGATTGTAGAGACAGCCCTGCGGACGCTTGCTACCGACCGCCGAGTATCATCGGGGGATTTTCTACCCGATGAACTGCACGAAGAGTTCTCGCTCGCTCGCACCGGAACAGTTGAGCCCAACGGAACCCAGTGGGTTGACACCCAGGACGC
>JBHWPN010000161.1:0-16793 GCA_043424895.1 Rothia sp. (in: high G+C Gram-positive bacteria) | reverse complement strand
ACAGTGCCCAGCGCAGACACACTGGCGCAGGCTGAATCAGTCGAGGTTCGTCAGCTTAATGCTCCCTTCGATTTTGAGAAACTCTCAGGAGCCAAGTGCCTCAAAGACCTTCGCTTTACCAATGACACTGTTTCTTTTGCGCACTTAGATAAGGCTGTGACCCTGCCGTTGCGCCGCATAGTTGCACCGGTGAACGTATGGAAAACCCTCAACGACGCATCCGTACTGCCCGAAACCCTCGGCGTAGTGCGCTTTTTAGGCATCAGCTCCGTACCTACGCGCGAAGAGGCTGAGCTCATGAACTCCATCGTGGGTAAGTTCGATGCTGAACCTGTTAACATCACCTCCTGGTCAGCCACTGTCAACCACGATTCTGCCGAGGACGCGCCTGTCCAGAGAGCCGAGTCAGCAGTGGATCAGGCTTTCCCGCTACCTGACATTCCGCAGCAGCAGGCGCGAGTCGAGCAAGAGGTCACCCAGCGAAATCAACGCCATGCGCGACCACTCACGGGGTCTTACGACGATGCTTACGACAACGCGCAGGCTACCCAAAACCCGGGTATTGGTAGAAGCACTGAGCCTCATGATGAAAAAAATGACGATGCTATGCGCCCTCGCACCACCACCCGCCGCACCGTTGATCAGCGCCGCGGCAACCGTAATGACGAAGGCGGGTTCGTAGAAGCCCTCAAGCGCTGGTTCAACTAAATCTTTGCAGTCACGGACAATCTCGGGAAGTTTTAGAACCTTCTGAGCGTTGTATGTACTGAACACATGTGAAAGGCAAATATGGCACGTAAAGATACTGTGGGAACAACTCCGCTGGAAGTTTTTATTTGGGGCGAAGGTGAGAGTGAGCAAGATCCTCACGATGAGTTGCGCACCGAATTTCTAGAACAGGCGCAGGCCCTGCTAGATGAGGGCGCTGATATCGCCGTCTACTCAACAGATTCTTACCCCAGTGCCTTTGAACAGTGCGTACCGGTTGCCGAGATGATTGAGGTTTCCGGACGCGATTGCCTGCCGCTGATGCTCGTAGATGGTGTAGTAAAGGTTTCGTTTATGTACCCCACCGCAGAGCAGATGCGTCGATTCTCGCACGCTAATGAGGTCAAGCCAAAGAAAATCTCTGCAGCCGCTGCCGCATGCGGTACTGGTGGAGCAGATGAAGTCAACACTGCCCCTGCCCTAGAACCTGCGGGCTTTGCCGCTACTCTTGCGGGGGTCACAGAAAAGCCCGCTGGCGGTCCTGAAATCGGCAACCGCGTCAATTTGATGGGCGGCGATTTTGGTGATGGGATTCCGACCGAAGGGTCGGTCGCTGTAAAGTCAGCAACGTCAATTACACAGGCAATGATGCAACCGGCGTCCTCTAGCGGGGGTTGCGGATGCGGTAATTGCGGGTGCTCTTAGAGGTTTGTTCGTAAAACAAACCTTCAACCTATTTTCTACAAGTTTTAAATATAAACGGCAGATATCTTTAAGCGATTAAAAAGATATCTGCCGTTTATCATTCCGCATTGAGCATAAAGCGACTTAACAGTAAACTATAAAAATTCTTAGGCGAAAGCGAAAGTTAGGTACCACCTGTGTTCAAAACCCCCACTCCCCCGGAAGAACCCGAAGAATCCGCCCAACCCGGTTACTGGTTTGACTCTCTCTCCAATCACCACGTTGAAGTTCTTAATCTTTTGCGGGATTACCGAGAAGCCGAACGCAAAATGAGATCTCGGGCTCAAGACGATATGGGCATGAATGAGACAGAACTTCTCGCTCTTCGCTATCTGCTCAAACAGACCAACCGCAACATACCCATCCTGCAACGAGATGTAGCGCGAGAGCTGGGGATTACAGGGGCCTCCGCCAGCTCTTTAGCCCACCGCCTGGAGCGGGATGGATACATCGAGCGAAAGCCGCATCCTAAAGACGGCAGAGCAACTATTTTGCTTCCCACAGATAAAACTAACGATGAAGTTCGAAGCACCCTCAACGATATGCATCAGCAGATGTTAGATACGGTGCGACAGCTTGATGATCGCGAAGTTTTAGTGGTGAAAAAGTTTTTAATTGCAATGATTGCAGCCCTAAAAGCCACTTCTTAAATCTAGAGAATTTAAAAAATTAAATACTCCACCCGATAAATTTAACATTTCGTTTTTTCGTACAATCTAACTGTTAGTTATTACAACTAACATTTAGATTGTGCGGGCAATCGTTTAAAAATTTAGTCGCTTATTCGATACAGAGAATAGGACGCGGTTGCTCGACTAAGCACTTAAGCAGCTTTTACCGGCACCCATACCTGCATTTGGTAGTCATCAGAAGTAGGATCACCGGGGCCGTACGCCTCAAAAACGGGGCCATTCGGAACAAAACCCGAGCTCGGCAGGTACTGACCCATCAGCATATCCACTCCGGACATAATGCTCATCGGAATCGCTCCTTGAACATTGGTCACCGCAAACTCACCGGCAGGGATAACGATGGCGCTGAGACCAAGCTGTGCCGCCACGTCCTTATCTTCCACCAAGATACCAGCCATATAGTCGAACTGGTGGTTCTGGTTCATGCCCAAGATCAGCCCGAAAGTGTGCACATTTTCCATGGGGACGCCGCGCTCAGCCGCGTGCTTGGTGAGTTTATCCCACAGCGCACCCATACCGGCATTCGGCCCCTGGGTGACGAGCTCGCGAAAACCAGCCAGCACAAACTCATCTTTGTGTTCAACGTGTGCGCCAATCATGGGCGTCCTCTCAGTAGAAAAATTCTCTCGCTGTGTTCAAGTTTAGTGGATGCGACTGGGGAGATTCTTCCCACCCGGCACCAACCTGCGCCCCCCGAGGCTCCCGCCACCTAGCACCACACGCATCACCCCGCATCTTTCTTTCCGCTGAGAGCCTGATTAATCGTCGAGATCCTGTTTTAAATCAGGAACTCGGCAACAAATCAGGATCTCAGGGAGGTAAAGGAGTTTCAGCTCGTCAATCGCAAAGCGTGCTGTAAAACCAGTTAGTCGAATGCTGTCTGTGGAAAGAGCATCTCTCGGCCAGCGTCACTTAACCTTAGACGCAAAGGACGCGAGGATGTACGGAGTAATAATCCGGCGGTTTCAAGTTCATCAATGGAGGTGCGCACCGTATTCCTAGACTTGCCAAGAACCTCAGCCAAGGTCGTCCATTCAAGCCCCATTGCTGCGCCAAAAAGATAGACCTGTCCGAAGATAAAGAGAGAATCAATCGCTTTTTTCGACAGACCTGTGCGGGAAACCTGCAGAGCCTCTACCTGCAGAGTCAGATTTTTCATCAACTCTTTTTTAGCACTAAAATCCTTCACTAAATAGAGTTGTGCATCTCTCACCAGTTCAAGCATTGCCTGAGCGAACATCGTTGCATCTCCACGATTCAGTGGGGTCTCTACCTCAGTAAAAGCCCTGTAGTACTTATCTTTTTGAAGATTAATAATGTGAGACAACGTAAGTACAGTGTAAGACGAGAGAACCGCTTGAAGCTGTGTGCTTAAAAAGAATCTGCCAAAGCGACCATTGCCATCATAAAAAGGATGCGTAGCTTCAAACATAAAATGCGAAACGAGACGAGATAGCAAAAACGATCCGTCTTCATCAGCTAAGTGCTCAAACATAGCCTCAAGATAAGAGACGATCTCTTTTTCACTTTTAGCGCCCGCGTGAATGACCTGGTTTGCGCCATCCCGAATCCACACGGGGCCAGCTCGAAATAAATCTCCGTCAAGCGCATCCTCAACTTTTATTTCTTCGCCAAGCAGCTGATTGTAGGTACGGCGTATCTCCTCAGCACTCGCTGGGGGTTCTAAAGAGCCCCTAGAGAGTTCAAGGTACAGCCGGGCAATTTCCCTAAACCGCTTATTTTCTCGAGGTTCAGCCTCTAGTGCTTCAAGAATTTCTTGGCGTGTAGAGCGAACTCCTTCGATTTCATTAGTAGCAGTAATCTCCTGGGTGATGAGATCAAAGAGATAACTCCTCTGCGCTGCTTGCGGAATATCAGCAGCCAGTGTTTCTAAGACACGTTCGTTCAAAAGGATCTGCTCTTGCAGATTGAGAAGTTGCGGAGTTACTGTGTAAAAAAGTGTGTACTCTCCTACGGGAAAACAAGTTTCAAACCCAAGTTCTCTGCGCCGCAACTCTTCAGTATCGGCGGCTGGGGCGTCGAACTGATGGAAAACAGCTTTAAGAGTTTTATACTTCTTCACGCTACTACTATCTACCAAAAACGCGCATTTTTGTGAATTACCGTCTTATTTTAGGTGCATTATCTCCCAAAATACTTCTTTTTACATTTTAGGCAGATGAGAAATAAACACGTCTCGTGGATGCGGGCAACGAAGTTTTCCCGGCCCGACACCAATCCATCCACCCGACGCTCCCGCCACCTATGCTCCTTCTTTCCACTGAGATCCTGATTTGTTAGGGAGAAGTAAATAATCCGATACACTCCACAAGAACTCGAATTGAATTTCTATACCCCCGGGGGTATTATTTAAACCATCTATTCCCAACCTATAGGAGTTTCATGGTCTTAGCACTTTTGGGCGGGACTGCAGTAGGACTTCTCATCGGCATGCTCGGTGGAGGAGGTGCCATACTCAGCATCCCCCTACTGGTATACGGTTTTAGTTTTCCTGCACACCAAGCAACAGCTGCCTCACTCGTCACGGTCCTCATAGGAGCACTGAGCGCAGCAATCACCCATCAGCGACAACGCAACATTAGGCTGAAAGAAGGAATTATCTTCGGTCTGCTCGGAACTGGTGGATCGTTTCTAGCACACAGCCTGAGCACGGGAATAGATGAGCACCTTCTGCTCTCGCTTTTTTCAGTCCTGTTACTCGTGGTTGCCACACTAATGTTCCGCAACACCCTCCACCCCCGCCGCACACCACACCCCCAGAGAGCTTCTCCACCCAAAACTCGACTACTCCCCCTCATCACCACTGCAACAGCGGTGGGCTTTCTCACCGGATTTTTTGGAGTTGGAGGAGGATTTGCCATAGTCCCCGCGCTCACCCTGGTGCTTGGTTTTTCGATCAACACGGCTATTGGCACATCTTTAGTTGTCATAACAATCAACAGCCTGGTAGCACTGGGGATGCGAACACAAGAACTCTCTTACCTCAACTGGGAAATTCTTACCCCTTTTATACTCACTGTTCTTATCGGTGCTACCGCCGGTAGCTACCTAATGAACAGAGTGAAAAAAACTGCCCTGCAACTAGGGTTCGCCAGCTTTTTGTTAGCGATTTGCCTATTCATGGGCATTCAAAACATTCCGCACCTTATAAGTTAGGAGACCTCGTGTCACTTCCCTTTAAAACCTCAGCAGATGAACTTGCCAACATGATTACCGATCAGCAAGATGTACTGCTATTGGACGTCCGCGCCCCTGCCGAATATGAAAGCACGCACATTCCCGGCAGCATCAACGTTCCGCTTTCATTGATTGAACAACACCCTGAAGAACTCAGTGCTGACATCGAGAAAGACACTATTATCATCTGCCGATCCGGTGCTCGCGCCCAACGCGCACAACAGCATTTAGAGTCTGCCGGAATCACTCACCTGAGTGTTCTAGACGGCGGGATGGAAGCATGGCGAGCCAACAATGAGCGCCCCGTTAACACCGGTAAAGCTCGTTGGGATCTAGAGCGCCAGGTGCGCCTTGTTGCCGGATCTATCGTGGGCACCAGCATCCTAGCTAGCACCGTTATTCCTAAGGCTAAGTGGGTATCAGGTGCTATTGGTGCTGGTCTTACGTATGCTGCGGTGAGCAACTCGTGCATGATGGGCGATGCGCTTTCTAAGCTACCCTACAATAAAGGCAAGGACGTGAGCCTCAAAGAAGCTCGCCGGATGCTCAAAGAACAGCACGGTTAAGCGACATCTCTTATCGACGTGTCTTTATAAGATGTTTGGGCTCTGCCCGGAGAGCATCACGAGTAAGCAACCCTTAACTCGGCTAGCTACGCACGCGTGCCGATGCAGGTTAGCCCGGTAATTAGTGAGCACCGATGTCTATCTGCTCCTTGCCGTTTGAGAAATCCGGGCACTCTTACGGATCGACACTCAACTAAAGCCGGTGGACCCTTTTTACAGAAAGGGGCCACCGGCTTTAAGTTTGTTTTACGCGAACTTTCACACCTTGCTCTGGGTTTATGCGAGGCTCAGGAACATCTTTTCGAGCTGCTTGGGGTCAAGTTCGGGTTCATCCGAAGTTAAGCACTGTTCAAGACCGGTTGCAACCAGCGCAAAGCCTGCGCGGTCAAGAGCCTTGGAAACCGCGGCAAGCTGAGTGACAACCTTCTGGCAATCTTCTCCCTCTTCAAGCAACCGTGTTACGGCATTGAGCTGTCCTTGTGCTCGCTTGAGGCGGTTGATAATCGGTTTGGTATTTTCGGGATTAATTTGCACAGTAGCTACTTTCTACGTTGATTATATTGATTTCACATCATACCCCCTTGGGTATGTTGACGGTCAAAAAGTTTTAATATAAGTTAATAATTATACCCCCCGGGGTATTATCCACTATTCAATCTAAGGAACCCCACCATGCTTTTTGAACGAATTTACGAAGAAGGTCTTTCTCAGGCGAGCTACTTCATCGGCTGTCAGCGCGAAGGCGCCGCAATCGTGGTAGACGCGCGTCGCGACATTCAGGTGTACCTAGATCTTGCTGCCAAAAACAATATGGAGATTATCGCGGTAACCGAAACCCATATTCACGCTGATTACCTCTCAGGTACCCGCGAACTTGCACAAGCAACCGGCGCTCAGATTTACGTTTCGGGCGAAGGCGGAGAAGACTGGCAATACGGCTTCGACGGCAAACGCCTAATGCACAACGATTCCATCGCCATTGGCAACATCACCGTCACCGCCAAGCACACCCCCGGCCACACCCCCGAACATCTTTCCTTCCTCATCACCGATGGAGCTGTATCAGATACCCCCGGGTATATGTTGACCGGAGACTTTGTCTTTGTTGGAGATATAGGACGCCCCGACCTTCTCGACGAAGCGGCAGGCGGTATCGACACCCGCTTTGAAGGGGCTAAGCAACTCTTCGCCAGCCTTAAAAATGAGTTCCTGCCTCTAGCAGACTATGTTCAAGTATTTCCGGCGCACGGTGCAGGTAGCCCCTGCGGCAAAGCGCTTGGAGCAGTACCCACCACTACGGTTGGCTACGAACGTGAAAACGCGTGGTGGTCGCACTACATCAGTACCGACGATGAGCAGGGCTTCATCGACGAGCTTCTCGAGGGTCAGCCCGACGCACACGCCTACTTTGCTCGCATGAAAAAAGAAAACAAAGAAGGTCCGGCGATCATCGGAACACCGACTACCGTTGAAGAACTTTCAGCGGACCAGGCTAAAAACAAACTCAATGAGGGTTCAGCAATTTTTGTGGATACTCGCGGGCAAGAAGAAGTCCACCGCGGCACCGTCAAAGACTCTCTAAATATTCCAGCAGACCCTAAAGCAGCCAACTTTGCAGCGTGGGTAATCAATCCAGAGACCCAGCATCAAGACCTCATTGTGCTGGCAGATTCGCAGGAGACAGCTACAGAGTTCCGCGACACTCTTTACCGTACCGGCATCGATACCGTACATTATTTCGTCACGGATATAGAGGGACTGCCTTCGTTTGTACCACCGCTTGTTACCCCGCAGAATTTGAACTCAGAAGATTACGATGCTCTGGTGGATGTCCGCGGTAAATCTGAGTTCGCGGCCGGCTCTATCCCCGGTGCGCAGCAACTATCCGGTGGTTCAGCTCTGTGGCGTCTTGACGAGTTACCTAAGGGCGGAAAACTCGTAACTTTCTGCCAGTCAGGTGCCCGCAATACGGTGGTGGCCAACGGTCTGCGACGCGCAGGATTTGAAGTCATCGAACTCGAGGGTAGCTACGCAGCATGGTTGCGAGAGCAACGCTAACATCTTTCGAGTAACCGCACCTCTGAAAAACTTGCCGAGATCCTGATTAATCGCCGAGTTCCTGTTTTACATCAGGAACTCGGCAACAAATCAGGATCTCAGCGGGCAGAGGTTATAACGCGGACGCGGCCTTTAAAAACTCCAGCGCGATAGGCGCACCGGTGATTGAGCCAAGGTTGCCGTCCTCCACCACAAGCGCCAACGCAATATCTTGATGCACAGCGATCACCCACGAGTGAGTCTTCGGCGGGTTGTCGTTGCCGTACTCGGCGGTACCGGTTTTACCGTAAGCAACATCCGGGGTGAGTTCGCGTAGCGACTGCAAACCGCCGTCCTCGACAACCCCGCGCATGAGCTTTTGCAGTTGCTTAGCCTCGTCTGCGGTCATAGCACCACCGGCCGGTTTCGCGTCCTCAAGTCCGGCGTCCTTCACCAAAATCGGCTTCACGATCTCGCCTTTAGCTGCGGATGCCGCAACTACCGCCATCGCCAGCGGCGAGACCAGAATATCGCCTTGCCCAATCATTGACGCCGCGTGCGTAACTGGCGAGTCGGTGGCAGGAACGGTGCCCATAAAAGCATCAACGCCCAGGTCAACTGTCATTTCAAGACCGAGCGACTTAGCCGCGTTTTGCAAGTCTGCCTGCGATACAGTTTCGCGCTCATTAATGAAAGCTGTATTGCAAGACTGCGCAACAGCAACTGATAGAGGTTGCTTACCGAGAGCGTCCGCGGGGTAGGTGGATGCGTTCTTGAAAGTCTGCCCGTCCACGGTCACAGATTCGCTGCAGTCCACGGTAGATTCCGGAGTAAAGTCTTTGCGCAACAGCGCCAGCGAGGTAGATACCTTGAAAGTAGAACCCGGGGCGTACTGGGCAAGGAGTGCAGTTGAAAAACCTTCTGAAGCTTCGCCGTTAGCCGCGGTAATAATCTCACCGGTAGAAACGCGCAGAGCTACAATGGCACTGGGCGATTTTTGATCGGCAAGAATCTCGACCGCTTTTTGTTGGAGATCGGAGTCTAAAGTAATGGTGAGAGACTTGCCGTTGACGGCTTCAATTTCTTTGGGAGTTGAGAGTTTAAAACCGGGGTTACCATCGGGTTCAAGGTTCACAATGTTCACCGCGTAACCATAGGTACCGCCCAGCGCCTCTTGAAAGCGCCCCTGCAAACCGCCTCGCCCTACCTGCTGACCGGCAGAAATTTTACCATCAGAATTCTTAATGTCTTCTTCGCTGGCATCGCCCACGGTACCCAAAATATCGGGGGCAAAGTTTGCCGAGGGAGCCAGGGACAGACTACCGCTATACGTATGTACACCTATGATTTCCTCATACTTTTGGGGATCAATCTCTTTAAAAGCCTCTTGCCGCAGGACGATTGCCTCTACAAACTGCCGCTCACCGGCGTTTTTGACGGCGGTTTCATAGGTGTCAGCATCAATCTCAAGGAGCTCCGCTAGCGCACGGGCAGACTTTTTCTGCTGCTCCTCATCGGTAAGCTGCGCTTTGTCGAGACCAACTCGCACCACAGGGCGCAGAGCAACAATTTTGAAGTCGTTCGCACCCAGAATCTCACCGCGCACAGGTGCGTCGGTGATGAGCTGAAGCCCGCTGGTTTGCGTCATGTCAGAGTGAACGAGCTTGGGCTCCCACTTGGTTTGCCACTGATCATCAACCTTCTGCAACTGGGCGACAGTATCGTACTCCCATTTTTCTTGAGAGCCATCCACCGTCCACACCCAGTGCAACGGCACGTTCTGACTATCTCTACTATCACCCTGGGTCAGCTCCCCCGCGCTCACCTCAACGGCCGCACCGGCCATATTTCGCACGATACTCTGCAATCCCTGCTGAGCGGTTGTTCCGTCTAACTCAAAGAACTTTAACCCGCCCACGTCCAAGTTGGTGAGGGCGGATGCGAGGCTACCCGCAGCGTCCTTGGCACCGGAATCAGCGCCGCAGGCAGACAGAGGTAAAAGGGCAGAGACACCTGCACCCAGCATGAGGGTGCGGCGAGTGAAGACAGGTTTCATAGGGCAACTACTTTCGCGGTTCAAAACTACAGAGCAGATACGTGCTCTCAATTATACTAAGCGTACTCTGACCGACAGGCAATCCCCTTAAAACTAAACCGCCGAGATCCTGATTCGTTGCCGAAATCCTGTTTCAAAACAGGATCTCGACGATTAATCAGGATCTCGGCGGGAAAGCAGATAAGCGGGCAGGTAAAACTAGCTAGTAACCGCCTCACGTAGCGTACGCACGGTCACTGACAGAACTGCCAGGCGCGGGGGCTGACCCCCACCCAGAGCATCCATCTTCTGAACCTGATCGTACATAGCGTCTACGCGGCCGGTACGCACGGGATTCTTTGCCACCCACACATCCAGCAATTCGCGTGCTTCTTCAGGGGTGTCCATAGAAGCATCCAAGCCCTGCTCACGAACCACCTTGAGTGCAAGCGCAGCCGCAATCTCGTAGAGGTCATCGCGCAGTGCTGAACGCGCTAAGGTTTCCCAGCGGTCGGTGCGCGGCAGACGCGAGGTGATGGTGAGCAGCGCATCGATGCGGAACCTGTCGTACACCGCGAAGTAGAGGTGGGCAACCTGATCAGCATTGAGGCCGTGCACCTCTGAGATGCGAAGCACGTCCATGAGCGCGAAGGATTCGAAAGAACGAATCCAGATAACCAGCAGCTCCTCGGGCAGACCCCACTCTTCGGCGCGGTCGCGCAGGGCACGCACACGCGCGCGGGTGTCTTCGGAGAGGTACTGCGGCAGGTTAGCGCGCAGAGACTTGATGGGCTCAAAGCGCTCGATCATACCCTCGATTGGCTTGCCGACCACTACAGAACGCTCGGAAATAAACCAGCGAACCAGGCGGTCAAGAACACGCTGCCAGTCGCGAATAACTGCCTGCCAAGCATCCAACGGAGCGGATGCGGGGAGCTCGCGATGGAGCAAAGCCTCCAACGAAATGTCGAATGTTTCACGTGAAACAATGAACGCACGGGCGATAGCATCAACAGATGCCCCGGTTTCTTCAATCACGCGGAAGACATGAGTAATACCGCCCAGGTTTACGATTTCGTTCGCAACCTGAGTGCAGATGATTTCGCGGCGCAAGGGGTGGCTATCCAGCGCATCACCAAAACGCTCAACCAGCGCAGGCGGGAAGTACTCGCGCAGCACTCCGCTGAGCCAAGGGTCATCGGCGAAGTTAGTCTTTTCCAGCTCATTCGTAAGATGAATCTTCACGTACGCCGCCAAGACGGACAGCTCGGGGCTGGTCAAGGTAACGCCGGTGGATGCGTAGCGGTTTCGGATTGCCTCATCACCAGGAAGGAACTCAACCTCGCGATTAAGGCCAGCGTTGTCTTCGAGGTCATGAACAAGGCGAATGTACGCCTCGACACCCGGAATCACACCGTGGCGCTCAGCCTGCAAAAGAACGTTCTGCTCAACGTTGGTGCGCAATACCTGCACACCGACGTCCTCGCGGTGCGATTCAATGAAGGGCGCGCGCTCCTCACCTGACAAGCGGCCAGCTGCGACCAGGCGGTCCACAAGAATCTTGATATTGACTTCACGGTCCGAAGTTTCCACACCTGCGGAATTATCGATTGCGTCGGTATTAATGAGCACGCCAGCTTCAGCAGCCTCAATGCGACCTAACTGGGTGAAGCCGAGGTTACCACCCTCGCCCACAATCTTGGCGCGAATTTCGCCACCGTTGATGCGCAGACCATCGTTTGCCTTATCGCCCACTTCAGCGTTGGTTTCTACCGCAGCTTTCACGTAGGTACCCACACCACCGTTGTATACGAGGTCAACGGGCGCGCGCAGGATTGCCGAAATCAATTCTGCAGGAGCCAACTGGGTCACGCCTTCATCGATACCCAGTGCCTCGCGAGCCTCGGGGGTGATATCGATGAACTTAGCGCTACGTGAGTAGACACCGCCACCAGCTGAGATCAGCTCGCGATTGTAATCCTGCCACGACGAACGCGGAGTTTCATACAGACGCACACGCTCGTTAAACGAGGTGGACGCATCCGGGGTGGGATCAATGAAAATGTCGCGGTGATCGAAGGCTGCAACCAGGCGGGTAGCGCGCGAGCGCATCATGCCGTTGCCGAAGACGTCGCCACTCATATCACCAATTCCCACTGCGGTGAATTCTTCAGCTTGGCAGTCAATTCCCAGCTCGGCGAAATGTCGCTTGACTGACTCCCACGCGCCGCGGGCGGTAATGCCCATCGCCTTGTGGTCATAGCCAACCGAACCACCGGATGCGAAGGCGTCACCTAGCCAGAAGCCATATTCCTCACTAATGGAATTAGCGGTGTCCGAGAAGGACGCAGTGCCCTTATCTGCCGCGACCACCAAATAGTAATCATCGCCGTCGCGAGCTACCACGCGCGGGTTGTGAACCACGGTTTCAGAGCCGTCAGCCTCAATAGAGAGGTTGTCGGTAACATCCAAAAGCGATGAAATGAAGATCTTGTAAGACTCGCGTCCTTCAGTCATCCACGCATCGCGATCAAGCGCCGGGTTGGGCAGGTGCTTGGGGTAGAAACCACCCTTCGCGCCGGTAGGAATAATCACCGAGTTCTTGACCATCTGCGCCTTGACCAAGCCCAGAACTTCGGTGCGGAAGTCCTCACGACGGTCTGACCAACGCAGGCCACCACGCGCTACGGAACCAAAGCGCAAGTGAACGCCTTCCACGCGCGGGGAATAAACGAAAATCTCAAACTTAGGACGCGGCAGCGGCGCGAAATCAATGGACTCGGGGTCAACCTTGAGTGCCAGTGAGTACTTACCCAAATAAGCGTTCGTACGCAAAGTTGCCCAAATGACGGTGCCCATAGAACGCAAGAAGCGGTCGGCATCCAAAGTGGGTACCTCGCTGAGAGTCGCCTCAAAATCAGCCCACAAAGAGGTTCGGTCTTCTTCGCGCTCAGTCTCACTCAGTGACAAGTCAGGGTTGAATGAAACCTCAAACAGGCGGGTCAAAATGCCGGTAACCTGAGGGAACTCCAGCAGCGTGTCAGACATGAACTCGGGAGTAAAACCGCGTCCAAGCTGCACCAAATAATGCGTGTAGGCACGCAAAATTGCCACAGACTGCCACGATAGCTGCGAGCTAAGAATCAATCGATCCAGCGAGTCAGATTCGCGGGCACCAGTCAAAAACGCATTCAGTGAATCCTCGTAAATGCGCTCCACAGCATCGGCATCTACACCCTCGGGCAACTGTGCACCGAAGTCGTAGAGCAAGAAGCTACGACCGTCAGCGGGGGTAATCTCGTAGGGCTTCTGGTCAATAACCGTCAGGCCCATATTTTGCATGACCGGAAGAAGCTCAGTCAGCGTGCGCTGCTGTGAGAGGTAAGTCTTCAGGCGGGTCACACCGTCTTTTTCAACAATGCGAATAGCGGCAGGCTTGCCGGACTCCTCGCTCAGCGATTCAAAAATCGCGACGTCCGCTACAGCGTCTGAAATTTCATAATCAGCACGGTAGGTCATCGGCGCAGCTTCGGCCCAGTTAGATGAAAGCGGGCGACCACCCCCAGTATTCTCCAGTGCAACACCGGTTGCCTCACCCCATGAACGCACTGCCTGCTGCAGACGCTTTTCAATCTTTGTAGCGTCCATCGGCGGGATAACGTTGGGGGCGGTCAAGCGGATGCGGAAGAACAAACGAGCCAGCGATGAGGTTGAGAGGCGCACCTCAAAATCAATGTTTTGCAAGTCAATCTCTTCACGGAAGACCTGCTCAAGACGCTGACGCACCTGAGTGTTGTAGCGGTCGCGCGGCAAGAAAACCACAGCGGAGACAAAGCGACCAAAATCGTCAGGACGCAAGAAGAGGCGGGTAGTGCGGCGCTCTTCTAGACCCATGATGCCGCGGAAAATCTCCGTCAGGCTATCAACATTTGAATGCAAAAGCTCCAGACGCGGGTAATCTTCAATGATGCCCGCCAGTGTCTTATCAGAGTGCGAACCGGGGTGGAACCCTAAGCGGCGGCGCACGATAGCCACACGCTCGCGAACCAGCGGGGTTTCGGACGCGGGTAGCGCGTACGCCTGCAAAGAGAAGAGACCAAGAATCACGTATTCGCCCACGATGTTGCCCTGATCATCGAAATCACGAATACCGATGTAATCCAAGTAATCATGGCGGTGAACGGTGGAACGAGAATTAGCCTTGGTCATGTACATAGGCTTGGGGTCGCGAGCGTTATCGCGAGCCAAACCGGTCAGCTCCACACCGTTACTCTCGGCAGAATTCTCACCGGCACGCAAAATACCCAGACCAGAACCCGGGCGGTCCACCAGTAGCATCGAATCAGTGTTGCGGGTCAAATCGCGAGCCTTCACACCCATAAAGAGGAAGTTGCCGCGCGTTAGCCAACGCAAGAACTCCTGAACGGATGCCACACGCGCCGCGGGATCAACCTCAGAGTTGTAAACCCCCGAGTAATGTTCAGCGCCACCGAGAGTAATCTCCTGCAAAGAGTTCATGTGTTCGGCAAGCTCACTCACGCGCTCAGCCATCTCAACCCGATCCTCGGACGCCACACGCACGTCATCAAGAATCTCAAAAATCTCGCTCTTGAGCTGCTGCTGAGCTTCCGCATCCAACAGCGAGCTCAAGCGAATAGCAATCCACGACTCAATGCGCGCAGCACCGTCACCGGCAGCATCCACAATTTTCAGGCTGGGCAAAGCCACGGTATCACCGGAAGCAACGGGCTGAGCTAGACCCGTACCCTTCAACCCAGTCAGCGCACCAGAAGAATCGCGCTGCACAATAAAAGTCGGGTGAATCAACGTAGCAATACCGCTGTAATTAGTAGCAATCTGAGCGGTCACAGAACTGACCAAGAAGCTCATATCATCAGTTGCAATCAGAAGAGTTGTCGCACCGGCACTCTCAATAACATCAACGAGTGCCTGCCCCTGGCCGCGAACCTGAGCCAACTCGCGATGCGCAGTTGCAAGAGCAGTGATGTCCTCCCTCGAAAGTTCAGAAATTTCATCTTCCGAGCAGTGCAAAACATACTGGTTAATCCAGTCCTGCTCGCCTGACCACTCAGTCATTACGCCATTGTTATCGTGCAACGTCATGCCTTTCAACTGGTTCTCACGCCTTTGTGAGCGTTAGGGGCGCCTGGTAGGCGCGTTCTGTTTAAGTCTAACGCGACTGCATCGTAAACTACCAACTAAAAAGATAGCTGACTGTACAGTTAACCAGCAGCCTATGCGCCGCTGTAGCCCGCACAGAAGTCCGCGCCATAAACAGTGCAAGCGCCACGTTTTACGCACTCGTACAATAGATACAATCATGAGCTTAAAACACGAGTCATTTCTGGTGGGCCTCATCGGCGAAGGCATCACCGCATCCCTCACCCCTCCCATGCACGAGGCAGAAGCCGCCCACCACAACCTGCGCTACCTCTACCGACCCATCGACCTGACCACACTTGAGCTCGACGCCGCGTCTTTACCCGCACTTTTAGATTCCGCTGAGCTACTTGGTTTTAACGCTTTTAACATCACACACCCCTGCAAACAAACCGTCATGGAACGCCTCGATGAAATCTCTCCTGAAGCTGCGGCACTCGGTGCGGTGAACTGCGTAGTCTTCCGCGAAGACGGTAACCGCTTTGGGGATAACACCGACTACTCGGGGTTTCTGACCGGTTTAAGGTGGGGGCTACCGAACGTCACGGCAGATTCAGGACGCTTGGATCAGGTGGTTCAACTTGGCACCGGCGGAGCTGGCTCGGCAACCGCCTACGCCCTACTCAAGGCGGGCACCCGCGTCCTGCACCTTGTTGACCCCGACGCCCACCGTGCCCGCGAGAAAGCCGCCGACCTGCAGGCTCTCTTTCCGTATGCTTCTGTGTACGCCGCAGGCGTCATGGACGTTGCCGGGCTACTGCCTAAGGCAACCGGCCTTGTCAACGCCTCCCCCGTAGGAATGCACATTCATCCCGGCGCCCCGCTCAACCTGTCCCTACTACATAAAAATCTGTGGGTTGCAGACATCATTTACCTACCGCAAGAAACCCCGCTTATTGCCCACGCCAGGGCAGTAGGATGCGACGTCCTACCCGGTGGTTATATGGCGGTGGGTCAGGCGGTTGATGCCCTGCGCCTGTTCACCGGCATCGAACCGGATGCCGCGCGCATGAGAGACCACTTTGAATCCCTCATCGCCGAGAGGTCAATTTAAGACAGGTTTTTGGGTAAAACGTTTCTTAAATTGACCTCTCGGCACATACTAAAATAACTTACTCGCACGAAAGGTATACACATGGCACAAGACACCGGCATCAAAGAAAACGCCTACTTATTGGCACGCACCTACGGCTGGGAACTCGAGTACAACGGCGGGTTAGAACTCGACGGCGAATTCGTGGATGACGCCGATCTCTCTCGCACCTACACGGTGCGCGGCGCAGAACACCGCTACGTGCTGAACATCAGCTTTGCAGACACCACAGCTTACGGTTTCATGCTCATGGAAGAACCCGAGGAGCCTGCCACCAGCGTCCCCTCGGCCTTCGGTGCGCAAGTTTTTGTGCCCGCATCCAGCGAAGGTGAAATCATCGCAGAGCGCCACGGTTTCGCGTCCCCCGAAGAAATGGTGGCCGCAGCCAAGGACGCGATGACCGCCTTAATAAAGAAGGTGGGCTAAACCAGGGTGTTCCGCTCACTAGCTGACGTTAAAGACCCAGCTGATGAGCGAAACATAAGAAGTTACGCCTGCCGGTCAATCTGCGCCAGCGGCACATGCGCGGTTTCACGCAC
>JBHWPN010000160.1:0-10189 GCA_043424895.1 Rothia sp. (in: high G+C Gram-positive bacteria) | reverse complement strand
AAGTGTGCTTGCTGGTGCTGGGCGTGGGTTCTTTAGTGCTGTTCTACTGCGCATCTTATTTCTCGCCCAAGCAAAAAGGGGTTGGTGCTTTTGCGACCTACCTCTTTAGCTTTGCTGGCGCGATGTTCGGCCTTGTTGCTGCCGATGACGTTATTGTCATGTTTATTTTCTGGGAAATCACTACGATTCTCTCGTACCTGCTGATCGGCTTCTCGCGTACGCGTTTGTCTGCGCGTCGTTCAGCTTTGCAGGCGATGACTATTACGACCTTCGGTGGTCTTGCCATGTTCATCGGCTTGATTATTGTTGGTCAGGCTCTTGGTACTTACAGTCTGCACGAGTGGATGACGCGCGGTGCTGAGTGGGCTGCGGATATTCAGGCTGGTCACGGCAACATTTCTTTGGGTCTGGTGTCTACGGCAATGATTTTGATTCTTGCCGGTGCCGTTTCTAAATCGGCGTTGATTCCCATGCATTTCTGGTTGCCGGGCGCGATGGCTGCGCCGACTCCTGTGAGTGCTTACCTGCACGCGGCGGCAATGGTGAAGGCCGGTATCTACCTTCTGTTGCGTCTATCGCCTGCCTTTGCTGAGTTGGATGCTTGGCATTACACCCTTCTCATTTTGGGTTCTTTCACCATGATTTTTGGTGGCTATGTGGCGCTCAAGCAGTTCGACCTCAAACTTATTCTTGCCTATGGCACTGTCTCGCAGTTGGGTTTCTTAGCGCTCATTATTTCGCTGGGAACCCCGGATGCGATTTATGCGGCAATCGCTATGATGCTAGCGCATTCCATGTTCAAAGCTGCGCTGTTTTTGACCGTTGGTATTATCGACCACCAATCGGGTACTCGTGATATTCGAAAGATATCAGGCATTTACCGTCGTGCTCCTAAACTTTTTGTAGTGGGCACAATCTCTGCTGCTTCTATGGCTGGCGTGCCACTGTTTGCCGGGTTTGTGGCTAAAGAAGCTGTGCTAGAAACAGCGATTCACGACCTTTCAACCTGGGCCGGTATTTTTGCGTTTGTCTCTGTGGTGGTTGGTTCTATCTTTACCTTCGCATATTCTGCTCGCTTTGTATGGGGGGCTTTTGCTTGTAAGCGTCAGAGCTACATGCTCGATGAAGGTGTTAAATACTGCACCGATGTAGATTATGCGCTGGCTAAGCACGGTAAGAACCAGTACAGCCCCGATACCCAGTTCCATTCGGTTGAGGCCATTTTCTTGGCTGCTCCTGCCGTTCTTACCTTGCTCACCGTGGTATTCGGTCTTTACCCCGAACCCTTGCACAAGCTCATTGCAGCACATGTGAAAACTGTTGGTGAGTACGGTCTTCATCTTGCTCTGTGGCACGGTCTTACTCCTGCGCTCTTTACATCGCTGGGAATCATGGTCGTGGGTCTGCTGATCTTCCTCTTCCACGAGCCGGTTGAGAAAATCCAGACATCGCTGCCTGAGTTGCCGCGTGCGCGTCACATTCACCGCGGTGTCATGGACGTGCTTGACCGAGTTGCCGTATGGGTAACTGCTAAGACTCAGCGTGGTTCGCTGGCTTTCTACCTCTCTGTCATCTTGGTGACGGCGGTTATTGTTCCTGCAGTGGCACTCTTTGTAGAAGAAACCCCACCGCTTCAGGGCGTGCGAATCACCGAATCACCGGTGCAATGGGTCATTGCAGTTGTGATGATGGTGGCAGCTATCGTGGCGGCAACGGTACGCAAGCGCTTCTTGGCTATCTTGATGGTGTCTGTCACCGGTTACGGCATGGTGCTGATCTTTGCTCTGCGCTCCGCTCCCGATATTGCGCTCACCCAGTTGCTGGTTGAAACAATCTTGATGATTGCTTTCGTGCTCGCTCTGCGCGTGCTACCTCGCGAAATGCCGCGAGAAAACGCAGAAGACGGCAACGCACCGCTGAACAAAACTACCCGTCTAGTTATCGCTATTGGTTTCGCGGTACTCATGATGGCGCTGGCAATGTTCACGTTCTCATCGCGCTCGCTGGATTCCATTTCTCTTGAGATGCCCAAGCTCGCCTACGAGTACGGTCACGGTTACAACACTGTGAACGTGACACTTGTAGATATGCGTGGTTGGGATACCTTCGGCGAAATCTCCGTGCTCGCACTGGCAGCTACCGGCGTCGCGTCCTTGATTTTCATTGGCGGACGCAACGATTCAATTGGCGCGAACCCCACCACCGAGGCACTGCGTGTAGTAGAGCGCTCATACACAGAGGGTAAGCAGAGCCGACAGCGTCAAATCTCTGCCGAGTTCGCGCACGTTGAAGAAGAACGCGATCCATTCTTGTTGGCAGGACGCACACTGCCCCCCGAATCACGTTCGCTGCTGATGGAAGTCATGACTCGTCTGATTTTCCACACTTTGCTGATCGTTTCGCTGTATATGCTTGTAGCTGGTCACAACCTGCCCGGTGGTGGCTTTGCCGGCGGTTTGATTGCAGGTTTGGCTTTCTCCATACGCTACCTAGCAGGTGGTGGCACAGAGTTACGCATGGCAACGCCTTTTAGCGCTGGTACCTTCCTCGGTGCCGGTCTAGCGATTGCGGTGCTCTACGTAGTGTGGCCACTGTTCATTGGTGATGCGGCCTTTACCTCCCATGTCTATGACTTCTGGTTACCTGTGTTCGGTGACGTTCACTTCGTAACAACGATTATTTTCGACGTTGGCGTCTACCTGCTGGTTATCGGCCTGGTTCTCGATATTCTGCGCAGCCTCGGCCAGGGTGTTGACGACGCGATTGCAGATCGCACCGTGAATATCGATGAAGAAGTTATTACCACACCCCACCGAAAGGCAGACTCATGATTATCGATTTGAGCCTCATTCTCGTGATGGGTGTGCTCTACGCAGTAGGTGTTTACCTGGTACTTGCTCGTACACTTACCCGCGTTTTGTTTGGACTCATGCTGATTTCAAATGCGACCAACCTGCTCATAGTTCATGCGGGCGGTCCGGCACTGTTGCCTGCTTTCTACGAGAAAGATATCCCGGCTGATCAGTACACCGACCCGCTACCGCAGGCACTGACACTGACAGCTATCGTGATCGGTGCAGCAATGGTGGCATTCGTTTTGGGCCTCATCTACCGCGGCTGGGTTCTAGCCCGCGCCGATGAAATTCAGGACGATGACGAAGATTTGCGTGTTGCAACCAGCGACCACTTCGACACCGAAGAAGACACTCCGATTGAAGATGACGAATCAGAGTTCGAAGGTGATGAAGAAAGCCGCAAGCTTCAAGAAGAAGAACTTCAAGACGAGCAAGCGCATCTGCACGCAGGTCAAGAGAAACTGCGCCGAGCACAGACCAGCACCGACAACCCGGATGAGCTGATAAATCTTGCGTACAAAGAACACAACTTGGCAGAAAAAGGATCAGCAACAAGAGGAAAGGAGAACTAAAACGTGAATATTTTCTCGCTTGCTCCGCTCTCTGTTGCCATTCTCTTTTTTGCGGCAGCGCTGACCTTCATCCTGCTACGTTTTCCTCGTGTGCAGGCAGTTATCTCGTTCGGTGCTATCGTCGTTACTTTAGCCCTCGATATTGTTTTGCTGCTTGCAGTGTGGGGACGCGAACCTCAGGCTGTGAAGTTGGGTGGCTGGGACGCTCCCTTTGGTATTGTGCTGGTTGTCGATCAGCTCTCAGCTCTTATGCTGGTAGTTTCATTGATTGTTTCCCTCGCCGTGCTCATCTTCGCAACCGGTCAGCATCTGGCAGATGAAGATGACGAAGTGCCGATTTCGGTGTACTACCCCACCTACTTGCTTCTAATTGCAGGTGTCTCGAACGCCTTCTTGGCAGGGGACCTCTTCAACCTCTACGTGGGCTTTGAGATTCTGCTGTTTGCGTCCTACGTGCTTATGACCATGAACGCGAGCACCCCGCGAATTCGCGCCGGCGTCACCTACGTGGTGGTCTCCATTGTCTCGTCCATGCTGTTCTTGATTGCTATTGCTTTCGTATACGCATCCGTAGGTACCGTGAACATGGCAGACCTTGCCCTCAAGCTTGGTACCTTGCCCGAGGGCACACGTATGCAGTTGCACCTGATGCTTCTGATTGCTTTTGGTATTAAGGCAGCGGTCTTTCCCCTATCGCTCTGGTTGCCGGACTCCTACCCAACAGCCCCTGCACCCGTTACCGCGGTGTTTGCTGGATTGTTGACCAAGGTCGGTGTCTACTCAATTATTCGTACCGAAACCCTGCTCTTTCCCGGCGGCCACCTCACGACCCTACTGTCAATCCTGGCAATTTTGACGCTCTTTGTCGGTATTCTCGGTGCGCTAGCTCAAAAGGACATCAAACGTCTGTTGTCGTTTACCCTCATTAGCCATATCGGCTACATGATTTGGGGTATCGCCTTGAATACTGAAGCCGGTCTTACCACCGTCGTCTTCTACATTGCCCACCACATCGTTATCCAGACCGCCCTATTTATGGTGGTTGGTCTGATTGAACGACGTGCAGGCACTACCAACACCGAACGCCTCGGTGGCCTGATGGCAATCTCGCCAACGCTCGCCATTCTTTACTTTGTCCCGGCACTCAACCTCGGCGGTATTCCACCGTTCTCCGGTTTCATCGGCAAAGTTGGATTTATCCAGGCAAGTGCGGACGTTGGAACCTGGCAGGCCTACGCGATGGCAGGCGTCGGTGTCTTTGTCTCACTACTGACCCTCATTGCCCTGCTACGCGTATGGAACAAAGCCTTCTGGCGTCCTGCCGAACAGGCAGATAACCCTGTCGACGGGTTAGTAGAAGCAGAAGCGTCGTCCAACCCCGCAGAATACGCTCGTAAACCCATTCCTAAGTCAATGAAACTATCGACCCTTGGTCTGGTTGGCGTGAGCGTTGCTATCACCTTTTTGGCTGCACCGCTGTATAACCTCGCTGATCACGCCTCTGACAACCTCTTTGAACCAGACCGTTACGTTCGCTCTGTTCTGGGCGATGAGTCACCGACCATCGAACAATACTGGGCAGAATACGGGGGCAAATAATGCGTCATATCAGAGACTTTATTCTGCACGGGCTACCGCCTTTAGTATGGCTAGTGGTGGTGTGGTGTGCCCTGTGGCAAGACTTCTCGCTACCTAACGTAGCCTTCGGTCTAGTGCTAGCGGTTCTGGTCACTTACGTTTTCCGTATGCCTCGCCTCTACCTCTCAGACCGGCTAAACCTGTGGTACTCCATCAAGTTTATTGCCTACTTTATCTGGCAAATCATGGTAGCAAGTTTTCAGCTGACTAAACTGGCATTCACCTTCAACAGGCCCATTAACAGTGCGATGGTTGCGGTTGAATTGCGCACGCGCTCTGATCTTTTTATTACCGCAACTTCGCATGCGCTGTCGCTGATTCCGGGCTCGCTAGTTGTAGATGTGGATCGTGCGCGTTCTACTCTTTACCTGCATGTTATTGACGTCAGCACCCCCGAAGAAGTTGAAGAATACCGCATCAGCGCGCAGAAAATTGAAGCCATGATTCTGCGAGCAGTAGGGCACTCAGATGAGTACCAAGCTTTGCTTCGCGAGGACACAGAAACTGATGAAGACTACGCCCGCACCGTTGCAGCAGCTGAACGAGGCGAACATGACCTTCACGAACAAGATGAACGCAAAACTGTCATCAACGAGATGGGGGGCAGATAAGTCATGACCGCAGTAATTTGGGTGTGCGGCATTATTCTAACCGTGGCTACTATCGGAACCCTTTACCGCCTATGGAAAGGCCCGACCCTGTTGGATCGCGTGGTGTCCACGGACGTCCTTCTAACTATTATTGCCGCGGGTATTTACCTGCTGATCTTCATCTATGATCGCTACATTTACCTACCAATTTTGGTGGTGCTATCAATGATTGGCTTTATCAGTTCGGTAACGGTGGCTCGTTTTGCTTCTAACGCGCCGGTGAACGCTGAAATTGACCGCATCACACAGGCAGACGAAAAAGATGTTGACAAGAACCTTGAAACAGGGTCTGAGGAGGGCTAACCCGTGATTGAAATTATTGCTGCTCTCTGCATGATTCTCGGCTGTCTGATGTCCTTGGCAGCGGCTGCTGGTCTCTTTCGTTTTCCTGACCTTTTGACGCGTCTGCACGCCGGAGCTAAGCCGCAGGTCTTCGGTTTGATGATGCTACTTTTGGGTATTGCTCTGGACGCGAGAACGTGGAAAGTAGTGCCGGTTCTTTTAGTGGCGCTGATTTTGCAGTTTTTGACTATCCCAATTTCAACGCACATGATGGCGCGTTCTGGCTACCGCAATAAGCACTTCCGCCGTGAAGATCTTGTGCGCGATGATTTGCGTGCTCGCGTTGAAACTGAGGCTGAACCTGGAGGTTCTGAGCGGGCGCGGAAGTAAATTCCGGGTCGCCTGATAATCCACGCGCCGAGAGGTCAATTTAGGACAGGTTTTCACCCAAAACCTGTCCTAAATTGACCTCTCGCGTTTTGATTAGCGTCGCGTCCGCAATAAACGCTGCGCGGCAACGTCCAAGACGATACCCAGTACACCAATCACCAGAATCACCGCCAGCATCTCACCGTAGGCAAGGCGGTCGCGAGCATTGAGAATCTGATAGCCCAAGCCCGATGAAACACCCAGCATCTCGGCGGGCACAATAATCACCCACGCAATGCCAAGTGCCAAGCGGATGCCCGACAAAATATAGGGTTTGATGCTGGGAAAGACCACGGTCTTCATGATTTCTCCGCGCGTAGCACCCAGCGTCCTTGCCACGTGCAGGTGCGCGGTTTCAATTGCCTTCACACCCGAAACAGTGTTGAGAACAATCGGCCAGATTGCAGCCATAGCCACCAAGAAAATGACGGGTGCGCTGCCCACGCCAAAGAGAACAACGGCAATCGGTGCCCACGAAAGCGGCGAAACCATGCGCAAAAACTGCACCGCGGGTGCGCTTAATCCACTGAGGACGCGGGAAAAACCAAGAGCTAACCCCAACGGTATGCCGATGACAACGGCAATCAGCAGACCCACAAGCAAGCGGAAGAGGCTGATTCCGGTATCGCCTAGCAGTACACCGCGTTCAGCCAGTGCCGCAAAAGCGGCCGGGATATTTTCGGGTGCAAAGGCGGTGAGCATGACGTTTCCGCTTGCCGCGTGGGTAAACACCCACCACAGCCCCACGGTAATGATCACACCGATAACACCTAGAACCCAGGGGGAGACGCCACTAGCAGGACGAGCTTTCCCCGTACTGTTAGGACGGCGGGTAGCGTTCTGTTGGGGTGTTGAGATGGTTGTAACGTGCGCCTGCTCGGCTGCGCGTTCTTGCTGTTCACTGCTGATGCTCACGGTTGTACGTCCTCTGTGCGAGTGGTTCCGGCTTGACCAAATGCGCTGAACCCACCGGCTTCAGCGATGGATTGTTCAACGAGGGAGTTATTCACGAGTTGCTCGTGCACACTGGCTGGATCGAGGTTTTCTAAGAACCCGGTTTGAGCATCCACGAGTGTGCTTTTCATTTCTGTCACGAGTTCTTGCGTGAAACTCTCGTAGGGAAAAGGTAGAAAATCGAGAAGTTGACCGCCCCAGCTGGGGTGCTCGATGACGTCCTTGTGGTCTTGAAAGTGATCCGTCATTGCACGTTCAATCGCTTTGGGCTTTTGCGGCAGGTAGTTCTGCGCCAGAATCGCGGCGGCTTCTGCGCGGTGCTCCCTTGCAAAAATCTGGGCGTTGACAAGGGCGTTCGTGAGCCGCTGAGCTAATTCGGGTTTCTCCGTAATAAGGGATTCGCGTACCACCGTCACGCAGCAGGCATGATCGCGCCAAATATCGCCCATAAATCGGTGGATGCGTCCAACCTTGGTTGCAACAGCGGCAGCGTTGAAGGGGTCAGCCACGGTATAACCGGCAATGGTTCCGGCGGTGAGCGCGGGAATCATATCTGCAGGAGCCATCACAATCAGCTGAACCTCATTGTTCTCAGCCTTTGCGGCTCGACGAATGACGGGGGTGAGCCCTTCATTGCGCAGTAACTTTTGCACCAGGATGTTGTGGATTGAAAACCAAGCGGGGATCGCCACGGTTTTACCAGCCAGCTGCGCGGTCTGAGTAATCGAAGGAGCAACGGTCAAAGCCGAACCGTTCACATGGTTCCACGCAATGACTTTGGCATCTGCGCCCAGCTCGTACTTGAGGTAGACCGCCATAGGCATCAGCAGATGAATCACATCAACTTTACCCGCGATAAAAGCCTCAGCGACCGATGCCCACGAGCGTAATAGTGTCGGCTTCTCCACCGTAATTCCCTGGTCTTTATAAAAACCCTGATTGTGGGCAAGTAGCAGGGGAGCGGCATCCGTAATAGGCAGGTAGCCCACGCGCAGAGTATCATCTGTTTGGGATGCCCCAGAACCGGCGTCTCCGGCAAGATTTCCAGCGGCAAAAGCTCCGGCAGCTAATGCACCGGTACCTACTGCGGCACCCCCTACAGCTAGAGCCGTACGACGCGATACGGCGCTCATGCGGCACTCGCTACAGCTACTTCGTGGGCCTGGGATGTACGGGCTTCCAAACCGGTATCTAGACGGCTCTCGGCACTGGTAGAGCGGTAGTAATCAAGGATCTCGCTCTGACTCACTGACTCAGTTGCCGGCGACCATTCGCGAGTGAACCCGCGTCCTGCCTCAAAAAAGCCGATGCGATCACCAACGGTCAGAGCCTCAGAAACATCATGAGAGACCATAACAACACTCAGATCTAACTGTTCAATAAGTGAACGCAGCCAGCGCTGAAGCTCCGCGCGGGTAACAGGATCAAGTGCGCTAAAAGGCTCATCCAGCAAAAGAAGCGAGGGGCGAATAGCTAGCGCGCGGGCAATCGACACGCGCTGAGCCTGGCCACCAGAAAGCTCAGAAACCCGGCGGTTTGCAAGCTCGCTGATACCTAGGGTGCTCAGCAGGTCATCGATGTGTGCCGCGTCCACGCGCCCGGCGTTGCGCTTGTACTTACCGCCTAACAACACGTTCTCACGCACGCTCAACCACGGGAAAAGCGCGGCCTGCTGAAACACCACTGCCAGGCGGTTATCAGCGTCCAAACGCACGCTACCGGCATCAAGGCTTTCAAGACCGGCAATAGAACGCAGAAGCGTTGATTTGCCTGATCCTGTTGCCCCCAAAATCACAAAAGCCTCGCCGCGATTGATATGCAAAGACACATCATCGAGCGTGGGGGCACTTGCACCCGGGTAAGTCTTCGTTGCACTAGTTACATCTAACATGACTAACCTGCCAACTGTTTCTGACGCTCCAACTCAACGCGCAGGTGGCCTTCGGTGGGGGACTGTACCGGCAAGAAGGACGCCTCGCGCAGACGACGCGCGGTGGGGCTACCTGTAGCGTAACCGCGTCCACCCACCACGGACAACTCAAGGTGGGTTGCCTTAGTTGCTAAGTGAGATGCGTCCAAGCGCAGTTGCAAAAGCTCAACGCGGTTGATGTTTTCGGGGTTCTGAGCCAACTCGGTGATAACGCCGCGTAGGCGCTGGTACTCGGAATTTAGCTCCTCAAACTCACTCTTAAAGACGCCGTTAGAAGCTTCAAGGTTCTGGGCTGCGCTCGCCAGCGCCCCAGCACCTAAACCGAGGCAGAAAGATGATTGCACCAGCAAGAAGGGGGCAATAATATCGTTCAAGAAACCGGGCAAATCAGTGCTCAAAATATTAGCGGTGGGTACGCGCACATCGGTGAGCTTGATAAAACCAGACTTGGTAGCGTTCAGCGCCAACAAGCTGTCCTGGTACTTAATATCAATGCCCTGTGATGCCACCGGGAAGTGCACAATATAGCGCTCAGATTCACCTTCGGCTGCATCATCAACAGCAACCGGCGTAACAATTACACCGTTGTCGTAGAGGTTAGATGCCCACGCAACAACACCGTTGAGTACCAGTTCATCATTATCGTGGGACGCGTGAATACCGACCTCACCGATGCCCGATGCCTCTTTGAAAGCCGCTGCCATAGCGGTAGTACCCGATACGCTACCGTCGCGCAGTCCCGCAGGAACATCCCCGGTTGTCGCATTGAAAAACGCAATAGTAGAGCGATGAGCCCACAGCGAGAAAGCAGTGGATGCGTCCTCCGTCGCAAGATCAAAACCCACAGCAACCTGGGGAAGGAGCGATCCCTCAAGGCCC
>JBHWPN010000159.1:0-11592 GCA_043424895.1 Rothia sp. (in: high G+C Gram-positive bacteria) | reverse complement strand
ACCGGGTAGTTCATAGAACCGCGAGAGGGGAGGGAGGGGACACTTTTCAGCTGAAAAGTGTCCCCTCCCTCCCCTCTCGCGGTTCTATGAACTACCCGGTCTAGAACATCGTCTGAGCTAGTTAGTCAGGTGAGCTTTCTGCCCGCGCGCTTAATCTGTCACATTTCGTCCCAACATACGAAAAAAATGCCCTTACGCACGTTCATACCCCTAAAGTAAAAGAAAAGATTCATACACTGAAAGGGGATGTGAGTGTCTAGCTCTCCAGCACCTCATAACCAGACGCTCTCTCGCGGCTCTTACTCCGAGTCCAATCGCGTCGCGGAGATTTTGCGCAAAGAAACCGTGGGTGGTTTTATTTTGCTTGCCGCCACCGTTTTAGCTGTTGTTCTGGCTAACTCCCCCGCGTCCGGGTTCTACTTTGGTGTGCGCGATGCCGAGGTTGGTGCTCATATCCCTGGCTTCCATCACCTGATGATGACGGTGGCGCAGTGGGCAGCCGACGGCTTGCTGGTTGTCTTCTTCTTTCTCACCGGCCTTGAGCTGAAAAAAGAATTTGTGGTGGGTGACCTTCACGATCCCGGCAAAGCTGTAGTCCCCATTGCTGCGGCATTCGGCGGTGTGGCTGTTCCGGCTATTATTTTCGCGGCGATTAATTTCTCTAACCCTTCTGCCTTGCACGGCTGGGCTATTCCCACGGCAACCGATATTGCTTTCGCTGTGGCGGTTATTTCGGCAGTGGGTACGGCGCTCCCTTCTGCTCTGCGCATTTTCTTACTGACGCTCGCGGTGGTTGATGACCTCATCGCAATTTTTATCATCGCAATTTTCTACACCACGGGTTTTAAGGTGACTTACCTTCTGCTGGCGTTGATTCCGATTGCTTTGTTCTGGCTGATTGCGCACAAGGGTGAGACCATGTTCCACCTCAAGCCGCTGGCGTCCTGGCTTATTCTCTTGCCTTTGGGCATTATCACCTGGGCACTCTTCTTGGAATCAGGTATTCACGCCACTATTTCGGGTGTTATTTTAGGTTTCTGCGTGCCCGTTGTTTACAACAAAAAGTCACGGGCGGCGGATGCGCCTGCTGGTCTTGCTGAAGTTCTTGAGCATCGCTTGCGTCCGTTATCCACAGGTTTTTGCGTCCCTGTCTTTGCTTTTTTCTCAGCGGGCGTTGCTGTGGGTGGTTTCAGCGGTCTTAAACACGCACTGTCTGACTCCGTGGCGCTGGGCATCATGATTGGCCTGGTTGCTGGTAAGACCATTGGTATTACCCTCACTACCTGGGTGGTCACTCGGTTCCGCAAGGCTAATCTTGACCCCGATGTTGCTTGGGTGGACGTTATTGGCTTGGCGATTACGGCAGGTATTGGCTTTACCGTTTCGCTGTTGGTTGCTGAGCTTTCGTTTGGCCCGGGTTCTGAGCACACAGAGAACGCGAAGATCGCGATTTTGGTGGGTTCAGTGTCAGCTGCAATTCTGGGTTCCATCGTGCTCTCGCGTCGCAACAAGCACTATAAAGAGCTTGCTGAGAAAGAAGCCTTGGATACCAATGAGGACGGCATTCCCGACGTTTTCTCTGACAACGGCTCGGGTATTGGCGGCGGAGCTGTTCGCGCTCACTAACTGAAGTTCTGGCCCGAGAACGGACGCTTTTTGGTCTTAGACGGCAGGCGGGGGGGGGTGTTTTCACTCGTGAAAGCGCCCCGCCCCTCCTCTTTTTGTGTGCAGAGTACGGCTGTTAAAAACAATGACGCCAGGCGGGTAGCGCCTGGCGTCATTGGGAAGTTGAAAGATACAAACCCCTGTTATTTACAGAAGCTGACGGGACTATTATCGCGGAACGATATCTGTAGTTTGGCTCACGTAGTTGAGCACTCGACCGTCAGAAAGAGTAATAGTGATTCGAGTTTCACCGCGTACATACTCATTGGTATTACCCAAAGAGGTAGGTCCGTGAACACCCGTGTAGTTGACACGGAACCTACCTGAAGCTCCCGAGTCAAAAGTTCGACAACCGTTAGCAGTAGTAGTGTAACGGCTAGAAATATTACTATCTCTAGAGGCATTCCATGTCAGGTTAAGATCCCATGCCTGCGCTGTAGCACCGTTACTAAAGGTGTGTGTCGCAAGGTTCACCGTGGAATATGCTGAATTGGAGAAACCACTGCCCGCTGTCGGGGTCCATGGCATAGCTGAGATATTCTGCGAGGCACGGTCTGAAGTGCGGTTTTTCACATAGAAGGCGCCCGAACCGGGGCTATCCTGACCATCACGGTTCTGAATCCAAAAAGTATAGGTCATGCTGGTGACTGTCACGCCGGTAGGAAGATTATCTACCCAAACATTTCCACCCAAAGAAAGCTGCTGGTTGGTTGATGTGGATCCGATAGTGCCAAAGCTATAACCGATGCCGCCGCCGTATCGGATGGCTACCTGCCCACATGAAGCCGCATACGCCGGCACAGCGGCGGTAGCCAGCACCGCAGGGGCCGCCCAAGCCGCGCCCTTGGCGAGCGAGCGCCTTGAAATATCAGAAGTCATTTATACTCTTCCCCGTTGATTGACTAGGTAACTGTTTGTTGTGATACATGCGTCCACGATAGTGAGTTTCTGAGAGAGTGAACGTTCCCCCAGTATGCACAAGTTACTAGTCAATAAACTTTCTCAATATTTTTAGTGTAAAACTTACCTGCTTCAACCATAGCAGACCGGGCTTATTAACTCTACTATTGAGGTAATAATCATGGGGCTTAGGGACCTCTGAAATTATCTCTCTAGAGTATTTTCCCCGCCCAACGCGCAGATAAATTGAGGGTACAACACCTTTACTAGGCAGGTATTTTAAGTTTGGGCTTCACCGAAAGAACTGTGGTTACACCCCACCCATCTACCGGTAGAGACCCGCCCGCAACGCCGGTGGATAAACGCGCGAAACCAAGAGCCGCGATGACAGTAGAACCTCATGGTAAATAAGAAGAGCACTTACTTTTTGATGAAACGCACCCCTTCAGTGCCAGGTCTCCATTAAAAACTGGCACCTACGCACAGCTACGTTTCTTTGCTCCTGAACGATCCTTATTCATAAACTCCAATATCCTTATCTTCGATATTGAGGATGAATAGCTCTTTTTCAATAAAAATAAAGAATTAAAAAAGTAAAAATATGCACAAGTATTAATTTCTACGCATGATCTTACAATTTTGTATAAAAAGGTATTTAGTTTATTTCTCTACTTCGCAAAATGCCCCGAGCGTTGCGCCAGCCAGTCCAGCCCCAGATTAATGCCGGCAATCCACACCTGAACCCGATGCCCACCTGTGGGTACTGTCGAGATGGTCAGCTCAGTAGGGGCTTGCACAGCCTTACGAAAAGCCGGCAAGGATTCCTTAGGCAAATCATCATCTTCGCTGGTGTAGAAAAAGATTCCGACATCGGGTTTAGTACGCGAGACAATATCGGGCAACATGTAGTTGGGGTCTTTGTTGTCCACCCATTTTTGCCCGTCACTCATCAAAGGCTCAAAATAACCCGCCTGCACCAGCGCGGCGCTGAAAATATCCGGGTGCTTCACGGTAAACATGGACGCGCACCAGCCGCCAGCGCTGTAACCGGTAGTTGCCCACGCATCCTTACTGTCAATCACGCGCAAATTGGTTTTAATCCAGGGCACGAGATCTTGAGTTACGTACGTTTCGGTTCGCGGGGCATTCTGTCCCGCGGCGTCCATGCACTCGCTATCGTAGCTACCGGGGTAAACGTCCGGCACAACCAAAATGGTCTCAGCGAGTTTGCCACTTGCGTTTTTATCACGCAAAAGCGAACCGTAATCAATGGTGTTCTGATAGGTGTCGGGGCTGCCCGGATAACCAGGGAAACCTACGATAACCGGGTAGAACTTATCAGGGTTGCTCATGTACCCCGGCGGGAGCCAGGCGGTAACGCTCATGGTCTTGCCACTCACGCTACCGGGCACGTCGAACTTTATATACTGCCCCTGGGAATCATCTTTAGAAAGCTGATTACCGAAAAAGGAATTGGATGCGGGGTTCTTCTGCGCATCCGTTGCTACCTGGGCAACGGCAGGAACAGTGGCAGAAGCCATAGATTCCTTAGTGGTCGCCCCGTAATCCGTGGCAGTTGCTTGCTGCACAGTAAACGGGTCTACAACTTCTTGCCAGGTAGTAAACCACTGGTTTTCCTGGTTCATCCACGCCCCGAGGGTAGCTATGCACAGCGCGATACTGAGAAGCATAGCTACCGCCTGGCTAATATATTTACCGATGCCGGGCCCGCGATGTCTGGGGACAACAAAAATAGTGAAAAAAGCTACCGCTGCTGATACGGCAGTAATTCCCCAAACAAATACGGGACTGGCAATATCCATCAGTCTTCTTTCGCGCGCAGTGTATCTTCCAATAGAGTGTACTGCTTAGCTGGGAGAATCCCACATATATGCTCTTGGCGGAGAAAACCAAGCAGAAAAGCTAGATTCCTACCGTAGATAATTTTTAGATACCGCTAGATTGAAGACAGCTCACTATTTTGGTTCCTCAGTTTTATCCATCTCGCACACGGTATCTTTCTCCGGGAGCTTTCCGTCGAGCAAATAGTCATCTACCGCCTTGTTAATGCACTGAGATTTCTCAGCATAGGACGCCCCGTGACCAGTACCGTTCAATGTCAGCAGGACGCTGCGTCCCAGTTCTTTAGTCAGCTGCTGGGAATGCTGGTAAGGGGTGGCGTGGTCGCCCGTAACACCTACCACCAAAAGCGGAGTTTCCACCTTAGAAGCGTCAAAGCGCGTAGTGATATCGTCCCCTGCCTCGGGCATTACTGAGCAATCTAAATTCACGAATTCTTCAAGAACTTCATTGGTCAGTTCTGGCCCGCCAACAAACTCAGGAACTCCCACTTTTCTCATATGTTCAATGAGTTCAGGTACATTTGGCGTCTTAGGGGTGGAATGGCACATCGTCACCTGCCCTGCAGTGTCTACAGAGGCACCACCGGCAGCTAGTTCTTCAGCAATAGAATCAATGGCTTGCTGATCCCCTGCTTTAGCCCTACCCAAAGTATCTAAAGTAGTAGATAAGAGTGCATCGGGCCCATACAAAGCACTCGTGAGAAAATCTCGAAGTTCAAGACCGCCAACAGCTGTTCCATCTGTAGCTGTCCAGGGTTTAGCGTCAAGCTGTTTTTTCAGGGCAAGCAACTCTTGTTCACTGGTGAACGGGCAGGCAATAGGTTCTCCATTTTCTAAAGTGCGCGAAGAACACGTATCAGCCAGCTTTCCTACAGCTTTTGCCACCGCTACCTGTTGATCGAAGCTGTGGATTAAAGAAGCCCATTGAGCATTTTCCGCCGAATCCAACACCATGCGTCCTGCCTGCTCAGGGAACAAAGTAGCATACGTCGCACCGAGAACAGTCCCGTAGGAATACCCTAAGTAGTCCAGCTTTGAACTACCGCTCAACGCCCTTAGCATTTCCATATCGCGGGCAACCTGAGAGGTCCCCATAAAATGAGCGACCTCATTCTTCTCAAGACACTCTGCAAGATTCACAGACTCTACGTCTGTGGCAGAATCTTCGCACTGAACACCCGATGAAGCCCCTACGCCGCGGGGATCAAATCCCCACAAATCGTACTTTTCACGAATTTTAGAAAGTTCAGAGCCCAAGACTAAGCTGAAGTTATGTTGCAAACCGCTTACTCCCGGTCCGCCGGGGTTTCCAAAAAGTGCCCGTTGCTCATTGTTTTCTTCAGTAGCTTTAATGCGCGAGATACCTAGGTTGATAGTTTTCTCATTGGACGGATCTGACCAATCCAAGGGAGCTTTCACCGTTGCGCATTCAAATGCTGAAGGATCTATTTTTTCTTCATGGTAGAGATCTTTAATCTGCTGATCTAAACCATACGACTCATCGCACCCCTCCCAGGTGATCGGCTGGTCGTAGAATGTTGAAAAGCTATTTTTCTGCCATGCCGAGTTGAGAGAGGTATCAGATGCCTTAACAGGTTCTTGCGGAACCGTTGCAGGTGGTGATGCCACATTCGAGCACCCCACTAAGCTTGTAGCTACTAGCCCGATTGCCGTTGTCACTATCTTTTTGGAATTCATCATCCGCCTTACAATTAAATATCTCACTTTTTATTTTCAACGGTTAAAATAATATTCTCGAAAAAATTAAAAACGAATGCCTCTCAAGGAGTATTTATCTCGATAAAAATCATCCCTAAAGAGGATTTATATTATTTTTTGAATATAGTTTTTAGAAGATAACTCTAAACAGTAGAGTTCTTGGGTAATATAAGGATGCGGCTTACCTCCAGATATGCCAGAGAACAGGATGAGACACTGGTTTACAAAGAAATGAATTTCCTAGTCAGATAAGTAAATTAGAAAAGAGAGGCGTGGCCCCCGCCACCGAGGAACCTCAAACATCAGGGCTCTCAGAAATAAGCCCGAGCAAGAAATAGTCCTTTATTTCCAGCGAGTAGCAAAATAGGCGTCCAAATGCTCACTGGATGCCGTTTATATATAAAAATTTCGAAAGTTACGGTTATGAGAAAAAAGTCATCTACTTTAAAAACTGGCCGCGGTGAACTAACCGCTAAAGTTACTATATTTCTCTACGCTTTTGCGTCAGTTATCGCTTTTTTCGCCTGGCTACTTTCTCCGCTACGAGGGCACCGAGGCTTTACCTGGAGGCTTATTCAAAAGTAAGAAAACACCCCACACCCACCAACTAGACAACGGCCCCACCAGCGGCAAAAATACGAGGGTAAATCACTACAAATAACCTCAAGCCAAACCGGAAAAGACCGTTGCTACACCAGCGTACAACCGGGCTAACAGCTACGCAATTCACCACGCTACTGACAGCCCTGAACAACCACCTCACCTGGGCAAAACCAGCAGGCCGACCATACGCCCTCACCCTACCCCAAGCCCTGAAAATCACCCTGCTCTACCACCGCCACAACCTCACCGAGGAACTTCTCGCAAGCTTCTACGACGTGTCCCAACCGACAGTTTCAAGGACTATCAACCGGATCGAAAACGCACTGGTGAAAATCTTCAAACCGCTCATCCAACCCCTAGACAAAGCACTCAAAGCACCAGGATCACTGGTCATCGACGGAACACTCATACCCGTCTGGAACTGGCGCTCACTAGGTAAAACCAACTTCTCCGGTAAACACAAACAAGCTGGCCTCAACCACCAGGTCATCTGCACCATCGATGGGAAGCTCCTTGCCATCACGGATCCGCTACCTGGTGCCAGGCATGATGCTTATGCCTTCAAAAAGCATGGTTTAGACAAGTATTTAGATGGGACCACTCTTGCCGATAAAGGCTACGTAGGTTTGGGGCTGCTGACCCCAACTAAGCGTAAGCCTGGGGTGAAAACACCCCAGGCTGCCAAAGAAAATAACCGTGTCATCAATAAGTTGCGGGCGGTGGTGGAACGTGTCATCGCGCAGGTGAAGACCTGGCGTATTTTGCATTCGGGGTTTAGGCGGCCGTTGAGTTCTTATGGGCGGGTGTTTTCGGTGGTTAGGGGGTTGGTGTTTTATGCGGCTGGTAGGACTTTTGAATAACCCTCCTGGTGGGAAGCAGGTTTTAATCTCATCAACATACCTGTCACCCACACATTACTTTCCACTGTCATTCTTTTTCTCATCACCTCTACGCTTATTCGCCGCAAACGTATTGGGTTATACGCAGTCATACTTTTTCAGGGGTTCGGGGTTCTACTGGGCGTAACAACTCTCACTGCTCTCATTAATTTAGAAGTTCCTCAAGAGCTTTTCTCTGAGCTGTCGTTCCGCAACCCGCTGGCAGATATTTTCTCCATGCTCTTTGCACTGTTTGCGCTGGTCTTTTTGTGGCGAGCGCGCCCGGCTTTTCCTGCTCGCATCCACCGTTCGGCGTGGTTGAGTGCGGCGCTGGTGTTGCTGGCGGGCGTTGTGCTTACCGGGGTGTTCATCTGGTTTGCATCTGAGTCGCAAGGCCTGCCGGAGCTTCAGGTTTTCTTGCATACTGTCGGTATTGAGCCGGGCTTCCGTCCGCCGTCGCCGCACGCTAACTGGGTGTTGCAGGTGGCATCAACACTTCTGGGTATCACGCTGTTGGCCTCTGCTTTCGTTTTCTTGCGGTCGCCCGCAAAATCGTACAGTGATCACAGCTGGACGCCCGCGCACGAGGTTGAGCTTCGCTCTCTTTTGCAGGATTTTGGTGGCCAGGATTCTCTGTCGTACTTTGCGACGCGTCGTGAAAAGTTTCTTATTTTCTCAGCTGACCGTCAGGCGACGGTGGCGTACCGCGTCATTAATTCTGTGTGTTTGGTGTCCGGTGATCCCGTGGGTAATCCGGGTTCGTGGGCCGATGCGATTGAGCAGTGGAAGGAGCATGCTCGCACCTATGGGTGGGTTCCTGCTGCGCTGAGTGTGAGTGAGGACGGCGCCCGCGCCTACGCCAATGCGGGGTTGAGCGTGGTATCGATGGGTGATGAGGCTGTGCTTTACACCGACCGATTCAGCCTGAACAACACGTCACTGACCGAAGTGCGTCAGGCAGTTAACCGAGTGCGCAAGGGCGGTTATAGCACCGTCACTAGCTACCACGCAGATTTATCAGAAGAACAACTTTCATCGCTTGTAGCCAACGCCGATAGCTGGCGCCACGGTGAAACTGAACGCGGTTTCTCGATGGCTCTAGGACGCTTGGGCGACCCTGCCGATGCTCGCTCAATTCTTGTTGCTGCCCACGACGCATCCGGCCAGATGGTTGGTCTGCTCTCGTTTGTACCCTGGGGTAAGACGGGTATTTCGCTGGATGTTATGCGCCGCTCCCCCGATGCGCCCAACGGCATTGTGGAGTTCATGGTTGCAGAACTTATGGACAGCGCCCCTGAATTTGGCATCTCTAAAGTCTCACTCAACTTTGCGATGTTCCGTAGCATCTTTGAAAATGCCGAGCATTTTGGTGCCAGCCCGCTCACTCGTTTTGCGTCCCGCACTCTCGGCGTGTTTGACCGTTTCTTGCAGCTAGAGCGCCTCTATAAATTCAATCAGAAGTTCGCCCCCGAATGGCTGCCGCGTTATCTGTGCACCGATTCCACCGTCTCTTTAGCGCAGGTTAGTATCGCAGCCGGCATTGCCGAGGGCTTTTTCCCTCAGTGGTGGTCCGCCCAAGATCGCACCGTGCGCCAACTCGATGAAGAGTCGCTCGCGCAGATTCGCGCCATTGAGCGACGACGCGTAGTTGCCGCAGACTTAGAGCCGCGCTGGTCTGATCAGACGCGCCACCGCATCCGCCACCTCAACCAGTTGCGCGATGCAGGGCACAACCCCTACCCGCTGGGCTTGCGTGCACGTTTTGGTGTGCAGGAGCTTTCCGAGTTTTTGGTTACGGGCGGGCCGGAGCGTCAGCTCACTGTGGCAGGACGCGTGCGTTCAGTGCGCGTGCACGGTGGTGTTGCTTTTGTGCAGTTGATTGAAGGTTCAGCAACCGCCCAGGTGGTCTGTGAGCGCGATGTCCTGGACGCTACCGAGTTCGCCCTGCTCACCGCCAATCTTGATACCGGTGATATCGCGGCGTTCACGGGTGTTCTTGGCTCCTCGCGCAACGGCACGCCCTCGCTGATTGCTGGCGGCTGGCAACTAGCGTCCAAGTCGCTACATCCTATTCCCTTCGATGAGTTTAGCGATCCCGAGTCTCGTTTGCGCCGCCGTTCAACTGACCTGCTCGTTAACACCGACCAGGTACACAACCTCAAGGTGCGCTCAGCGACGATTACATCCATTCGTAAGACTCTGGATTCGGACGGCTTTACCGAGGTTGAAACCCCCATTTTGAACACGGTTCACGGTGGAGCATCTGCCCGCCCCTTCAAGACGTTCATCAACGCCTACGGTGCTGACCTCACCCTGCGTATTGCCCCCGAGCTATATTTGAAACGCCTAGTGGTGGGCGGAATGGGCTCTGTCTACGAGTTAGGACGCGACTTCCGCAACGAGGGCGCGGACGCCATTCACAACCCTGAGTTCACTGTACTTGAGGCATATAAGCCCTACGCCGATTACACCACCATGCGGTTGCTCACCGAAATGCTTATCAAGAACGCGGCATACGCAGTGTTTGGTGATGAAGTGTTGCCCCTGGGCGCTAAGAACACCACCGACCGCGTGCTTACCGATGTCTCTGGTCCGTGGCGCGTAGTCAGCGTGCTGGATGCGCTCTCAGAAGCAGTGGGTTTTGAAGTTTCGCTCGATACCGATTTTGAGGTGCTTCTGCGTCTTGCCCGCGAAAATGAAATTCACGTGCGTGACGATATGGGTGCCGGTGCAGTTATTGAGGAGCTCTACGGTGAACTCGTTGAAGCGCACACTGTGGCGCCAACTTTCTACACGGACTTCCCTGTTGAAACCTCACCGCTCGCCGGCCCGCACCGTAGCAAGCCCGGTTTGGTAGAACGTTGGGACTTGGTAATTAACGGTATGGAGATCGGCACCGCTTACTCAGAAATGGCGGATGCTCTCGAGCAGCGCAAGCGCCTCACAGAACAGTCGCTCAAGGCAGAGGCGGGCGATCTTGAAGCCATGCAGATTGATGAGGACTTCCTCTACGCCCTCGAAACCGGCCTGCCACCCACGGGTGGTCTGGGCATCGGCGTCGACCGCCTGGTCATGTTGCTCACCCAGACCCAGATTCGCGGCGTGCTCGCTTTCCCGTTCGTCAAGCCTGCTGAGTAAAGCTAGATGCGCGAGAGGGGAGGGATGTACCGTTTTTGGCTGAAAAACGGCACATCCCTCCCCTCTCGCGGCAAGAAAGAAAACGATGGATGCCCTGCACTACCTGTTCACCGTCCTACCGCTGTCGCTCGGCGGTCTTGACCCCGCGCCTGCGCTGATTGCCGCGGTGTTCTTAACTAACCCAGTGGTGCGCAAGCCGCGGGCTAGCGTCCTAACTTTTGGGGCTGTTCTGATCGGCGGCACCGCAGTGTGGGGACTGGTGCTGTCGAAGGTAGTGGGTGAGCGCATCCGCGATATTCCGTGGCACGAAGTACTGCGCGTACTGCTGCACTCTGGGCTGTGGACGGTTGCCCTCAAACTTGCTCTTGCTGCCGGGTTGCTGGTGTACGCGGTCATCAGTTTTCGCAAGCGCGGACGCCAAAAGCAGGAGAAAAGCCGCACTGCGGCAGGGTTGTTGGTGGTTGCGCTGGGCTTTGTTGCCCTGGTGACAAGCGATGTGCCTTTTGTTGCAACGGTGGCACTGTCGTCGCATCAGCCCTTTGGCGTGCAGATTCTAGGACTGGGATTGTGGGCGATTATTTCTCAGGTGCCGCTCTTTGCGCTATGAGTGGCGGTGGCGCTGGGTAAGCACGGCGCTTTTGCCCGCTGGCTAGAGAAGGTGTGGACGCGGGTTCGTCCGGTGATTGGCGCCCTGATCCCCGCAGCGTGCACGCTGATAGCGCTGGGGTTAATCGTGGACGTGGCGGTGCACCTGGTGCTGATTGCCTAGCGAGCCTAACGCATGAGAGGGGAGTTGTGTTGCACTTTTAAGCCTAAAAGTGCAACAC
>JBHWPN010000158.1:0-9768 GCA_043424895.1 Rothia sp. (in: high G+C Gram-positive bacteria) | reverse complement strand
CCGTCCGCAGGGGCGAGATTACTGTCAGTAATCTCGCCCCTGCGGGTATCTACATACAAAACTACGTACGAACGTACGGAAAGAATAATTAGTTCTCTTCAGCCTCAAGCCAGAAAACATCTACCTCAGCGTCTTCTGAAGTGACTGCGGGGTACATTGAGTGCTCGCCAACTACCATTGATCTGTCCTTTCGCGGGATGACTCAACGCCTTTGTGAGTATCCACTTTTTTAGGTTCTACCGCTTCCACAGCTACGTGAAATCCGGCCTTTCTAACATCTAATTCCGTAAGAGACCTTCAAGTGTGAAGCTCTCTTGCTGATTTCCATACTAAACCCGTGAAAAACCACATTTCAAGGCAATTTTTAAACCCACACAAGCCCAAAATGTGGGTTTTATTGATTTTTCAACCCATTTCCCACATTTTAGTGACCGACCTAACGTCAATTAATAAGAGCAAATATGCCTGTCTGTTGCTTCCCACTTAAACCAAAAATAGGCAGACAAAAGGCGGTTACCGCGTCCTGGATAACCGCCCTTATCAGCTTTCAATGCTATTTATGCCAGAGTAATGAGATCTTGATAGTCCTTGCTCCACAAATCCTCTACAGCATCGGGTAGCAAAAGCACTCGTTCGGGGCTTAACGCCTCAACCGCACCCTCATCGTGAGAAACCATAACGATCGCGCCCTTATAGTTAGCCAACGCGTTAAGAATTTCTTCTCGCGAAGCCGGGTCAAGGTTGTTCGTGGGCTCATCGAGCAAGAGAACATTTGCAGAAGAAGCAACCAGAGTTGCCAGCGACAAACGCGTTTTTTCGCCACCCGAGAGCACACCTGCAGGTTTATCCACATCATCGCCTGAGAAAAGGAACGATCCCAAGATAGTACGTACACGAGTGTCATCAAGATCGGGTGCAGCTGATTTCATGTTTTCAAAGACGGTGCGGTCATGATCAAGGATTTCATGCTCCTGCGCAAAATATCCCACTTTAGCGCCGTGACCATAGGTGACTTCACCGGTATCTGGCAAAGTAGTTTTAGCAAGCATGCGCAACAGCGTGGTTTTACCCGCGCCGTTAAGCCCAAGAACTACCACGCGCGAACCGCGGTCGATAGCCAAATCAACATCGGTGAAAATTTCTAACGAACCGTAGGACTTTGAAAGCTCCTGCGCGGTCAGCGGAGTCTTACCGCAGGGGGCAGGATCAGGGAAACGAATGGCCGCAACCTTATCAACCTGACGTTCTTCTTCCAGCCCGCGCATCAGTTTTTCGGCACGTTTAATCATCTGTTGCGCAGCAACAGCTTTCGTAGCCTTTGCACGCATCTTCTCCGCCTGCGCCATCAGGGCATCTGCCTTCTTCTCAGCATTAGCGCGCTCACGCTTGCGACGCGCGGCATCCTGCTCACGCTGAGTTAGGTAGTTCTTCCAACCCATGTTGTAAATATCAATAACAGCGCGGTTCGCATCCAAATAAAAGACCTTGTTAACCACAAGTTCCATCAGTTCAACATCGTGACTGATAACCAGCAGGCCGCCCTGAAAATTCTTCAAGAAATCGCGCAACCACATCACCGAGTCAGCGTCCAAGTGGTTAGTGGGCTCATCGAGCAACATAATATCGGCATCAGAAAATAGGATGCGGGCTAGCTCCACGCGTCGGCGTTGACCACCGGACAGTGTTGAAAGGGGCTGGTTGAGGATGCGTTCGGGCAGATCCAGGTTGTGCGTGATAGTTGCGGCTTCAGACTCCGCGGCATAGCCACCACCGGCAATAAATTCAGCTTCGAGGCGATCGTAGCGACGCATCCCTTTTTCGTGCTCTTTGATGTCTTCACTTGCCATCATTTCTTGAGCCTCGCGCATTTTGCGCGCCACACCGTCTAGGCCGCGAGCTGAGAAAATGCGGTCCTTTGCAAGCTGAGTCATATCATCGACTTTAGGATCCTGCGGGAGGTAGCCGATTTTTCCTGAACGGGTCACTGTTCCGTCTGCCGGAAGCGTCTGGCCAGCTAGAACCTTTGTCATCGTGGTTTTGCCCGCGCCGTTGCGTCCTACCAGACCAATTTTGTCGCCTTTATCGATACGAAAATTGACCTCGTCCATGAGCAGGCGAGCCCCTGCGCGCAGTTCAAGGTTGGTTACAGTAATCACTGATGGTTTTCCTTTTCGTAGGGTGTGATAGTGGCGAGCGCAGGTTTGTGCGGTTGGCGCCAACTATCTAGTCTAACGGTCGAGGTGCTTGTTGTAGAAGGTAAATGAATAATAGCGAGGGGTGAATCGTAAGACACTTGGGTTGCCCCGTGGGTGTTGCTTTAGAGTGCCGGTGGGAAAAGGATTAGTGGCTCGAGAGAATTTCCAATTTTGAACAGCGTTCAATTCTGTTTATAGTGTTGCTCATGATGACTCATTTTTCAGCTTCGCAGACCCCTGCCGCATCTTCTCGTTCTACCGGAGTGGATATCGCTTTGGTTGCTGTCTTCGCAGCTCTCATTGCAGCAATGGCGCTGCTTCCTGCTATCCCTGTGGGGCCTTTAGGTGTTCCGATTACTTTGCAGAATTTAGCAGTGTATATCGTGGCGTTGGTTCTTGGCGCTCGCCGGGCGTCGCTAGCCGTAGTTTTGTATCTTGTGGTTGGTCTTTTGGGTATGCCTATTTTTGCCCGTGGCGGTGCCGGGGTGGGCGTTCTTGCCGGGCCTTCAGCCGGCTACCTCCTAGGCTACATTCCAGCAGCTTTTTGTACCGGGCTCGTAGCGTCCTCAGCTATCCGTAAGCGTCGCAGCGGCTTTTCTGCTGGCGTTGGTATGTTTTTGGCAACCTGCGTAGGGCTTATTATTATCACCGCGTGCGGTATTGTCGGAATGATGCTCAACGCTCATCTTTCACCGGCAGCAGCGGTGAGTGCCGCTGCGATTTACTTACCGGGTGATCTCATCAAGGGTGTTATTGCATCCCTCGTGGCGGTGGCAGTACACCGCGCGTTCCCTCGTCTATCGATGAACTAGGTCTATGAAGTTTTTCTCCCGTCAGCAAGCTGTAACCCCCGCACCGACCGCTTTTGTGCCGGATGCGGGGGTCAGTTTGCGCGCGGTAAACCTGAGCCACCCTACTCCCGATGGCGAGGCACAGGTGCTTCGCGATATCACCGTAGATTTTAGTGCAGCATCCACCGCTATTTTGGGGTTGAACGGTAGTGGCAAGTCTTCACTGCTCAAACTCGTGAACGGGATTAACAAAGCGCAGTCGGGTTCTGTGGTGGTAGGCGGGCTGGAGGTTCAAGATCATATCGCCGATGTGCGCTCTGAGGTGGGTCTTTTATTTTCCAACCCGTTGACGCAGTTGATTATGCCCACGGCTGTTGAGGATGTTGAATTCTCTTTGCAACGTACCGGGCTTTCACGCGAGCAACGTCGGTCCCGTGCGCTTGAGTTGTTATCAGATCGCGGAGTGGGGCACCGGGCGGAGAACAGTATCTATGATCTTTCAGGCGGTGAACAGCAGCTGGTTGCCCTGACCTCGGTGCTGGCAGTGGAACCAAAAATTCTATTGCTCGATGAGCCAACTACCCTTTTAGATCTTCGCAATAAGCTGCGCCTGTACGCCCTACTCGATACGCTTTCACAACAGCTCATTATCAGTACTCACGATTTGGAGTTGGCAGTGCGGTGCGAGCAGGCGGTGGTGATTCACGATGGCATGGTCTATACCCAGGGAAACTCCCGTGGTGTTATTGCCCGCTATGAGCACTGGTGCGCCACGGAGTTTCCGCCAGTCCCCTTAGCTTCAGATCAGTTTCTGGATGGTACACAGTGACCGGTGTCGATCTTTTTGGAACTTATTCGCACCGCGTAACGCCGCTCCATCGCGCACCGCTGTGGTTTAAAGGCTTGTGTCTTGTGGTGGTAAGCCTTGTTCTCGTGACAACTCAATCATGGCTCGTTGGTGCTGCAGTCCTGTTTCTCGTGGTGGTTCTAGGGTTAATTGCCGGTATTACTGCGCGCCAGTGGATTCAAAGCCTGCTAAGCCTCAAGTGGCTAATCATCATTTTGACAGGTTACTACCTGCTCTTTGGTGATATAGCGCAGGGAGCTGACGTTCTCTTGACCTTGATGAGCATGGTAGCTTTCTCAAAGGTTGTGCTCACCACTACCCCACTGCCGCGCATCATTGATGGTTTTGTTACCCTGTGCACTCCCCTGAAAATCATTGGAGTGCACCCAGAACGAATTGCACTTGCAATAGCGTTGATGATTCGCTCCATTCCGGTGATTTTGAACGAGTACACTCTGATATCACATGCCTTGGCTTCGCGAGGAATCAAAGTGGCGCCTCACCGCTCATTTACTCCCCTGATTATTTCAACGGTGGCTTATGCCCATGAGACCGGTGATGCTCTTGCTGCTCGCGGGCTGATGGACGCTCCTACTACCGCACGCGCATCCGACAAGTAGCACGTAGCGCTGTGATGTAAGGGCAAATTTTTTCGCGACACTTACCGCTATTACCACTGAGTTAACACCTGTTTCTCAGCCTTCACCAAGTATGCTGATTGCATGGCATTCACAGACGATTCAAGACTCGATACTTCAGGTATCCGACAGTCCGGCGGTGGCGGACGCGGTATGGCAGTTGGTGGCGGCATTGGCGGCGTCCTCATCATGCTAGTAGCAGGTCTGCTTTTTGGTCAGGACGGTATTAATGCGGTCAATCAGATGAACGGCGGCGGGTACAGCTATGAGCAGGTGGACGGCGTATCAGAAGAGCAACTGGCACAAGAGTGTCAGACCGGTGCTGATGCTAACTCCAACGCTAAATGCAATATGGTAGGCACCAAAAACTCTCTCGATGCTTTTTGGCAGGATTACCTTCTTGAAAACACCGGAGTTCAATACTCAGCTCCCGCGCTCGACTTGTTTCAGGGTCAGACTGTCCGAACAGGCTGCGGCACGGCATCTGAATCTACCGGTCCTTTTTACTGCCCGGCAGATAAGGTCGCTTACGTTAAGACCAGCTTCTTTGACGTGATGAAGACCCAACTTGGCGCAGAAGGCGGTCAGACCGCTGAGCAATACGTTTTGGCACACGAATACGGTCATCACATTCAGAACCAACTAGGTAATCTCAAATACTCTCAGTACGATCCCCAGGGTGCCGATTCTGGCGCAGTTCGCGTAGAACTTCAGGCTGACTGCTACGCGGGTGTATGGGCAGGAAATGCAGCAGAAGACTCCAATTCCCCCGTTCAGGTCAATCCTATGACTGAGGATGAACTCAACCGAGTTATCGACGCTGCTGACAAGATCGGTGATGACCATATTCAGATGACTTCTCGGGGTCACACTGATTCATCAACCTACACCCACGGCACCAGCGCTCAGCGCGTGGCATGGTACATGGCAGGGTATAACTCCGGCGATATGCAGCGTTGCGACACCTTTGCCGCTTCTGATTTGGACAACCCCTAAACTTTCTAACACTCAACAGCCTTTTTAGCGGAGCCGGTCGTGCATCACTCTTAGAGAAAAATGATGCGCCACCGGCTCCGTTTGCGTATGTAAGGGCGATAATTGCATTTATGCAAATTTCTTCTCTTCTGCACAAGCGGGAATGGACGCTAGTTGCCATCGCACTAGCCTCTATTGTGGGTCAGGTCTTTTTAGACCTTAAAGTTCCCGACTACATGCAAAGAATTACCACGCGCGTAGCCAGCCCCGGTACGGCAGCATCCGACCTCGCACCAGATGGTGTTCTCATGCTCGGTGCCGCTTTGGGCTCGCTCTTTTTGGCTATTATCACCGGATTTTGTACTGCAATTGTGGGAACAACGCTCGCTAAAAACCTGCGCCGCAGGGTGTTTGAGAAAACCTTTAGTCTCTCTAGCGCCCAGGTGAACAATATTGGTACTGATTCGCTCATTACTCGCTCCACCAATGACGTTATGCAGATTCAGATGTTCGTTGTCATGGGTTTTCAGATGCTCATTAAATCCCCGATTATGGCGGTGTGGGCATCCTCAAAAATTGCAACCCAGTCGATGGCGTGGACAGTGCCCACAGCCATCGCGGTGGTAGCAACCGTTATCACTTTGGCAACTATTATCACTTTGGTGATGCCTCGCATGGTTCGTATGCAAAAAATTACGGACGGCCTCAACCGCGTTACCCGCGAACACATCAGTGGTTTACGCGTCATTCGTGCCTACACTTCGCAGGGATTCCACCGTACCCGTTTTGAAGAGGTCAACGAAGACCTGCGCAACACTACTTTGTTCGTAAACACCGGCTTCGCTTTTTTGATGCCTATGCTCACCGTCATCATGAATGCGCTGTCACTAGCTATTTATGTGGTTGGAGCTCACCTGATTAATGAGGCAGGTTCACCTGAGGATAAGGTAACGCTCTTTGGACAAATGGTTGCCTTCAGCTCTTACGCCCTGCAGGTAGTCTCCGCTTTCATGATGCTCGCCGCTGTCTTCATCTTCGCCCCTCGCGCCTGGGTTTCGTACAAGCGAGTGCGCGAAGTTCTTAGCACCCCACCAACTATCGCCGATGCGCCGCCTTCCGGGCAGCCGTCCTCATCCGGTTCCGTTGCAGCGTCGCATCCAGACTCCCCTGCCGCAGAGCCACCCGTTATTGAATTCGATAACGTGACTTTCCGTTACCCCGGTGCTGATAACGACGCGCTTCACGGCATAACGTTTACCGTCAACCGCGGAGAAACCCTTGCGATTATTGGCTCTACAGGTTCAGGTAAATCCACTCTTATCAACCTCATCCCGCGTTTTTCAGATGCGCGCGAAGGATCCGTAAAAGTCAACGGCAAAGATGTACGCGAGATACCACAGCGCGAACTTCGCGAATCTATTGCCTACGTCCCGCAAAAATCTACGCTGTTTTCGGGTACCGTAGCGTCCAATATCGCCTTTGCGCACGCATCTTATATAGATGCTCCGCAACTAGTGGTCAGCGCCGCCCGCACTGCCGAAGCTGCTGAGTTCATCGAACGCAACGACAAAGCTTACGCCGCGCCTGTTGCCTCAGGCGGTACAAATTTCTCAGGTGGTCAAAAACAACGCCTTTCCATTGCTCGCGCGGTGGCATATCAAGCACCTCTTCTCATCTTTGATGACTCATTCTCTGCGCTGGACTACAAGACCGATTCGTTGGTGCGCTCGCACCTGCATGAGGCGGCGCAAGAGGCTACGTTGGTCATTGTTGCTCAGCGTATTGGCACGGTGAAAAATGCCGACAAAGTTTTAGTACTCGATAAAGGTTGTGCGGTCGGGTTAGGAACTCACCGCGAGCTCCTTGCCACCAACCCTGTCTACCAAGAAATCGCCCATTCACAGCTTTCAGAGGAGGAACTCGCATGAGCGCAAGACTCACTCACGATGCCGCATTAGAATCAGCGCGCGAAGGGTTAAAATACAGCGATCAGGCGCGTCAAGAATCCCTGGTAGAAGCTGTTGCGCAATCGGGTATAGGACGCGGTCACCGCGGCGGACCTCCGCGCGGAATCTCGGTCGGTGAAAAAGTTGCTGTGGGTCCGGTACTTCGCCGTTTACTTTCCTATGCGCGTCCCGTTCTTCCGATGATGATCACGGGGTTAATCTTTGCGGTGGGCGGTGTTGTTATCACGGTAATCATGCCCGATTTCTTGGCAAGAATTACCGACGAGATCCAGGCCGGTTTTATGACCGGAATCAATTTCGACAAGGTGCGGTCACTGACTATAACCGCAGCTATTTTGATTGCGGCGTCCTTTATATGCAGTGCCATTGAAGGTGTACTGATGGCGCGTTCAACCGTGTGGGTCTCGCGCTCGCTACGAAGCGACTTGGACGACACCATCGATGCTCTACCACTTGCTTATTTTGACACCAACACCACCGGCAACACGCTCTCGCGCGTCACCAACGATGTCGATAACCTTCAACAAACCCTGAGTAACTCCATCGCCTCGATGGTAACTGGCCTGGTAACTCTTGTAGGTGCAGCCATCATGATGTTTGTAACGAGCTGGCAACTGGCTATCGCCGCGATTTTATCCTCACTTCTAGGAATTGTAGGATCAGGTCTAATTATGGCGCGAAGTCAAAAGTATTTTGTGGCGCAGCAACAAAATCTCGGCGCACTCAACGGTCATATCGAAGAGTCTTTGAGCGGCCACACCATTATTCGTGCCTTTAACGCTCAAGCAACCGTGAACGCTGACTTTAATGAACGCAACGAGGCTCTTTATGCCAGCGCGTGGAAGGCTCAGTTTCTGTCGGGCCTCATGTTCCCCCTCATGAACTTCATCGGCAACCTCGGTTATGTAGTGGTCTGCGTAGTCGGCGCGATGCTGGTGGTATCTGGGAACATCACTATTGGCGTGGTCGTTGCATTCATTCTCTACGTCCGCATTTTTACAAACCCGCTGGGACAAATTGCTCAGGCATCCACGAGTTTTCAATCGGCAGCTGCCGCCGGCACCCGCGTCTTTGAACTCCTTGATGAAACTCGGATGAAAGATGAGACGGCCCTTGTCCCGTTGCCGCAACAGGCAGTTCGCGGCGAGGTTGAGTTCCGCAATGTCAGCTTTGGGTATGAGCCCGACAAAGAAATTATTCATGACTTCTCGGCCTATGTTCCTGCCGGGTCAAAGGTCGCCGTCGTTGGCCCCACCGGCGCAGGTAAAACTACCTTAGTTAATCTGCTCATGCGTTTTTATGAGGTCAATAGTGGTTCTATCGTAATTGACGGGGTTGACATCGCTTCTATCTCTCGAGAGGACGTTGAGCGGCAGTTCGCCATGGTACTGCAAGATACCTGGCTGTTCGAAGGTACTGTGCGTGAGAATCTTGCCTACGCGCATCCTGATGTGTCGCAGGCTGATATCGAACGCGTTGTGAAGCTGGTTGGCTTGGATGAGCTCATTTCGCAGCTACCTAACGGTTATGATTCGGTGCTTTCTGATTCATCGGCAATATCGGCTGGTCAAAAGCAACTCTTTACCATTGCCCGCGCGATGCTCGCTGACCGTCCACTGTTGATTTTAGATGAAGCAACCTCGTCCGTTGACACCCGCACCGAGCTGTTAATCCAGCGAGCGCTGGGTGAACTCGCATCCGGACGCACGTCGTTCGTGATTGCGCATAGGCTCTCAACGATTAAGGACGCTGACATTATTTTTGTGATGAAGGACGGCGATATCGTTGAGATGGGAACTCATACCGAGCTGTTGCGTGCCGGTGGGTTCTACGCTGATCTTTATAATTCGCAGTTTGATGTCTAAGTTTTAAAGCCCTGCGAGGGGGCGTTTATCCTTCAAAAATCAGGTGTTTTTGAAGGATAAACGCCCCCTTTGCTTTTCTTATCCGCTAGGCTTGCCACCCTCGGGTTAGAATTTCGTACATTTTTTCGGGGCTATCAGAATATTGGGCAGACCATGCGATTCCTAAAGTCGCCAGGTACAACTCTTTACCGGTAATGTCTGCATGTACTGAGCCTTGCGTCCGGGCTGCTTGGATAAGAGAATCTAGCTCAGCAATTACGTTATGGCATTTCATCCCCAATGGTGAGGTTGTTTCATCCACCGCACGACGCATTGGTTCAGCTAGCCCTTCATAAGTTGTGAACCATTTTCCCAATGCTTGCAGCCATGTCTGAAGTGCCGTTTGCGGGTCTGTTTTTTCAAGCAATAGATTGGCTGGTTCTGGGGCGCTTAGTCCCTGCTCCTCCTATACCGCTACTAGCAGGGCGTCGCGGTTTGGAAAATTTCGATA
>JBHWPN010000157.1:0-35782 GCA_043424895.1 Rothia sp. (in: high G+C Gram-positive bacteria) | reverse complement strand
ACGCGTGAATAAATCCCCGTAATCTGCGAAGAGCAGCTCGTGGTTGAATACTACTCACGCCTTGCATAATAGCTTGTTGGGTTGGGCGGTTTGCATCCTGTTGTGGGATGCAAACCGCTTTTCTTTTATTTAAAATGTGTTTTTCGCCCGTTCTGGCGACGACAGTCCATCCAACCGCTGAAATCAAGCGCGGGGTACAGTAGACTGTTATCAGTTCGTTATCTTAAATCGTAGAAAGTAGGAGCCGTGAGCGGAGCCGATATTGCCGGATTGATTTCAGCAGGTGTATTTGCCGTTTTGGTTGCTCTTTTAGCTATGCCCATCATCAAACTCGGTAAGGTTTTTGATGAGCTGACTCTTACAATTCGATCATTGAACGATAACACGACCCCTCTAATTGATGAGGTCACTCGTACAGTGGCATCAACGAACTCTCAGCTTGAAAAAGTTGATGGAATTACCAGCAACGTTTCAGACGCATCAGCTAATGTCTCCGCCCTGTCCTCATTGGTAGCATCTACAGTTGGTCAGCCACTCATTAAGGTTGCCTCGTTCTCTTACGGACTTAAAAAAGCTGTACGCGGGGATCGAGAAACAAGTTCAACTCATGTCGGGGCTGAACGTACCACTGGTGGTGAGCTCTAGTGGGTCTTTTCCGTACCATTGCGTTACTTGCTGGGGGAGCTGTAGCTGGATACGTTGCATCTCAATCCCAAAATGCACGAAAAAACAGTTCTACAGATCTTCTCAAAAGGGAAGATAGCACGCGAGAAATCGTGTCGGCTATGGAAGGTAACATGGCTAAATTCTTTGATTCTGCAGTTGGAAAAAAACTGCAACCTTTCGCGTTGAGAACTGTTGAATTTGCGGCAAATGTTAAAAGGGGCATGGACGAGCGTGAAACAGAGCTGAAGCAAAGGTTTGAGAGTCAGAAGCAGGATTTGCGTCCGGGATCATTAGACACATGGGATCGTCCAGTTGAAAATGATACTAACCAGCCCATAACTCCCTTCTCGCAGATTAGCCACGCACCCATGGCTGACTCGGATGTTATAGAGCCCGATGAAATTTCAGGCACTCAAACTCGCATTAAACGCGATGCCAAATTAGGCGACAGTTTTTTTGAATAATAGTCTTATACCTATAGTTTTGATGAATCGACGTTAAGGAAAATCCCTTCATGCTTTCACAGGAAATTTCGCAGCGGTGGATTGAGTTTTTTGAGGCTCGTGGTCACTCCGTTGTTCCTTCAGCTTCACTAGTTTCAAACGAACCAGGCGCAATGTTTACCATCGCAGGTATGGTTCCGTTTATTCCCTATTTCTTGGGACGCGAAACTCCTCCTTATTCACGAGCTACCTCGGTTCAGAAGTGCATCCGTACTTTGGATATCGAAGAAGTAGGTAAGACAGCTCGTCACGGTACTTTCTTCCAGATGGCCGGCAACTTTTCTTTCGGTGATTACTTCAAGAAAGAAGTTATCCCTTGGGCTTATGAACTGCTGACCAGCCCTGTTAATCAGGGTGGTTTTGGTCTTGAGGCAGATCGCTTGTGGGTCACCGTGTACGAAGGTGACGACGAAGCATACGATATTTGGACTCGCACCGTTGGTTTCCCTGCTGAACGCATCCAGCGTATGAGCATGAAAGAAAACTACTGGTCAACCGGTCAGCCTGGACCCGCCGGTCCCGACTCTGAAATCTTCTATGACCGTGGTCCTGAGTACGGCAAAGAGGGCGGCCCGGCTGCCGACGATGACCGTTACATCGAAATTTGGAACCTCGTTTTCATGCAGTATCAGCGTGGCGAAGGCATCGGTAAAGATGATTTTGAGATTTTAGGTGAGCTTCCTAAAAAGAATATCGATACCGGTCTTGGCGTTGAGCGTCTTGCCATGTTGCTTCAGGGGGTTGAAAACTTCTACGAGACGGATCAGGTGCGTCCGGTACTTGATGCGGCATCAAAGCTTTCGGGCAAAAAATACCAAGGCTCAGAATCGGCTCAGGACGCAGGCTACGAAGATGATGTGCGTATGCGAGTGGTAGCCGACCATATCCGCTCATCGTTGATGCTCATTGCAGACGGCGTTTCACCTTCCAATGAGGGACGCGGTTACATTCTGCGCCGTTTGATGCGCCGCGCGATCCGCGCGATGCGTCTGCTAGGGGTCACAGAACCATGTTTGCCCGTTCTTTTCCCCGCTTCACGCGATGCAATGTCCGGTGCATTCCCCTATGTGGCCGATGACTTCGAGCGGATCTCACGTATTGCGTATGCTGAAGAGCAGGCGTTCTTGCGCACCATCGAATCAGGTACTGAACGTCTGGAGCAGGCAGTTAAGCATGCAAAGACTGGCGATGCTGTGGTATCAGGCGAAGAAGCATTCGCACTGCACGATACCTATGGTTTCCCAATTGATCTGACTCTTGAGATGGCTGAAGAAGCAGGTGTAAAGGTTGACGAGCAGAAGTTCCGCGCTCTGATGGCTGAGCAACGTGAACGAGCTCAAGCGGATGCGAAGGCTAAGAAGGGTGCTCATGCAGACCTTTCTGCTCTTCGTCAGTTAGCAGATGAGCGCACCTCAGTATTTACTGGCTACGATGAACTGCGAACCGAGACTACTCTGCGGGCGATTTTGGTCGATGGTGCTAACGTGCCTGCCGCTAAAGCGGGGGATAAGGTTGAAATCGTTCTCGATGAAACACCTTTCTACGCAGAAGCCGGTGGTCAGGCAGCTGATACCGGCACGATTCGCGGTAACGGGTTTGTTATCGAGGTTCACGATGTACAGCAACCGGTCAAGGGTTTGAGCGTTCACCGCGCAACCGTCATTGATGGTGAAGTTGTTACTGGAACCCCTGTGATTGCACACGTTGATGAACAGCGTCGCCGTGATGGTGAAAAGGCGCACTCCGCGACCCATATTATTCACGCTGCTTTGCATCAGGTATTGGGCAACGAAGCTACTCAGCGCGGTTCATTCAACAAGGAAGGCTACTTGCGCTTTGACTTCGCCTGGAATGAAGGTCTTTCTGCAGCCGCTCAGCAGGAAGTAGAAGAAGTCGCTAACGTTGCTATCCGCGATAACCTTCAGACCGTTACCCGCGAAATGTCTTTGGCTGAGGCTAAAGCCATGGGTGCGATGAGTCTCTTCGGTGAAAAGTACGGTGATACCGTGCGCATGGTTGAAATTGGCGGCGAGTTCTCCCGCGAGCTGTGCGGTGGTACTCACGTTTCAAGCTCATCGCAGATTGGCTCACTGAGCTTGCTCACTGAGCAGTCAGTAGGTTCGGGCAACCGTCGTGTTGAAGCTTTAGTCGGTCTAGACTCGTTCAACCACCTCGCTGCAGAACGTACCCTAGTTAATCAGCTCACGGGCATGCTAAAAGTTCAGTCTTCAGCTGATCTACCTGAAAAGATTACTCAGACCTTGAATAAGCTCAAAGTTGCTGAAAAGGAACTTGAGAAGCTTCGTAAAGAGAAGTTGCAGGCTGAAGCTGGAAAACTGGTTGAATCTGCTGAGATGGTTGGAAACGTTCGTGTTCTTCTGCATAATGCCGGCGAACTATCGGCTAACGATGTTCGCGGTCTCGCATTAGATCTTCGATCACGTCTTGGTGAAGAAGCTGCAACTGTTGCTGTGACCGGTGCGAACAACGGTCGTCCCGTTATTCTGGTTGCAACTAACGAAGCAGCCCGCGCTGAAGGCGTAAAAGCCGGTGCACTTGTACGCGTTGCTGCTGGCGTCCTCGGTGGCGGCGGTGGCGGTAAAGATGACGTCGCACAGGGTGGCGGTCAGGACGCCACTAAAATCGACGAAGCATTTGTTGCCATCAGAAATGCGATCGCAGGAGCATAACGCGTGAATTTTACACGTGGAGTGCGTATGGGCGTCGACGTGGGCAATGCCCGCGTCGGCGTCGCAACGTGCGACCCCGACGGTATTCTTGCTACGCCTCTTAAAACACTTCGCCGCGATATGAAAAAAAATTCTGATCGTAAAGTGCTTCGGAGAATGATTGAAGTCCACGAAGTAACAGAGGTGTTCGTTGGTTTACCAAAAACCATGTCTGGCGGAAGTAGCGCTTCTACAGAGATGGCAGAGTCCTACGCACAGGCTCTAGCTAATGAACTCAACATTGAGGGGTCTCAGATTCCCATTCATTTGGTGGATGAAAGACTGACCACCGTGAGTGCCCATCGTTCATTACATGAAGCCGGTGTTTCGTCCCGGGACTTTAGGGCAGTGGTCGACCAAGTAGCTGCCGTCAATATCCTGCAGTTCAGTATTGACACTGTTAAAGCTGGCAAAAATCTGCCAGGCTACACTGTAACTCCCCAGACTGTGTCGGCTGATTTTTCCGCTGACACATTACCTGCAAACGAAACGGAGAACCCGAGTGACTAAGAATCCGAGTTCTAACGGTGCTCACGAAGATCGTGAAAGCCTATCGCATCTATTAGCGCCAACCGATGAAGAAGCACGTGCAGGTATCGTCAGCCCACTCATTGAACAGGCTGAATACAGCGATGAAGACCAGCGTCGTAGGCGTGCTCGCAGCCGCAACTTTATGATTACAGCAACCCTGGTTTTTAGCGTTGCAATTATCATGGTCATTTCTTCTTTGGCACCAAAATACGATTGGTTCAAGCGCAAAGACTATTCAGGCGATGGCAATGGCACCTCAGTTTCTTTTGTGGTTAATGAAGGTGACACCAACGGCCAAATTGCCGCCAAGCTTGAAGAGGCTGGCGTGATCGCAGATGCCGGTCGTTTCCTGGAAACGTATCAGAAAGACGCTGCCGACAAATTTATTCAGCCCGGTGACTACGAATTGCAAGAAGAGATGAGTGCTTCATCTGCAATTTCAAAGCTTGTGGGTGACCAGGATGCCAACTCTATTTATCTTGCATTACCGCAGAATATGCGTAAGGACGAGGCATATCAGGCTATAGCAGATTCTCTGGGCGTGAGCGTTAACGAAGTCGCCAAGTACGATAAAGATCTAGATACGTTCGGGGTTCCTAAAAAATTCCCCAGCCTAGAGGGTTGGCTACATCCCGGAGAGTACCGTTTCGAAAAGGGTACGAGCGCTGAGGATGTAATTCACACTCTAGTTGATCGCACTAAAGCCGAACTTAAAGATGCGAACATAACGTCTGAGGATGATCAGTTTCATGTGTTGACTGTGGCGTCGATTTTGGAGTTTGAGGCTACAGCCCGAGACTACAAACCTGTTGCTGGTGCAATTGAGAACCGTCTTGATAACCCTGATGGTGAGACCAGTGGTTACTTGCAGTCCGATGCTACTGTTGCCTACGGACTGGGGAAAAAGACGTACCACATCTCAACCGAGGAAAAACAGGACGCGTCCAATAAGTACAACACGTTCTACTATAAAGGTTTGCCCGAGGGACCAATTGGCTCACCCGCTACCGAAGCTATTGATGCAGCTGCAAACCCAGATAAGAATGACTACTACTTCTGGGTAACAGTTAATCTTGATACAGGTGAAACTAAGTTTGCTAAAACCTTTGCGGAGCACGAAAAGAACGTAGAGGAATACAATCAGTGGTGTTCAGATAACGAAGGCAAATGCGTCTAAACTAAAAATATGAATATTCACTCAGGCCCCAAGGCATTTGTCTTGGGGCATCCTATTACCCATTCGAAGTCCCCAGCGTTGCACACAGCAGCTAACGCCATTCTGAGTTCGCAGATTGTCTACGATCGTCGCGATGTAGATGAACAATCTTTGAGTCGTGAGTGGAGCTTTCTTACTGAAAACTTAGATGTGCGTGGTTTATCGATTACCATGCCGCTTAAATCAGCCATTATTGATTATTTGGATGAGCTCACGCCTTTTGCGCGCGCAGTAGGCGTTGTTAACACAGTTTTTTGGCGTGAGGGCAAAGCGATTGGCCACAATACCGATGTGTCTGGAATTGTGAATGCTTTGAACGACGCGGGAGCTAAACCACACTCAGAGAGTGAATTTGCCATATGGGGTGGGGGCGGAACGGCTGTAGCAGCTTTAGCTGCAATGGCATATATGGGTGCTGAAACCGTCCATGTCTATGCGCGGGAGAAAAATCGCACTCAACGCGTTCAAAACGTTGCTAAATTTGTGGGAACAACGTTCGTTTTTCACGATATAAAAGATGCTGGTATCGATGCTCACCGGTATGATGTCATCGTTTCTACACTTCCTGCTGGCGCGGCTGATAAGATTCTAGAGCTTTCCTTACCGGTAAGACCCCATGCGGTATTTTTGGATGTTTCATACTCTGTATGGCCTTCACCGGTGGCCTCACAATATAGCGCTCTAGGGGGTACCAGCGTTTCAGGTCTTGAAATGCTGATGCACCAGGCGTTAGATCAAGTCAAGTTATTTAATGGTTTTGAACTTGACCAGAGATTACCGGATGAAATGAAAATTCTGGAGTCTATGTGTCATTCTGTGGGTCTGCCACCTCGAACTCAACCACCAGTGCAAGTTTTTGATGCCGCAAAACTTATCAACACTGGGGATTGATTGGCTTTTCATATCGTGACTTCCAGTTTGAAGTACGTCTGGTTTTTTGGAAGTCTTAAAGCAAAGTACTGAATACGGCAGGGTTAGAAGCCCTAGCAGATCGAAAAGGGAACGAAGCAATGTTGCGTTGGCTGACAGCCGGGGAATCACACGGTGAAGCTCTTGTAGGAGTAATTGAAGGCGTTCCAGCTGGCGTGGAGCTCACTTCTGAGATGGTTCGCGAAGCTTTAGCACGGCGTCGTCTCGGATACGGACGCGGTGCTCGCATGAAGTTTGAACAAGATCGCGTTCGAATTCTTGGTGGAGTGCGCCACGGAAAAACTATGGGTGGTCCCGTTGCAATTGAAATTGCCAACACTGAGTGGCCAAAATGGGAAAAAGTGATGAGCTCAGACCCCGTTGATCCTAGTGAGCTAGAGGGCAAGGCGCGTAATGCTGCCCTCACGCGTCCGCGCCCAGGTCATGCTGATTTCACGGGCATGCAAAAATACGGTTACGAGGATGCTCGTCCCGCACTGGAGCGTGCTTCAGCACGTGAGACTGCAACTCGTGTGGCGTTAGGCGTCGTAGCAGCTCAAATTCTCAAGGCTTTAGGGGTAGCACTCGTTAGTCATACCACCGCTGTGGGGGGCGTAGAGGCTCCTTACGAGGCGCCGCGTCCGGTTCCCTCGGATGTCGATGCACTCGATGCCGATCCGCTACGCTGTTTTGATGCTGACACCAGCAAAAAAATGGTTGCCAGGGTTGATGAAGCCCATAAATCTGGTGAGACCCTTGGCGGGGTAGTGGAGGTTCTTGCCTATGGAGTAGCACCAGGACTGGGTTCGTTCGTACATTGGGACCGACGATTGGACGCACGTTTAGCTGCAGCCTTGATGGGTATTCAAGCTATCAAGGGTGTTGAAGTTGGTGACGGGTTCTTAACGGCCGCACGCCCTGGAACTGAAGCTCATGACGAAATTGAAGTGACTGAAAACGGCGTCAAGCGTTTAACCAACCGTGCCGGTGGCATCGAAGGTGGTATGAGCATCGGAGACGTATTGCGAGTGCGCGCAGCCATGAAACCTATTGCTACTGTTCCCAAAGCACTTGCAACGATTGATACTTCAACTGGTGAGCCCGCTCGTGCGCATCATCAGCGCTCTGACGTATGTGCTGTGCCAGCTGCCGGAGTAGTAGCTGAAGCGATGGTGGCTCTAGTGTTAGCAGATGCTGCAATTGAAAAGTTTGGGGGCGACTCTATTGCAGAGACCCGTCGCAACCTTGATTCTTACCTTGAAAATATCCCTGCTTCACTAGCATGGGAGTCGAATGTAGCTGGCTGGGATTCGTAATCCATGGTTGCTCATTCCTCGGATGATCAAAAAACTAGTTCGGCCGGTTATAAACCGGTGGAACCCGTTGATCCACAACAATTGCGCGAGATTCAAGAAGGGTATTTGGATCGGCAACGACCTATTGTCATTATTGGTCCGATGGCTGCAGGAAAGTCATACGTTGGCACCCACCTAGCGCGTTTTTATGGCTATGAATTTATTGATTCTGACTATTTGATTGTGGAACGCTACGGTCCTGTCACTGATATTTTTGAAGTGCATGGCGAGACGCATTTTCGCAGACTTGAAGCAGAGGTTATATCGGAGATTCTAAATTCTCCCCAGCATAGAAATACTGTGCTCTCTTTGGGGGGCGGTGCACCAATGACTGATGCCGTCGCGGAAATGCTAAAAGATGAAACTGTGGTTTACATCAAGGTGGACGTTGAAACCGTAAGACCGCGCATAGTCGGTAATAGCAAGCGCCCGTTGTTGCAACCTAATCCGATTGAAAAATGGTCACAGATATTTGAAACGCGAAAAGATCGATACGAGCAACTAGCCAAATATACCCTTGATGCTCGCGGGCATCGCAATATCACCGATATGACTGCTCAAATTCAGCAGTTTGTTGTGGACAGCAGAAAGGCAAACTGATGAGTGAAAACGAAGTAACTAAAATTTCGGTCACGGGATCACGCGTTGAAGAAAATTACGATGTGCTGGTAGGACACAATCTACTGGGGCAGATTTCCGAGATTCTAGGTCAGCGCACCCAACGAATTCTAGTGATTCACCCGCGTGCTCTGCGTTCAACCGGTGAACTTGTGATGCAAGATCTTCGTAAAGTTGGTTTTGAAACGTTAAGCGCTGAGATCCCGGATGCTGAAGAAGGTAAGCACGTTCAAGTGGCAGCCTTCTGCTGGCAGGTTCTAGGGCAAAACGATTTCACTCGAAGTGACGCTATTATCTCGGTTGGCGGCGGTTCTGTTACCGACCTTGCAGGTTTCGTTGCTGCCACGTGGTTGCGGGGCGTTCGCATCATTCATATTCCCACTACTTTGTTGGGTATGGTAGACGCCGCAGTTGGCGGTAAAACTGGCATCAATACTGCTGAGGGTAAGAATTTAGTAGGTAGTTTCCATGCGCCAGCGGCTGTACTGTGCGAGATTGGTACTTTACGTACATTGCCAGAGCACGAATTACTCACGGGACTGGCTGAAGTCATTAAATGCGGTTTAATCGCGGACCCCAAAATCCTTGATCTTATAGAACAAAATCCTGAGAAGTTGCGTGATTCTCAATCTGCAGTAGTCCGTGAACTCATTGAGCGAGCGATCCGAGTCAAGACAGAAATAGTTTCTGAGGATTTCAAAGAGGCCGGACGCCGCGAATTTTTGAACTACGGGCATACTTTTGGTCACGCTATCGAGTACAACGAGCGGTATCAGTGGCGTCATGGTGCAGCAGTATCGGTTGGTATGATGTTTGCCGCCGAATTAGCTGCAGCAGCAGGTAATCTCGATGAGTCCGTGGTGGCGCGTACCCGTGCCTTGTGTGAATTAGCTGGGCTACCCACTACCTACCGGGGGGATCAGTGGAGCAAGCTCTTAGAAGCGATGCGACGTGACAAAAAATCACGTGGAACACTTCTGCGGTTTGTCGTTCTAGATGACATTGCAAAACCAAGAATCATGGAAGTTCCAGATGAATCTATTTTGTTTGCAACCTACCTTGAGTTAGCTGCGAACTAAAGAATATGCAGGCAAAGTAGCGCCGTCCGTACTGTTTTCGCCAACGGTATTTGGTAGAAAACACGCTGCGTTACCTACCGCTAAAGTTCAAAATCACGTTAGAATTGCTATCGTTCATTCGTTCATTCGTTCATTGAAAAATCCCATATCCTAAGGAGAGTCGGTTGGCTACTACCAGCGACATCAAAAACGGCGTTATCCTCAAGATTGACGGTAACCTTTGGTCCGTCATCGAATTCCAACACGTAAAGCCCGGAAAGGGTGGCGCATTCGTTCGTACCAAGCTGCGTAATGTAACCTCCGGCAAGGTCGTCGACCGTACCTTCAACGCTGGTGCCAAGGTTGATATCGCAACTGTGGATCGTTCCGACTACCAGTACCTGTACCAGGATGGCGATGACTACGTATTCATGGATCTGAAGACTTACGATCAGATCTACGTTCCCAGCGTTGTAGTGGGCGATGCAGCTAACTACATGCTTGAAGAACAGAACGCAACCATTGCTATGTACGATGGCTCACCCCTCTACATCGAATTACCTGCTTCGGTAGTTCTTGAAATTACCTACACCGAGCCCGGTTTGCAGGGAGACCGCTCCTCAGCTGGTACTAAGCCCGCAACCGTTGAAACCGGCGCTGAGATTCAGGTTCCTCTCTTCTTGGAACAGGGCACCAAGGTGAAGGTTGATACCCGCACCGGTGACTACCTCGGCCGCGTAAACAGCTAATAGGCGTCATGAATTCACGAACTAAAGCACGCCTTAGAGCACTTGAAGTGCTGTTTGAGGCTGAGCAACGCAAAGACGATGTACTCGATACACTCGTGCGACGCCGTGCACATACTTCTGCACAGATTTCGACATACTCTGAGCAAATTGTGCGTGGGGTTTTCGAACACGACGAAGAAATTCGTGAGTACATCGAAACTTATTCACAGGGTTGGACGCTGGATCGTATGCCCGCTGTAGACCGCACTATTTTGCGTCTTGGTGCATGGGAACTTTTGTTTAATGATGACGTACCCGATGCAGTGGCTATCTCCGAGGCAGCAGGTCTTGCGAGAACTCTTTCTACGGATGATTCACCAAAGTTTGTGAATGGTCTGCTGGATCGTTTGCGCCAGGTGAAACCAACGTTGTTGGCGTAATTATCTAAGAACCTTTGGGGGTTTCTGACTAGTTCATCTAGTCAGAAACCCCCAATTTGTTTCTATAATGAAATTGTTACGACACAGTGCGCCTTCGTAATGACGCGTCTGCGCGCCCCGTGGTACATTGTTGCTTGCACGCAACCTTTAAGTCCGTCCTGCGAGGCGGGGAAGGAGGCCGGCACTATGACTGAGCACGAAGCAACCTCACCTAACGAGGCTCGCGTCATTCTCTCAGATGCCGACATCGATCGAGTTTTGACTCGTATTTCTTTTGAGATTCTCGAAGCCAATAAAGGCGTTGAGAACCTTGTAATCCTGGGCATTCCGCGTCGTGGTTTTCCTATTGCTCAGCGTCTTGCTGAAAAAATTGCTAAGACAGACCCCAGCTTCAGTGTTGAACGTTCTTTGGGGCAGCTGGATATCACCATGTACCGCGATGACTTACGCTCGCACCCCTCAAAGACTCTCGAACCCACTCGTATTCCGAGCGGCGGTATTGACGGTAAGAACGTCATTCTGGTTGATGATGTCCTCTTCTCTGGTCGAACCATTCGTGCGGCTTTGGACGCTATTAATGATTTTGGACGTCCTTCGATTGTTCGCTTAGCGGTATTGGTAGATCGTGGTCACCGCCAGCTACCCATCCGTGCTGATCATGTTGGTAAAAACCTGCCAACCGCGTCCGATGAAACCGTTCGAGTCCTAATTTCTGAAATCGACGGTGTTAGCGACCGCGTCGAAATTCTGCAGGGGGAGTAAAACTAATGCGTCATCTTCTTGATACAAAAGAGCTCACTTATGAGCAAGCCATCAACATCCTTGATACTGCTGATTACATGGCAGAGGTTGGAGCACGAGAGGTCAAGAAGCTTCCGGCGCTTCGCGGCCGCACTGTGGTTAATCTTTTCTTTGAGGATTCAACTCGAACCCGTCTCTCTTTTGAAGCGGCAGAAAAACGTCTATCAGCAGACGTTATTAACTTCTCTGCTAAGGGTTCTTCTGTTTCTAAAGGCGAGTCTTTGAAAGATACCGCTCAGACTTTGGCAGCTATCAACGCTGATGCTGTTGTCGTTCGCCATTCGGCTTCTGGAGCGCCTCAGCGACTTGCTGAAGCAGGTTGGATTGATGTGCCGGTTCTGAATGCTGGTGATGGTACACATGCCCACCCTACTCAAGCTTTACTCGATGCGATGTCCTTGCGTCAGTTCAAATCTGAAATCACGGGTGAGCCTACACGCGGCACCGATTTGAAAGGTATGCGTGTAGCAATTGTTGGAGATGTTTTACACTCACGAGTTGCTCGATCTAGCCTGTGGCTGCTGAACACCCTTGGCGCAGAAGTTATCTTTGTTGCTCCTCCTACACTGTTGCCGGTGGGTATTGAAGAATGGCCGTGCGAAGTCTATTACAACTTCGATGAAGCCTTAGAAACTCGTTTAGATGCTGTCATGTTGTTGCGCATTCAGCAAGAACGTATGCACGCAGCATTCTTCCCTAGCGCGGAGGAATATTCTCGTCTATGGGGGCTGACTCCGGAACGTTTTGCGCAGCTGGATCAGATGGATTATGAAACTGCTGTTCTTCACCCAGGCCCGATGAATCGCGGACTTGAAATTAGCGCGGTAGCAGCTGACTCTGACCGTTCTTGGGTGCTCCGCCAGGTTTCTAACGGTGTTTCGGTGCGAATGGCTGTGCTTTACTTGCTGATGACTGGTGGTAGTTCCAAAGATTTTTACGGTAACTAGAAGTTTGCTCTGAGACTGAAGAAAAGAGAATTGACTGTGACTGAACAGAAAACCTATCTCATTAAGGGTGCTTCACTTCTAGGTGAGCGTACCGCCGATATCTTGATTAAAAATGGCAAGATTGCTGAGATCGCTGATTCGCTGGAAAGCAAAGATGCTCACACCGTTGACGCTAAAAGCTTGATTGCCCTTCCTGGTTTGGTGGATATCCATACTCACCTTCGCCAGCCTGGTCAGGAAGACTCTGAAACCGTTGAAACCGGTTCAAAAGCTGCAGCACTCGGTGGTTATACCTCAGTATTTGCTATGGCTAACTCTAACCCGGTAGCCGATACTGCCGGTGTGGTTGAGCAAGTTCTTTCGCTTGGTGAAGCCGCCGGGTGGGTAGATGTGCGTCCTGTCGGTGCTGTGACCGTTGGTCTAAAAGGCGAGCGACTTTCAGAAATCGGTGCGATGGCTAACTCACGCGCTCAGGTGCGTGTTTTCTCTGACGACGGTATGTGTGTTTGGGATCCTGTGCTGATGCGTCGTGCCCTTGAATACGTCAAGACTTTCGATGGTGTTGTGGCTCAGCATGCTCAAGAACCCCGCCTGACTGAAAAAGCTCAGATGAATGAGGGAATTGTCTCGGCTGAATTAGGTCTGGCAGGCTGGCCTGCAGTTGCTGAAGAAGCAATCATTGCACGCGATGTTTTGTTAGCTGAGCACGTCAATTCCCGAGTTCATATCTGCCACCTGTCTACCAAGGGAAGTGTTGAAATTGTACGCTGGGCAAAACAGCGTGGCATTAATGTGACTGCTGAAGTTACCCCTCACCACCTTATTCTGACCGACGAAAAGGTTCGTTCTTACGATCCTGTTTTCAAGGTGAACCCGCCCTTGCGTTCGCAAGAAGACGTGGAGGCACTACGCAAAGCTGTCGCAGATGGCACTATCGATGTCATCGGCACAGACCATGCACCTCACCCTACCGAAGCCAAAGAAGTTGAATGGGCGAATGCAGCTAACGGTATGACCGGTCTTGAGCAAGCCCTGTCGATTATCCAAATGACTTTGGTTGATACGGGAATGATTACTTGGGCAGATGTTGCTCGTATTATGAGTGAGAAGCCGGCAGAGATTGGCCGTGCAACTGACCAGGGACGCCCGCTAGCTGTAGGGGAGCCCGCGAACTTAGTGCTGGTTGACCCCAATGCCAAGCGTACAATCGACCCCGCTACCCAGGCGACCAAGGGTAAAAACAATCCGTACCGCACTATGGAAGTTCCAGGAGAAGTACGCGCGACCTTCTTGCGAGGTCATGCAACCGTCCTAGATGGTCGCCTGGCTACTCCAATCACTCAATAAATAAGGATCACCACATTGGATTCACGGGTAATTCCTACCTTAGTTTGTATTTTCATCGTTGTAGCAATCATTGGATTGATTAAACTCGGTTGGGACAATCGTAAAAAGCGCCAGTCAGATATAGCGCCTCTTGCCGATGTTCCATCTCGATATGATGATGCACTGGCACAGGTAGGGGTTCCCGGTACTTATGTAGTGACTACGCGTATGGGGGACTGGTTAGACCGCATCGCCGTGCATACTCTAGGTGTTAAGTCCGCTTCTCAAGCACTCATTTTCCCCGACGCTCTTATCATCGCCCGGCAGGGTGCTCAGGACATATATATTCCATCCACCGATATCAGCGGTGTTCGTTTGGAATCAGGAATGAGTGGAAAATTCGTCGAGAAAGACGGCATTGTTGTAGTTTCATGGAAGCATGACGGAGTCGATCTCGACACTGGGTTCCGCACACAGTTTGCGGAAGACAAACATAATTTAGTGAAGGCCCTTCAGCTGATTGCCACTGAGGCCCAGCATGAACTTTCTTCCCACAACTAACGCAGTTAGTGCAGCCAACAACCATCAAAGGAATAGTAGATGAGTCATTCAATGTCATCTCCAGCAGTTTTGGTACTCGAAGACGGTAAAGTTTTCCGCGGTACCAGCTACGGAAAAACTGGCAGCACACTCGGTGAAGCTGTTTTTTCAACAGGAATGACTGGGTACCAGGAAACCCTGACCGATCCCTCCTATGCGGGACAAATTGTTGTTCAAACCGCTCCGCACATCGGTAACACCGGTGTGAACTGTGAGGATGCCGAATCCCGAAAAATATGGGTTGCTGGGTATGTAGTTCGTGATGCAGCACGTCGCGCGTCCAACTGGCGTAGCGAACGTACCTTGGATGAGGAACTGATTGAGCAAAACATCATCGGAATCCAGGGAATCGATACTCGTGCACTTACCCGTCACCTTCGTTCTGCCGGTTCTATGCGTTCAGGTATTTTCAGCGGGGAAGCCGCGCAACGTCCTGAAGCTGACCTCATTGAAGAGGTTAAAAATTCAGAGCAAATGAAAGGACGCAAACTCGCTGAGTCCGTATCAATTGACTCTGCGTACGTAGTGGAGCCCAAAGATTTTGGCTGGTCTGAGGAACCTAAGGCAACAATCGTAGCGGTGGACTTAGGCATCAAAGCAATGACTCCTCAGCGATTTGCTGAGCGAGGAGTGCGCGTTCACGTCGTGCCCGCGAACACCACTATTGAAGAAATCAAATCCTACAACCCTGACGGTTTCTTCATGTCAAACGGCCCCGGTGATCCTGCAACTGCCGATGCTCAGGTAGATCTTCTACGCGAAATTCTCAAAAGCAAGACCCCGTTCTTTGGCATCTGCTTTGGTAATCAGATTCTAGGACGCGCGCTGGGCTTTGGCACCTACAAACTACCGTTTGGCCATCGCGGTATTAACCAGCCCGTATTAGATAAGCTCACCGGTAAAGTCGAAATTACCGCCCAAAACCACGGTTTTGCTGTGGACGCTCCAATCGAGGGCACAACAACAGCCCCTATCGCTGAATTCGGTGAAGTCGAAGTTTCCCATGTTGGTCTCAACGACCAAGTGGTAGAGGGGATTCGCTGCCTAGATATTCCCGCATTTAGCGTGCAGTATCACCCCGAAGCGGCGGCAGGACCACATGACTCTGCCTACCTCTTTGACCGCTTCATCGACCTCATGCTCGAAAACAAGAACTAGAGAAGGAACCTACAACTATGCCACGCAGAAAAGATCTGAACAGCATCCTCGTGATTGGTTCTGGACCAATTGTTATCGGCCAGGCAGCTGAATTTGATTACTCCGGCACCCAGGCGCTACGAGTATTGAAAGAGGAAGGCGTGCGCGTCATCCTTGTGAATTCAAACCCGGCGACTATCATGACTGACCCAGAGTTCGCCGATGCAACCTACATCGAGCCCATTACTCCTGAGGTTATCGAAAAGATTATTGCAAAAGAAAAACCGGATGCAATTTTGCCGACCCTTGGTGGGCAGACTGCATTGAACGCAGCAATTTCACTGGATGAAGCTGGGATTCTCACGAAATACAATGTTGAGCTAATCGGTGCCAACATTGAAGCTATTAACCTGGGTGAGGATCGTGAAGCTTTCAAGGGAGTAGTCGAGCGTGCAGGTGGAGAATCTGCTCGTTCATTGATTGTTCATTCCATGCCTGAAGCACTGAAAGCTGCTGAAGAATTGGGCTACCCCATGGTAGTGCGTCCTTCCTTTACCATGGGTGGTTTGGGCTCGGGGCTTGCATACAACGAGCAAGATCTTTACCGCATTGCAGGCGCTGGAATTCAGTACAGCCCTACCAGCGAAGTTCTTCTTGAAGAATCAATCTTGGGCTGGAAAGAATATGAGCTTGAGATGATGCGTGACAAGAACGATAACGTTGTTGTCGTGTGTTCCATTGAGAACTTTGATCCGGTGGGCGTACATACAGGTGACTCAATTACTGTTGCGCCGGCCCTCACCCTCACCGACCGTGAGTACCAGCGTTTGCGCGATATCGCAATCAATGTGATCCGCGAAGTTGGCGTTGATACCGGTGGCTGCAACATTCAGTTCGCCATTGAACCTGACACCGGTCGTGTAGTCGTTATTGAGATGAACCCGCGCGTATCACGTTCATCTGCTCTTGCTTCTAAAGCTACGGGCTTTCCGATTGCTAAGATCGCTACCAAATTGTCGTTGGGTTATACGCTCGATGAGATTCCCAACGATATTACCCAAAAGACTCCCGCTTCTTTTGAACCTACGCTCGACTATGTAGTCGTCAAAGTTCCTCGTTTTGCGTTTGAAAAATTCCCGGCTGCTGATCCCACGCTGACCACGACTATGAAGTCCGTGGGCGAGGCAATGGCGTTGGGTAGAAACTTTACCGAAGCGCTACAAAAAGCTATGCGCTCTTTGGAACAAAAGGGATCTGCTTTCTCTTTCGTCAAGCAGAATCTCTCGGAATCCGAGCTCAACGAACTCATTGAGAAAACAAAAGTTCCTACCACTGAACGTATTCACCAAGTGCAGCAGGCTCTTCTTGCCGGTGCATCAGTAGAACAGATGTACGAAGCCACTGGAATTGACCCGTGGTTCTTGGATCAATTAGTTCTGCTCAACGAAGTAGCTGAAGAGGTCACTGAAAAGGGTGCTCTCGATGAAGAGACGCTGCGTTACGCTAAGCGCCATGGTTTCTCCGATCAGCAACTAGCTGAAATCGTGGGCATGAACGAAGATGTGGTGCGCGGCGTCCGTCATGCTCTGGGTGTACGTCCCGTCTTTAAGACTGTAGATACCTGCGCAGCAGAGTTTGAAGCGTTTACGCCGTACCACTACTCTTCTTATGATTTTGAAGATGAAGTTGCGCACCATGATAAGCCTTCCATCATGATTTTGGGTTCTGGACCTAACCGTATTGGTCAGGGCATTGAATTCGATTATTCCTGTGTTCATGCATCACTGGTTTTGCGTGAAGCTGGCTATGAGACCGTAATGGTGAACTGTAACCCTGAAACGGTATCTACAGATTACGATGTCTCTACTCGTCTTTACTTCGAACCTTTGACCCTCGAAGATGTGCTTGAGGTCATTGAATCCGAACGTCGTACTGGTGGGCTGATGGGTGTTTTCGTACAGCTTGGCGGTCAGACACCTCTGAAGCTGGCTCAGGAGCTCAAAAACGCAGGTGTACCTATCTTGGGTACATCGCCCGAGGCGATTGATTTGGCAGAAGACCGCGGTGAGTTCGCACGGGTTCTTGAGCGTGCTGGCTTGCTATCACCCAAAAACGGTACTGCCTACACCTTCGAATCAGCCAAGAAAATTGCTGACGAAATCGGTTACCCCGTTCTCGTGCGACCTTCATACGTGCTTGGCGGACGCGGAATGGAAATTGTGTACGATGAGGCAAACCTCGCTCGTTATCTTGAAAATGCCACAGAAGTTTCTCCCTCTCAACCTGCACTTATCGATAAGTTCCTTGAAGACGCGGTTGAAATCGACGTAGATGCACTCTTCGACGGTGAAGAAATGTACCTCGGTGGCGTGATGGAACATATTGAGGAAGCCGGTATTCACTCGGGAGACTCCGCATGCACCTTGCCACCTATCACGCTAGGAACGGACATTATTCAGCGTGTAAAAGAGGCAACATTCAAAATTGCTAAGGGCGTGGGAGTTCGCGGATTGATTAATATTCAGTTCGCAGTTGCCTCGGATATTCTCTATGTCATTGAAGCAAACCCCCGAGCATCACGTACTGTTCCGTTTGTTTCCAAAGCTACCGGCGTCCAAATGGCTAAAGCTGCGGCTTTAATCGGTACAGGCAAGTCAATTGCAGAGTTGAAGCAAGAAGGTTACCTGCCCCAACTCATGGATGGCGCATCCTTGCCTTCTGACACTGCTATTGCCGTCAAAGAAGTAGTACTGCCGTTTAGCCGTTTCCGCACCCCGGAAGGCGTTGTAGTTGATTCTCTGCTTGGTCCTGAGATGCGTTCAACCGGTGAGGTTATGGGACTTGACCGTTACCTAGATACCGCGTTCGCCAAAGCTCAGACAGCTGTGGGTTCTACTTTGCCAACTGAAGGTAAGGTTTTTGTTTCGGTAGCAAACCGCGATAAGCGCAACACCATCATTTACGCAAAGATGTTGCAGCAGCTTGGATTTGAAGTTGTCTCTACCGGAGGCACCGCTGAGGTTCTGCGTCGTAACGGCGTTGAATCTCAGGTGGTAGCCAAGATGCGAGAAACTGCTGAGGGTGAGAAATCAATCGTAGCCATGATTAATGATGGTGAAATCAACATCATCTTCAATACCCCTTCTGGGGGAGAAGAGGCTCGCGGAGACGGTTATCAGATTCGTGCCGCTGCTACCAGCGTAGGTTGCCCGATCATGACTACCGTGTCTGAGTTTGGTTCTGCTGTTCAGGCTATCAACGCTTTGCGTGAGTACACCTGGAACGTTATGAGTTTGCAGGAACATGAAGCCAACCTTGCTAAAGCTCAAGAGGTGAATGCATGAGCTCTTTAGGCTTTGGGGATCGGCTTGCTGATGCAATTGAGTCTAAAGGTCCATTATGTGTAGGTATTGATCCTCACGTTCAGTTACTGGAGCAGTGGGGTCTACCGCTTAATGCTGAAGGCGTTAGAGCCTTTGCTGAGGCTGTACTTGAGGGATGCGGGGATTACGTTGCCGCTTTGAAGCCCCAAGTTGCGTTCTTTGAGCAATTTGGGGCAGCAGGTATGGCTGTACTTGAGGACGTAATTGCTGAAGCTAAGAAGCGAAATATTATTATTGTTGCGGATGCAAAACGCGGGGATATTGGTTCAACTATGAAAGCATATTCTGATGCTTGGTTGGGTGAATCTCCGTTTGCTACCGACTCGGTAACATTGAGCCCTTATCTCGGTTTTGAATCATTACGACCTGCTTTAGATACTGCCCAATCAAATGGTCGTGGCACCTTTGTGCTAGCACTTACTTCAAACCCCGAAGGTAAAAATGTGCAACATATTGGGGGAGAGAACTCAGTGGCAGCAAACATCGTCAATGCTGCTTATAAGGAGAACGCGCGACACGAGTGGTCAGTGATGGGGCCTTGCGGATTGGTTGTGGGCGCAACTGTGTCCGACGCTTTGGCTAAGTTGCAAATCGACCTTAGTTCTTTCAACGGTCCCATCCTCGCCCCTGGTTACGGGGCGCAGGGTGCTACTGCCTCTGATCTCTACCGGGTTTTTGCCGGGATCGAAAAACAGGTTCTGGTGAACTCAAGTCGAGGCGTCCTCGCCCACGGTCCCAACCTTCAGAAGTTGACTGAAGCTTGTGAGAAGTCTCGGGAAGATCTACTGAATAAGTAATACGATACAAATCACGGAAAAATAGTGTGCTAATACATATTAAATAAGTATTAGTGCACTATTTTTCTTTAAGTTACCGTAGGATAATATCTATAAAACAATCACCGTTAACTCTTTGCTGTGGGGAACAGCCTAGTAGATGCGGTTATTGGGGAAAGAAAAAATAAACAAGGGAAAATAAAATGGTGCTCAATCCACTGACCGATGAACAGCGCGCGGCAGCTCGTGAAAAAGCTAAGACAGCACGTATTGCTCGTGCCGCTGTCAAAGAAGATTTAAAACAGCGCAAAGTCACCGTCGAAGAAGTACTTAATCGTGCAAAAAATGAAGAAGCACTGAGTAGACTGAAAGTAACTGAACTGCTGACTGCTCTTCCGAGCATCGGTGAAGTTCGTGCAGATGCTATTTTGAAAGAACTCAACATCGCATCATCACGCCGCTTGCGTGGCCTTGGCGTCCACCAGCGCAGTGCGTTAGTTGAGTACCTCAACAAATAACTCAAGGATTGTGTACAGATGACCGAAAAAACCACACCTCGCCTCACAGTTTTAGCTGGGCCAACAGCAGTTGGTAAGGGAACAGTTTCAGCTTATATTCGCGAAAACTATCCCAATGTGTGGTTTTCGGTCTCTGCTACCACCCGAGATCCTCGTCCCGGAGAAGAAGACGGTGTGCATTACCATTTCGTTTCCGATGAGGAATTCGACTCGATGGTTGAAAACCGTCAGATGCTTGAGTGGGCGACAGTTCACAATTCCTACCGATACGGCACAATGCGCTCCATGGTTCAGCGAGCCCTAGATGCAGGACGCGACGTCTTTTTGGAAATTGATTTACAAGGAGCACGTCAGATCCGCAATGCGATGCCTGAGTCCCAACTGATTTTCTTGGCTCCTCCCAGCTGGGATGAGCTGGTGAATCGACTCGTGGGACGCGGGACTGAAAGCCCCGAACAACAGGCTGTCCGTCTTGAAACCGCTAAGGAAGAGCTCGCAGCTGAGCCAGAGTTCGACTACACGGTGGTAAACGATAAGGTGGAGCGTGCAGCCGAAGAGATTGTGAGCTTGATAGGACTGGCTCGCCGCTAATGTTATTAAACGTACATGCCCTGCTGAATCACAGAATGTGTTTCGCAGGGCATTTACGTGCTAATTACCAGTAGAACCGCTATAGTTGATACTTAGTTTTGGCTTCTTCTGTGAAGAAGTTCTACCGAAATAATCCGGTACATTTTATTCGACAATTTTTGGAGTATTCGTGGCAAATGTTCACAACGAAGAAGGAATCATCAACCCCAGTGCTGACGCACTGATTGAAAAGGCTGAGTCCAAGTACGGTCTGGTGATTTTCGGTGCTCGTCGTGCGCGCCAGATTAATGCTTACTACTCTCAGTTGCACGATAACCTTTACGATCATGTTGGTCCCTTGGTTGATAGTGAACCAAATGAGAAAGCACTGTCTGTTGCAATGCGAGAGATTAACGAAGGCCTGATTCAAGCTACTCATGTTGAAGATTCTAAGTTTGATGAAAACGGTCAGATTATTCACGAAGTAACTGGTTCTGATTTCTTCCCCGGTGATGTGTACGGTGAAGAATTCATCGATGCACCCGTTGTTGAATATGTGGATGCTGAAGACTCAGAATAAGGGTTTTATCTAACGGTATGCGTATTATCGTAGGTTTTGGAGGGGGCATTGCCGCTTATAAGGCGACAATGCTCCTTCGTCTTTTTTCGAAAGCTGGGCACGAGGTGGTTGCTATGCCCACCGCGTCTGCCCTGGAATTTGTTGGTAAACCCACCTTTGAAGCTCTGAGTGGTAATCCAGTATCGACATCGGTATTTGAGCGTGTTCCAGAGGTTAATCATGTGCGACAGGCAGAACAGGCTGATGCGATCGTGATTGCTCCTGCCACAGCTGATTTGATGGCGCGCTTGGCTGCCGGGCGAGCTGATGATTTGTTGAGCGCGACGGTGTTAACAACACATGCGCCGGTTATCCTAGCTCCTGCAATGCATACGCAGATGTGGGAACATCCCGCAACCATCCGCAATGTGGCAACGCTCAAAAGCTTTGGTTATCACGTAATCCCCCCTGCTACCGGACGTTTGACCGGACCGGATTCGGGAGTGGGCCGTATGCCTGAGCCCGATGAAATTTTTGAACAGGCCCAACAGATTTTGACTTCCTTGGTAGAAGCACAGGACGGTGCGTTTTCTATCTCCACAATGCTTGAGGGCAAGAAAATTGTGGTTACGGCAGGTGGCACACGTGAGCATTTGGATCCCGTGCGTTTTTTGGGTAACAGATCCTCGGGTAAACAGGGGGTAGCGGTAGCACGCGCGGCACGGGCTGCAGGTGCCGATGTCACGCTTGTTGCCGGGCACATGGATATTACCATCCCTCAGAACATGAATCATGTAAGAATCTCCACAGCCCAACAGCTTCAACAGGCTGTTTTCGATGAAATCAAGGATGCGGATGCGCTGGTGATGGCGGCTGCAGTGGCAGATTTTAGACCGACCCAGTACGAGGATTTCAAAATTAAGAAATCTGATGATCCCGGGCAGGATCCGGTTATTCATCTGACGCGGAACCCCGATATTCTCAAGAGCGTTGTAGAAGCACGCGCAACCTCCCAGACTCCGCAACTTATTGTGGGTTTTGCGGCTGAGACGGGGGATGGGACAACCTCACCACTAGAGTTTGGTCAAGCAAAGCTCCAACGTAAAGGATGCGATTTGCTGGTTGTCAACGAAGTAGGCGAATCTAAAGGATTTGGTACTGACACCAACGAAGTTTCGATCCTTTCAGCAGATACAGACCACATAGTTCATGCGCAGGGCACTAAAGATGACGTTGCTCAGTCATTAGTTAGTCTTATTGCGCAACAACTCAAATAAAATTAATGATTGCCCTGACGGGCCCGAAAGACAGTACAGTAGATACGTGACTAATAATCAGCATTTACGCCTTTTCACCAGTGAGTCAGTCACTGAAGGGCATCCAGATAAAATTTGTGATCAGATTTCAGATGCAATTTTGGACGGTCTTCTTGAGCAAGACCCGGCATCCAATGTTGCTGTAGAAACTATGGTGACTACCGGTCAGGTCATGGTCGCCGGTGAAGTCACTACAAACGGCTATGTGGATATTCCTTCGATTGTCCGCAAAACAATTCTTGATATTGGCTATAATTCCTCAACTCACGGTTTTGACGGTGAGTTCTGCGGAGTTTCGGTTTCAATTGGCGAGCAATCTCCTGATATCCATGCCGGTGTTTACGAGTCTCTAGAAACCCGAGAGGGCGAAGCAAAGGATGCACTCGATGCTCAGGGCGCAGGCGACCAGGGCATTATGTTTGGTTATGCCTCAAATGAGACCGATGTGTTGATGCCTGCACCAATCTGGGTGGCGCATCGATTGTCTGAGCAGCTGACGAACGTTCGTAAGCAAGGCGTTCTCGAAGATTTGCGTCCGGACGGAAAAACTCAGGTGACATTGGGTTACGACGGTGACAAACCAGTGTCGATTGATACCGTGGTAGTTTCTACCCAGCATGTTCGTGATTATGACTTACGCAAGCTCAAAGCCGATATTAAAGAACATGTTATTTCGCCCGTTCTTGAAGGTCTTCCTTTTGAAACCTCAGAACAGACTAAGTTCATCATTAATCCTGCTGGTCAGTTTGTCCAGGGTGGCCCTGTAGGCGACGCCGGTCTTACCGGACGAAAGATTATTGTGGATACCTATGGCGGTATGGCTCGTCATGGCGGTGGCGCTTTCTCAGGTAAGGATCCCTCCAAAGTTGACCGCTCCGCTGCTTACGCTATGCGTTGGGTAGCTAAAAACGTTGTTGCAGCGGGATTAGCTGATCGCGCTGAAGTACAGATTGCCTACGCTATTGGTCAGGCAGCTCCTGTAGGTTTGTATGTTGAAACCTTCGGCACCGAAAAGGTGGATCCTTCAAAAATTGAAGCAGCTATCCGTGAAGTTTTCGACTTGCGTCCGCTGGCTATTATCAATGAGTTGGACCTTCGCCGCCCTATTTACGCTAAGACTGCAGCACACGGACACTTTGGTCGTAACGAACCCGAGTTTACGTGGGAACGTACCAACCGTGTAGATGCATTGAAAGATGTAATTGGAGCATAATAGAACCTATGAGTTCTAACGATTTTGAGGAATCCCTGCAAACTGATTTGTTGCAGGGATTTCCTGCATTTGAGCAAGGAGTACAGGCCAGTTCAGTGGCGTTGCCGGTGGCTCGTGTACTCGTTGAGACTCATGTCCCTCATCTTGATCGACTTTTTGATTATATTGTTCCCGCGGATATGGACCGCCTTGCCCAACCGGGTGTGAGAGTAGAAGTTCCATTCGGGGCACGTACCCTGCAAGGATTTATTAGAGAACGTTCTGCCGAGTCTTCGCTTCCGGACCGTCTCTTGCCTATCAAGCAGGTGGTCTCGCCGGTACCGGTGGTGAGCCAGGAAATGTTTGAGATCGCAGACGAGGTAGCATCACGTTTTGCTGGTGTCACGCAAGATGTGCTGCGCCTAGCTGTGCCATCACGAATTGCGCGTGTTGAAGATAAGTACATTCAAAAGGCAATGAAAATCAAGAGGAGTGAGGACGAAGATAGTGAGCTAAAAATTTTCAGCTTGGAACAGTTTTTTGCAGATTCACCAGCAATTGATCCTTGCGATTCCAGTGGATTTAATCTGTACAATAACGGTCCTGAGTTTATGGAAGACCTGCCTCATTCTGCAACACGAGCTGTGATGACAGTATTACCCACGGGTTCACAACATAGTTGGGAAAACCTGTTAGCAACAGCCCTGGTTACGGCTGCCCATGCAGGTAAGGGTTCGATAGCTGTTGTGCCTGACAAGAAGTCGCTGGATCGTCTCGGTAGTGCTTTATCGAAGCTAGTATCTGCTGAACATTTTGTGCAGCTTACAGGAAGCGACAAACCGTCACAACGGTATGACAATTTCATGAAAGTACGCACCGGTCGGGTTCGTATCGTCATCGGAACGCGATCGGCTGCGTATGCACCGGTACACAATTTAGGTTTTGTGGCGTGTTGGGATGATGGCGATTCCAGCCTCATTGAACGACGCGCGCCGTACTCTCATGCTCGCGATGTGTTGTTATTGCGTGCTCAGCATAATGACTGCGCAGCGTTGTTCATGGGCTATACGATGAGTAGCGAAGCTGCACGTTTAGTCAAAACGCGCTGGGCTACCTATGTAGGAGCCGAGCGAACTGTAGTACGTGAGTTTTCTCCGCGCGTCCTTTTGACCGGTGACGAATATCAGCTGGCACGTGATCCAATGGCTGCTTTCGCACGTATTCCTCACGTTGCTTATCAGCTGGCGCAACAGGCACTCAAGAGCGGTCCTGTACTTGTACAGGTGGCGCGAGCGGGTTATGTTCCGTCCCTTGCATGTCAGCGGTGTCGTATGCCCGCCAGATGTCAAAATTGTCGAGGTCCCTTGAAGGTAACGGGACAATCTTCTATGCCCGAATGTGCTTGGTGCGGCAGAGGAGCTCATCAATGGAAATGTTCTGAATGCGGTTATGACAGGTGGCGTATGAGCGCTGTTGGAGCATTACGTACAGCAGAAGAACTAGGAAGGGCTTTCCCTGACGTTCCCGTTATTTCCTCAAGCGGCGATCATATCCGAGCAGATATAGGGTCTGAGCCAGCACTTGTTGTGGCGACGCCCGGAGCAGAGCCAGTTGCTGAGGGCGGGTACAGCGCAACCCTGTTACTCGATGCAGATCGAATGTACGCTCGGGATTCATTGAGAGCACCTGAAATGGCGCTTCGGCGGTGGCTGAATGCTGCGGCCCTTACTCGACCATTTGCACAAGGGGGACGAGTGGTATGTACTGCCCAGGATTCTGTGGCTCTTCAAGCCCTGGTTCGTTGGGATCCGGTAGGTTTTGCACTTGAAGAGTTAGAAGAGCGAGCGCAGCTGATGCTTCCACCTGCGGTACGAACTGCTGCTATTACCGGGGAAGAAGCTGCCGTAAAGGATTTTCTGGCTAAACTGACTCTTCCTGATGATGTGCGCGTGGTTGGTCCTACGGTGTTAGAGAACCCGGAAGGGTTTTATGAACAGACCACTAACCAGGTGTTATGGCGAGTTATATTGTTTTTTAGTTATGCCCGGGCGCATGATATTACTCCCGCGCTGCGAGCGGTTCGATCAGCATCGTCTGCTCTTAGAACGCATCCACCGGTGCAGGTGCGTTGTGATGGTCTGGATATTCTCTAGCGTTCCCAGGATTAAAGGCTGGTGATAATTTTGAGTAGCTTTCGAGCGGAGGCATCCCACGAGTATTGCTGGGCATCTTCTAACCCTTTGAGAATTTGTTGCAGTTGTAGGTCAGGATTTTCTAAGGAGCGTACTGCTTGAGCAAATTCTTGGGGGTTATTAGGGTTTGTAAATAGCGAGTGCGGGGCTATTTCTTTGAATATTGGTATATCGGAAATGACGGTGGGACAGCCGGATGCTTGTGCTTCGACGACTGGAAGACCGTAGCCTTCAGCGCGGGTGGCAGTGAGCAGCGCTGCTGATTGTGATAGTAGCTCTGTATAGTCGTCTTCTTCGATACCGTTGTGAAAGTTGACGTTATCGGTAGCTAGTTTCGATAGTCTCTCGCGGTCTTTCGGATTGATGCGCGAGAGCAGGTGCAAGGTATAGTCTGGTAGTTCTTTCATCGATTGAATAAGGGTTTCTACGCCTTTGTAGGGCATGAATGAACCCATATATAGAAGGTCTTTTGTCCGATGCGCGGCATTGCTGATGGCTTTTTCAGCACTCACAATTGAACCAGGTTGTGGAGCGTTAGGAACCACGTAGAGCGGACGGTGAGTTAGACGGTGTTGCTGAATGAGTTTGGCAGTTGTCTCACTGACTGTAACAACCGCATCAGCTCTATTGAGTAAGAATCTTTGGGGTAGATATGACTGATGGAAGATGCGCCACCCGACCTGGATAGGTTTGGGCAGAAATGCTGGCGGGGTGGGATGTTCATAATAGATGAGGTCGTGCAGAGTAAGCACAACTTTGAATTTTTTGCCGATGGTTCCCATGGTCTGCATGGGTGAGAAAACAACGTCGGGGGAGTGTTTGTTGAGCTGTAGCGATGCGAATGGTTCGAACAAGCCTGTTGGTGAAGAAATTTTAATGTAAGGCACATCAGGTAACAGGGCTAGCTGTGCTTTATCACTGATTGCCATCAATAGCTCAAAGTCCTGGGGAACTGCGTTGTCACCGCTACGTTGAAGTCGCAGCAAAGCTTCGATGAGGGATGCGGTGTAGCGAGAAATACCGTCGTGATGAGTGGTTCGTGTGTAGCGCGCGTCCACAATCAGTTTCATTGTTCTAGGCCTTAATAAATTCTTTGATGAGCTGAGCTGCTTGTCGGGGGGTCTCGTAGTGAATGAGGTGGCCTACGTGTGTGATGACATCCATTTGTACATCGGGTATGGAGTCACGCATTGCTGTGGCAGTAGAGAGTGTTCCAAGATCGTCATCTTCAGCGACAATCATCTGCGTGGGCACTTGTAATGCGGGTGCGTAATACGCGGCAGTCTCGCTAATTGAGGTTTCATATGCTTCCAGAAGTGTCTGTCTTGAGCTGAAGGCACCGAAATAGGCATCGTGCTGACCGTTAATGAATGAACGCATCTCGGGATTGTCTGTACGCATCATAAATTCGCTGCTTACCCGGGTGATTATTTTTGATTTGAGCCAGCGAAAGCCTATTTTTTCTGGGAGTTTGGTGCCCACTGAATAATAGGCGGTTGCTAGGGAAGATACAAACCTCTGAGACCCCTCAAGCGCGGGTTGCGAAATAGGGTTTATCAGGGAAACTTTTTCGAAATTTTGAGGGCGTGTCACTGCGGCATAAGTACTGATAATCGAGCCAAACGAATGTCCAACGAGAATTACCTGAGTGCTACTGATTGCCTCAACAAAAGTATTGAGCCAAGAAGCGTACGTTGAGAGATTGTGTTGAGCGTCAGCAATAGAGGATGTTCTACCAAACCCCGGTAGGTCGGGAATAACCATATAAAAATCCTCTGCCAAATACTGACCAATCAAAGCAAGGCCGTGATGATCGCCTCTAAAGCCGTGCACCAACACCAAGGTTGGGTTATGAGGGTTTCCGTATGCCCAGTAATGCGTTTGCGTTCCCAACACCTGGGCGGTGAACTCTGATCCGCGAAGAAACCGATCGGGGACGTTTTCAAAAGGAGATGCCACCGGTGCCCCTCTTCTCATCAACAAGTACTGAACAATTTTTTGAAAACAACTTTTCAACAGCTTACAGGTTTTCATAGCTAGCTAGATTCTGCACGGTGAACCCAAGATGAAGACCCTCAGCATTTAGGACTAATACACGTTAGACTTAATCAGAATAAATAAGTTTTCCGTCAGATGCCCCTATAGCATTTGTCAGGATGCGCAGGCACCGACAGACAGGATTTTTTGAGTTGTCTCACGAGGCAGAAACTAACGAAAAGTCATACGACTTCAAAGAAATCGAAGCCAAATGGCAACCGTACTGGGAAGAAACGAACGTTTACGCCCCCACTAACGAGCCCGGTAAAGAACGTCGCTACGTGCTAGATATGTTCCCGTACCCCTCAGGCGACCTTCACATGGGGCATGCTGAAGCTTTCGTCATTGGCGATGTCAATGCTCGATTCTGGCGTCAGCAGGGTATGGACGTCTTACACCCCATCGGCTGGGACTCATTCGGTTTGCCGGCGGAAAACGCTGCCATCAAGAACAATACCCACCCCAAAGAGTGGACCTACAAGAACATCGAAACCCAGGCCAACTCTTTTAAACGCTACGGTATTGCAGTTGATTGGTCACGTCGTCTTCATACCTCAGATCCTGAATACTACAAATGGACTCAATGGTTGTTCCAGCAGTTTTATAAGAAGGGTCTTGCCTACCGCAAGTACTCAAAAGTGAACTGGTGTCCAAAGGATCAAACCGTGCTCGCAAATGAGCAGGTTGTAAACGGTACCTGCGAGCGCTGCGGTACCACTGTCACCAAGAAGGACTTGAATCAGTGGTACTTCAAGATCACTGATTACGCTCAAGAACTTCTGGACGACATGAAGGAGCTTGAAGGTCACTGGCCGGAACGCGTCCTTGCAATGCAGAAAAACTGGATTGGTCGTTCTGAAGGCGCAGAGGTTAACTTTGTGGTTGCTGCCGGTGGTGGTAAGGCTGAAACTTCTATTCCCGTCTTCACAACTCGTCCTGATACTTTGTACGGTGCGACTTTCTTTGTGGTTGCAGCTGATTCGCAGTTAGCACTGGACTTGGTTGCCGAGAATCAGTTGAATGCTCTTGAAGAATATCGTGAACAGATTAAGGCTTTGAGCGATATTGAGCGTCAGTCTACTGAGCGTGAAAAGACCGGTGTATTTACCGGACGTTATGCTGTGAATCCTTTGACGGGCAAAGAACTGCCGATTTGGGCATCTGACTATGTGCTCTCTGATTACGGTACTGGCGCGATTATGGCTGTTCCTGCTCACGATCAGCGTGATCTTGACTTCGCGAAGAAGTTTGATATCCCCGTTGTTACTGTTCTTGATACAGGTGAAGAAGATCCAGCTGATACTGGTATTGCAACAACCGGTGAAGGTACTTTGATTAATTCGGGTGAACTTACCGGTTTGTCTAAAGCTGAGGGTATTGCTAAAGCCATCGAGATCATTGAGAACGCTGGCACGGGTGAAGGTAAGACGATTTTCCGTTTGCGCGACTGGTTGCTCTCGCGTCAGCGTTTCTGGGGTACTCCTATTCCTGTAATCCACTGTGAAAAGTGTGGCGAGGTTCTTGTTCCGGAGGATCAGCTCCCGGTGCGTCTTCCCGACAATCTTAAGGGTGAGGATTTGGCTCCGAAGGGCCAGTCACCCCTTGCTGCTGCCACCGATTGGAATACCGTACAGTGCCCTGAATGTGGGGGTGAAGCAAAGCGTGATTCAGACACCATGGATACCTTCGTTGATTCTTCATGGTATTTCTTGCGTTACGTGTCTCCTCACTTCGATGGTGGCCCATTTGACCCTGAAGAAATGAAAAAATGGGGTCAGGTTGATATGTATGTAGGTGGTGTAGAGCATGCAATTTTGCATTTGTTGTACGCGCGCTTCTTTACCAAGGTTATTCGCGACCTCGGTCTAATCGAGTATAAAGAACCTTTTAAGGCATTGATGAACCAGGGTCAGGTGCTCAACGAGGGCAAGGCAATGTCTAAGTCCTTGGGCAATGGTGTTGACCTCGGAGAACAGCTGGACGCATTTGGCGTGGACGCAGTGCGTACCACTATGGTGTTCGCATCCCCGCCCGAGGACGACGTTGACTGGGCAGATGTTTCACCCGGTGGCGCATCCAAGTTCTTGGCACGCGCATGGCGTATTGCTAATGACGTTCAGGCAGAAAAGGGTGCTAATGCTGCTGAAGGTGATGTAGCCTTACGTCGAGTGACCCATCGAGCCTTAAACGATGTTGTGCAGCTGGTAGAAACCGGCAAGTTCAACGTTGTTGTTGCCAAGACTATGGAACTCGTCAACGCCGCACGTAAGACCATTGACTCTGGCGCTGGCGCTAAGGATCCCGCAGTACGCGAAGCTGCTGAAGCCATCGCGATTCTGCTTTCGCTCTACGCTCCATATGTAGCGGAGGATATGTGGCACAATCTGGGTTATACAGAGCCAGTTCTTACTGCCGGTTGGCCCGACATTGACTCAAAGCTTCTGGTCGACGACACTGTTGTAGCAGTTGTGCAGGTCAAAGGTAAGGTGAAAGACCGACTCGATGTCGCCAAAGATATTTCTGAGGCTGATCTCGAAAAGCTGGCACTTGAATCTGAAACTGTGCAACGTGCGTTGGGTGGAGCTGAAATCCGAAAGGTAATTGTTCGAGCTCCGAAACTCGTCAATATCGTGATCTAACGGTAAAGCACAAAAATGTGGGAATGCGTGAAAAGCGCATTCCCACATTTTTTATGGAAAGAAACCAACAGATAGTATAAGTTTGTGAAAAAAATTGCTATCGTTACCGATTCTGCGTGTGCCATAGATTCAGCCGAGGTTAAAGAATTCATAGCGTCCGGCCGTTTCGCTATGGTCGATCTTGGTGTGCGGATCGATGGCGTAGACATTACCAAAACTGCAGATTTTGAGGAGCGGATAGCCTTAGCTCATATTCAAGGGGAGATAGTAACAACCTCATCTCCATCACCCGGTGATTTTAGGTGTGTTTTTCAAAGGTTTGAAGCCGAAGGGTTTGATGCAGTGTTCTCCGTTCATCTATCTGGTGAGCTTTCGGGGACGGTGAATTCAGCCCGTGCAGCTGCTGATCAACTCGGTTTACCTGTTTACATCATTGATACCAAGACTGTGGCAATGGCTCAGGGAACAGTTGTCCGAGAACTTATGCGTCTTACTGAAACTCACGATGACCTCGCGGTTCTGGTTGACGCTGCCTATGAAATCAGTGAGCGAACCCGACTTATTTTTTACGTACCTACCTTAGAGGCTCTTCGAAGGGGAGGACGCATCCATCCTGCTTTAGCTCGGGTAGGTCAGATGTTCCAAATCATGCCCGTGGCGACGGTAGAAGATGGCCGGCTCGTATATTTAGAGCGTCCACGTACTAGTTCTAAGGCCAAAGATCGGCTGAAAGAAATTATTTATTCTGAGCGTCAGGCTCGTGAGCAGGTGCCTGGTGCGGATGACGAGATGTTGGTAGGGGCTCACGGACGTGTAGTCGCTGTCCATTATTGTGGAAACCGGGCTGAAGCTGAGAAGTTCGCTGAAGAAATAGGATGCGACACTGCAACGGTTCTGACTTCTTTACCTGCAGTACTGTCGGCTCATACAGGGCTCGGCGTGTTGGCTGCTGTCATTTACTAATGTGGACACCTGTGTTTTGTGGACATGAACCCTGGGGATAAGTGTCTAGGCGGCAAAAGTTATCCACAATTTTCTAATTTTGATTCAGTAAGTAACCGGCAAGTTCTAATCTTGAGGCATGCATGAACCACATCCCTCCCAAACAGATGCAGAACCCGATGCCGTTACTCGGCTCTTAGCCCGGCGCAAAGGCAAAGAAACTACTCAAGCACATCAGTTCCCACGAAGCGCCGTCAACTATGACTACGATTTCATAGACGATGACCGACCTCAGCCAGAACCACTCAAACATTCTGTGGTGCGTTGGCAGTCACCTTCGTTGAAATCTATGGGTGTTCTGCTTGCTGTATTCATTGTTGTCATAGGTCTAAGCTATTTCCTATCTCAAAAATCAGGCGAGCCAGCTGCAGTCGTGTCTACTGACGCTGAATCTTCGGTCGCTGAAGCTAAAGAGGAGCCTCGTGCAGATGCCTCACCCGCTCTTGGCGCAGGTGTTGCTAGCTCTGCAAATGCTTCGCTCATAGTTCATGTGACCGGTCAGGTTCACCGCCCAGGGGTAATTGAGCTACCTCATGGTTCACGAGTTAACGATGCAGTTGAAAAGGCTGGGGGAGTAACGGCCGAGGCAGATACTTCAAAAGTAAATCTCGCAGCCCCTGCAACCGATGGGGCTCAAGTATATATTCCTGCCGTGGGAGAAGAGATTGTAGGGCAACCAACTGTAGGGAATGGTTCGGTAACCCAGCCTTCAGCAACGGGTGGTCCCGGCATTATCAATCTCAACACGGCATCTTCAGAACAGCTGCAGGAACTCCCAAAAGTTGGGCCAGCTACGGCTGAAAAGATTATTGCCTGGCGCGAAGCTAACGGAGGTTTCAGCTCCGTAACGGATTTAGATAATGTGCCGGGTATCGGTCCGGCAATGCTTGAAACGTTGACTCCGCTGGTAACGGTGTAGTGATGGTTTCTCTGACATCACAAGATCTGTGGGAAAAGATAAAAAATCGCTACTCACAGGATCTTCAAGCCAGTTATCGAAAAAGATCGCACGCAAGTATACAAGATCTGCGCTTGCTGTTCCCCGCTATCGGAGTCTGGGGTGTAACCAGTTGCATTATAGTTTCACCGCACCTATACCAGCGGTTTATTGTTCTATCCATCACCGCATTCGTGGGCATCTTATTAGTCGGAACATTCTATTTTTCGGTGCATAAATATCTGGAATCCCACGTATTGATCTTAGGCGTGATTCTGGTCCAGTGTCTCTTGCTGGGTACTCACCACCAGCTTGAATCATTTGAAGCAGCTCATGATTTCAACAACAAATCTGTAGAAATCGCCGGCACTGTAAGAACTGCTGAAAACAAAGACAATTCTCAAGTCATTACTTTTCAAGCATCACGTCTGCAATCTCAGAATCAACATCACAACTTTGATATGCCTGTCTCAATCACCGCATATGGGCTATCTGAGTTACGAAATGGCGATTATATTTCGGTGCGTGGCAAACTACAGACTCAGGGAGTCTATTACCGCCTTAAACAACCTACCCTAACTTTTCACACGGGTGGGCAAGAATCAGTTTCTAGTACTTTCAAGAAAACTATGCGTGATTACACTGAATCAATTCTCACTCAAGATGAAGCCGCTCTAGTTCTCGGAATGACCTACGGAGATGATTCTGGAATGACAGATGCTACCTCCAAAGATTTTAAGACAACCGGCCTCACCCATCTCACGGCAGTTTCTGGTGCGAACATAACCTTAGTTTTTGTGCTTGGATACAGATTATTGCAGTTTTTTAGATGCAATCGCACGGTCAACATCACTATTTCTGCTGCAGCTATCGTAGTGTATGTCGTTCTAGTCGGCACTGAACCTTCTGTTCTGCGCGCCATGGTCATGGGTTTATTAGGCGCAATCGCTCTCCTCTCTGGCAGCGGACGCTTTAGCTCACCCATGTTATGGACTGCAGTTATTGGACTATTAATAGTTGAACCAAGATATGCTCTCGACTTTGGGTTCGCACTTTCTGTAACAGCAACCGCTTCTCTTATAATCCTTGCACCGGCACTAGTTATTGTTTTTTCAATTATTTTGCCCCGTCAGGTTGCAGAGATATTAGCAATCCCAATTTCTGCTGCACTGTGGTGTACCCCCATCATGGTTTTGATGGTGGAATCCTACCAAACGTATTCAGTGCCAGCGAATATCCTGGCAACGTTTCTAGTTGCTCCGGTTACCATACTCGGGTTGTTAGCTACGATTTTGGTTTTCTTAGGTGCTGCAGAACTATCTAGCCTAGATTTCTGTGTGCAAATTATCCTGCACATGGCTGGGCAATGTTGCCGAGCCCTTATCAATATTGCCCACCGGCTTTCAGATCTTCCGCTGAGTGTTGTGCCCATAGAATCAACGTGGTGGACAATTACCATAATCGTCGCGTTGGTTAGCTTTCTTACCCTCAGCGCTCTAAAAACCCGATATCATCTCGAACAGACAGCTTTTTACACCTATCGGGGATCCAATGATGGATAGGTCTCCACAGCGGGTGGCAATCAATAGACGACCCTGGATAGTGTGGCTGATCATCACGGTATTTCTCGGGATGGTTATCGGTAACCAATTAGGAGAAAAATATCTTGCATCTGCTCCCCACCAATGGCAAGTCATTACGTGTGATGTTGGTCAAGGTAGCGCATCCTTAATACGAACCGACAACACTAGCGCTATCCTTGTGGACGCCGGGGACAATCCCGATAAATTGGAAGACTGTCTGAAATGGGCGCAAGTCACCACCTTGACAGCAATTTTCCTTACCCATGAACACGAGGACCACGTCTTAGCTCTGAAAAGCCTCCAGGATTTTCGCGATACACCCGTCTATGTATCAAACGTTTTTGATCTCAGCGATCTGCCCACTCAATACACCAACATTCAAAGACAGTTACAAGGACAGACCACATTATTCTCTGGCGACCGATGCACGGTTGAAGGAAATACCTTAAGTCCTACTGGCTCAACAGCCCATCTTGAAGCTTCCTACAACGATGATTCCCTGACAGAACTATTTTCAATTACCTGTGGCAACAGCCAGAATCTCACGTATCTAGCCACCGGCGATCTTGAAAAACCTGGAGTACAAAAACTGCTATCTGAAAACCTCGATGTTCGTGTTGATGTTTTAGCGGTTCCACACCACGGATCGAAAGGTGCAGGAACGTCATTACTTCAGGCCGCGCATCCTCAACTAGCACTTATCTCAGCCGGAAAAAATAACGAATATGGACATCCGCACCGAGAAATTACCGAATTTTTAGCCCACCAAAATGTACCAACATTAAGCACAATAGAGTCCGGTCATATCGCAATCTATACAGAAGAAGGAAAAATCCTCAGCGCTAGTTCTCGTAGTCATTGAAACAGTTAGCGCTTGCGGTTTCATTTCGTTATGCTCTAATCGGACTAACAGAAAAAGATGAGGTGTTCCTGTGGCTCGTGCGACTAATAATTCAGAAACCTATGCGTGGAAGACAGTGAACCCCGCACCCGTCATCATGCTCTACGGTTCAGAAGAGTTCTTTGCTCTGAGAGCTAAAGAACGTATCCGAGCTGAGTTTCAAAAACTGCACGATGATGTCGAAATCATTCAATTGAACGCGAAAGACTATAAGGCCGGTCAACTTGTAGCAGAAACTAGCCCTTCTCTGTTCGGTGGAGCAAAAATCATTGAAGTAGAGAACTTAGCTACCATGAGTGATGCTTTTTTGACGGACTCTCTGCAGTATGTTCAGACCCCAGACACCGATTCGGTGGTAGTGATGGTTCATAGCGGAGGGAACAAAGGCAAGAAACTCCTGGACACCATTAGAAAATCATCGCACCCTTTCATCGAGACAAAACCGTTCAAAAAAGATGCTGAAAAACTAAATTTCGTTCACTACATGGTGAAAGATATGGGGCGGCAAATTCAACCGGATGCAGCACAAATGCTCGTCTCTGCAACAGGAGCTGATGTGTCGGAACTGGCTTCTGCCTGCCAGCAACTGGTTAAAGATTCTGAAGGCACCATC
>JBHWPN010000156.1:0-2624 GCA_043424895.1 Rothia sp. (in: high G+C Gram-positive bacteria) | reverse complement strand
AAAAGAATTCCGCCACCTCTAAAGGTGGCGGAATTCTTAAAACCGGTTTTATTTTTAGCGGTTTTCGTACTGACGAGCCTGCTGGGCGCGAGCGTTTTGTACTGCAGCGGCATCCTTGAGAATCTGCTCGTACATCTCGTTGTCTTCTTGATTATCGCGAACCACTTTCGCAACGGTAAATGACGAGGAAATCAGACCCACGGAACCCATCAGGTAGTAACCCTTAACCGTGAGAGGTTCTTTTAGAGTGTAAAGACCGACCAGCATCAAAGCAACGAAAAATCCAAAAGATACCCAAGCCAGCAAAACAAATGCTGAGGTATTGCGGTAAGCCTTTTTCTTTACATTAGGTGAAGGCAACAGGAATAACCCTCATAAATTAAGTAAATGTGAACGTTAAGAAATTATCACAACTCAAAAAAGAGTTAACTTTGTTACGACAAATCATTACATCGAAGCACAGGGCATGAAGGTCGTAGACTTAATACGACCTTGTTTTTGCTAAGGAGTTCCACCGTGTCCCACGTATTTTCTACCCCCTCTCCCACTATCACCATGAACGATGGCAAGGATATACCCCAGCTTGGTTTTGGTGTCTGCGCTATTTCTCAGGCTGATACCACTGCCGCTGTCAAGACTGCATTAGAGGCCGGTTACCGCCATATCGACACCGCCACCATCTACAAAAATGAGCGTCAAGTAGGCGCAGCAGTTCGTACCAGCGGCATCACTCGCGATGACATTTTTGTGACCACCAAACTGTGGAACACAGACCAAGGGCGCGCATCGGCCATCGAGGCCTGCGAAAAATCCCTCGAACTATTAGGGCTGGAATACGTTGACCTTTACCTCATCCATTGGGCGCAGCCTAAGCAAAATAAGTACCGCGAATCGTGGGAGTCTCTACTAGAACTTCGTGAGCGTGGCCTCGTGAAATCTGTTGGCGTTTCTAACTTCACGACTTCGCAGATTGATGAGATTATCGCCGATACCGGTGTGAAGCCGGTGGTCAGCCAGATTGAGACCCACCCTTTCTTCAATCAGGCACAACAGCGCGCTGAGAACGCTGCCCGCTCTATTGTGACCGAAGCGTGGTCGCCGCTGGGGCAGGGTTCAGCTCTACAGCATCCTGACCTCGTTGCTATTGCGAAAGCTCACGATGCGACGGTTGCACAGATTGTCATCGCTTGGCATTTGGCCGCTGGCAATGTGGTGATTCCTAAGTCGCAGACACCGCAGCGTATTGTTTCCAACCTTCAAGCTGTGAACGTAGAGCTGACCGCACAGGATATTGAGGCCATCGATTCTCTCACGCGCGCTGATGGACGTTTAGGCGGTGACCCAGCGGTAGGTGATCTCGGTGCGCCTTTTTATTCAGACCGTCCGGGCGTGATGACCAACTAAGCTTTTTGTCTCTTCATGAATTTTCGTTACCGGCACCTGGAGAAACAATTGATTCTCACAGGCGCAGGTGATTGAGTAGAAAGTAAAGTACTCCCAAATGAAAGGAAGGCTCCCATGGCACAGTCTCCACTTGTAAAGTTCAACGACGGTAACGAGATTCCTCAGCTTGGCTACGGCGTGTGGCAGGTTGAAGATGAGGTTGCTGAAAAGGTTGTAGGTCTTGCGCTGGATGCCGGCTTCCGCCACATCGATACCGCTAAGATCTACGGCAATGAAGAAGGCGTAGGACGCGCGCTTGCGGCATCATCCGTTGACCGCAGCGATGTCTTTATTACCACCAAGGTCTGGAACGAAGATCAGGGTTACGATGCTACCTTGGCAGCTTTTGACGCATCGCTAGAGCGCCTGGGCATTGAAGAGCTCGATCTCTACCTTATTCACTGGGCTGCACCGCACCGCGGTAAGTACCTTGAAACGTGGAAGGCTCTGATTGAGTTGCAGAAGTCTGGTCGAGTCAAGTCCATTGGCGTTTCAAACTTCCCTGAAAACGAACTGCGTGAAATCATCGAAGCTACCGGAGTGACCCCGGCAATCCACCAGATTGAGCTTCACCCCTACTTCAACCAGGCTGCCTTGCGCAAGGTGAATGAGGAGCTCGGCATTAAGACCGAAGCGTGGTCACCGCTGGGTCAGGGCGGAGAGATTCTCAAGGATGAAACCGTCCTTAAGATCGCTGAAAAGCACGATGCAACTCCCGCTCAAATTGTTGTGGCGTGGCATCTGGCTATCGGCAACGTAGTTATCCCTAAGTCTGTGACTCCCGAGCGCATCACCGAAAACTTTGATGCTTTGGGTGTTTCTTTGGATGCTGAGGACGTTGACGCTATCAACGCGCTTTCCCGTGAAGACGGCCGCCTCGGCCCCGATCCTGCAACCATGGATTTCTAAGATTGGCTTTATAAGCTTCTAAAACCGCAAAAATCGGTGGTACACAAGTGCGTGTGCCACCGATTTTTATATATCGTAGTCTAAACGCACTCCAGAATCCGTGATGGATACTCGTCATGCCAGCTGGCTCGGGGCTGGCGTGAATCGTGACCGAGCGCCCCGCGCGAGGTTACGAGAGGGACTGCTGGCATGACGAGTATCCATCCGCCAAAGATTCGAAGTTTTGTTTTGGGAGAGTTACAAAAGCAGTTTGCCCCGGCACACATTACAGG
>JBHWPN010000155.1:0-11556 GCA_043424895.1 Rothia sp. (in: high G+C Gram-positive bacteria) | reverse complement strand
GAAGACGGCCAGTGGTACCTGCACCTCTTCACTCCTGAACAGCCAGATCTCAACTGGAACAATCCCGATGTACGCGAAGACTTCAAAAAGACTTTCCGCTTCTGGTCAGACCGCGGTGTAGATGGCTTCCGCATCGATGTGGCTCACGGTCTTGCAAAGGGAGACATGTGGGGCGATCTACCGAGCGAAGCAGAGCTGAAAGAAATTCCTCAAGACGGTAACCACCCCATCTGGGATCGCGATGACGTCCACGAGATTTACAAGGAATGGCGCGAAGTCTTCAACGAATACAACCCGCCGCGCACCGCCGTGGCAGAGGCCTGGGTTGAGACCAACCGCCGTCCGCCCTACGCATCACCCGAAGAGCTGGGCCAGGCTTTCAACTTTGATTTACTCTCAGCACGCTTTGACGCAGGCGAGTTCAAGAAGATCGTGAGCGACAACTTGGAACTGTCAGCCAAGTCGGGTTCATCATCCACCTGGGTGCTATCAAACCACGACGTGGTGCGTCATGCCACCCGCTACGGTCTTGCCACCGACCCCCAGAAGACTAACGAGCAGGTAGCTCGCGAATGGTTACTGGCAGGCGGTAGCGAGGACGAGCTTGATCGGGAGCTCGGCGAGAAACGCGCTCGCGCGGCAACCCTCTTTGAACTGGCCCTTCCCGGTTCTGCCTACCTCTACCAGGGCGAAGAACTCGGCTTACACGAGGTTGCTGACATTCCCGATTCGAAGCGTCAAGACCCAACCTTCTTCCGCTCACCCGGTGTCAATATTGGTCGTGACGGATGCCGCGTCCCCCTGCCGTGGACGCGAGAGGGCAGCTCATTCGGGTTCGGTGAGGGCAAGGCCCACCTGCCCCAGCCCGACTGGTTTGGCGATTACTCCGTGCAGGCACAGGACCCAGACGCCGCATCCACCCTTAACCTCTACCGCGTGGCGTTGAAGACGCGTCGTGAACTGCAAACCACCGAGGGGCTGGAATGGCTTGACTCCGGTAGTGAGGACGCGCTTGCCTTCCGCCGACCCAACGGCTGGGTGAATTTCACCAACTTTGGCAATGACCCCGTGCAGCTACCTGCCGACCTTGCGGCAGGGGAGTTGAAGGTGGCGTCCGCGGATGTTGCCGGTGATATCGTTCCGGCGGCAACGACGGTCTGGTTGAAGCTGGGTTAACACCCGGCAAAAAGTTACTCCCAAAGTGCGTTTGTACTGACACCAGCGTCAGTACGTTCGCACTTTGGGGGTAATTTTTTACCTCAATACTTGCCTGAGTAAGGACGCGAGTGGCTGCGCAGTCGGAAAAACGTCCTTCCAGCCCACTCTAATGACGCGGGCGCCCGCGTTGAGCAGTTCTTTCTCACGCTGTCTTTCGCGAATCAGCGCCCGATCAGTGGAATCAAAATTCGTGTATTTTATGATTCCATCAAATTCTAGGTACACGCCGTAATCATCGAGCAAAAAGTCGGCACGGTAATAGCGTCCACGCACCAACACCGGAGCCTGCTCGGTGTATGCAATGCCCATCTGATCGAGCTGCAAACGGACTAAAGTCTCGCCCGGGGACTCAGCCAGCCCACTCATTGCCTGTGCTACCCGGTGTACCTTCGCCTTGTGGAGTCCACTGTACGAAAGCATCTGAGCCTGCAAATCATCGTGGGGCAGGAGATTATTGTGCACGATGAAGTCCGCGATAATGACAGCTTCAGAAAATGGCAGACTCTGACAACAATCAATTAATGTGGTGGCGTAATCGGTAACGTGCACACCGCTTGAAGTGATTATTCTGGGCGTTTGCGGGGTAAGGCGCACGTGCTTGGTTAGCTGCGGTATGTTCCTCAACGAGTTGCGACAGTTCGTTGCGCAATAGATATGAATCTTTCGTTGCCGACTGTAGAGCAGCGGCAGATTAAGAAAAGCAGCGGCACTTTCATGCGAAAAGACAGTTTGCGGGGATGCCCTAAAACATACGGCTAACGCTAATAAATGCTGGTCGCGGGAGTCTATGGAGTTTAGATCTTCAGACCGAATGTAGATGTTATGTCGGAGCCGGATAAGCTGTCCCGTGCCGGTAGCTTCTCGTATGCCCGCCACGGTGTGGCCCGCGTCCAGCAAATCTTGGCGGGTGTGAAGGTGCGCGATGATTTCATCGGTGGTTCGTCGAGTTGTCATGCAATGATTGTGCCGAGGGGAAAGAACCTTACCCGGTATTTGCGTAGCGAGTGTGGATAACTTCGGGGTTATAGAAGGCTTTCCACAGGATGCGTGTGCACAGTTGCGGGTGTCCACAAGCTAACATCCAGCAAAAGGCACTCCCCACAAAAAAGTACTCCCAAAGTGCGAAAGTACTGACACCAGCGTCAGTACAAACGCACTATGGGAGTAACTTTTCAGCGAGAGAGGAAACCGAGCCCCTACTTGTACCAGCTATCTGCCGGGGTAACGGGCAGGTGACGCTTGTGACGCGAGCGCAGGTACTTGCCCTCTAAGTTCTCAGCCGCGGCAGCATCGATCTGCTTGCCTTCGAGGTAGTCGTCAATCTGGTCGTAGGTGATGCCTAGCTCGTCCTCGTCGGTGCGCCCGGGCTTACCGTCCAAGAGGTCGGCGGTGGGAACCTTGACCCACAGACGCTGCTCAGCGCCCAGGGTCTTCAGCAGTTGGCGGTTCTGACGCTTGTTGAGACCGGCAAGGGGTAGGACGTCTGCGCCGCCGTCACCGAATTTGGTGAAGAAGCCGGTGATAGATTCTGCGGCGTGGTCGGTGCCTACAACGAGCAGGTTCTTTTCTCCTGCGATCGCGTACTGTGCGATCATGCGGGCGCGTGCTTTGATGTTGCCTTTGTTGAAGTCTGCGATATCGCGCGTGGTTGCCTCATTAAAGGCGGATGCGAAGCCGTCTACTGCGTCCCCGATGTTAAAGGTGACGGTGTGCTTGGGTCGGATGAACTTGAGGGCTGCCTGGGCGTCGTCTTCGTCTGCCTGGGTTTTGTAGGGTAGGCGCATGGCGATGAAGTCTACGTCGGTGCCTTCGATAGCGAGTTCTTCGACGGCGAGCTGGCAGAGTCTACCGGCTAGGGTTGAGTCTACGCCGCCGCTGATGCCGAGCACGAAGCCCTGCGTGCCGGTTGCTTTGAGGTAGTCGCAGAGGAATTGGACGCGTTTGCGGATTTCTTCTGCGGGGTCAATGTCGGGCTGTACGCCGAGTTCTTCGATGATTTTCTTCTGGAGTTCGCTCATACTTCAATGGTAGTCCGTGTGAGCGACGTTATAAAATGCGGCTGTAAAGGATGCGCACCTGCTGCCTCGCAGATGGATGCGTTTGTGTCGGTAGGTGAGAATTGACGGTAGTTATGCGCGATAGCACTGGAGACTGCGCATAATGAAGGTTATGCGCTCAACGATTCACCCTGCTTGGCATGTTGCCGCTGTTGCGACTCTAACCTTGTTGATGGCGGCTACCTTTCGCTCGACCACTGGTGTGCTGATTCAGCCGATTGAGGCTGATACGGGGTGGAGTCGCGATGTTATCTCGAGCGCGCTAGTAGGCGCCGGTAGAGCCAGCTCTACTCTTTGGGCTTACCCCTGTTAGGGGCGTTAGTACATCGATAGACTGGGTGTATCAAACAAGATACATTCACGAAAGAGAAAACAGATGAGTACCTCACCTAACCCTGAATATCACAATCCTCAAAATCCTCACGCGCAGAACAATAATGCGGGAGAATCGTTTGTCGAGAGTGGGCAGCCGGTGCAGGGTTCGGACTCACACGGTAGCTACCGCCTACCCGATCACCAGCAGCAGTGGCAGGGTCAGCAACCTGGTCAGTTTACCCAGCAGCCAGGAAGCGGTGGCTTCGGCAACCAGCATCAGTACACCCAGCCCGGTTATGGTCAGCACCCCGGATATAGCAATCAGCCGGGTTACGGTCAGCAGTTTGGCCAGCCCACCGGTGGTTTTGGCGGTCAGCAACAGAGCTTTGATGCCTACGGCAACCCCATTCCTTCTGACGCCAAGATGATTGCGGTGCTCTCGCACCTCTCGTCCCTGGTAGCTACAGTGCTCAGTGCGACCTTCTTGAGCTTTATCGCCCCGCTTATTTTCTGGTTTATCTACAAAGACAAGCCGGGGTACGCGTTTGTGCGAGTAGCATCTGCCGGGGCCTTTAACTTCAACTTCACCATGTGGGTTATCAACATGGCGGCATGGCTGGTTATCCTGATTACCTTCGGTATCGCGGCGATCTTCATGTGGATCGTTTTCTTAGCCACCACCATTGCGATGCTTGTCTTCCACATCATCGCGGCGGTCAAAGCCAACAACGGTGAGGTCTACAACTACCCCATGCAAATCCGCATCCTCAAATAATTCCACCTCTAAAAATCCCCGGTACTTGAGCTTGAAATAAGCCAGGTACCGGGGATTTTATGTTTACCGCTTGAAGCGCGAGCGCATTGATTTTTTTAGGGAATCGGTCAGACTGTGCGCGGTATGTGCGTGGGCGAGTTCTTCTTCAAGCTGGGTGATGCGTGCGCGGGCTTCATCGCGGGCAACGCGATGAACAGCGTCCCAGGTAAGAGCACGGTCAAGATCTGCTTCGCGCAGGTGCTGTGTCAGTGATACCTGTGCGAGGAGGTCGCGCACGGGTGCCATCTCGCCCATCCAAGAACGCTTCACTTGGGGAGCAATGGTGGCGCAGGTAGTGAGTTCGGGTAGGTCTGCGATGTTCCCTTGGCCAGTGTTAAGGGTGCGAGCGATCGCGTCCCAGAAGCGGTTACTGAATTCTTGTAGCTCGTGAGCGCGGGTCTCTAACTGTGCGGCGAGAGCATTACGGTGTTCAAGGGCGCTGGTAAGTGCTTTACCCACAGTCCCGGTATGCAGAAGTGCCAGTGGCAACGCGAAGTCTTCGGCACCAAAGTGGGCCATAGCACCGCGCACGCGCTGGTCGGTAAAGGCATCGGGTAGAACGCCTACGAAGGGGACGCTCGCGGCGAGCGAGAACACCGCAGGGTGGTATCGAGTGGAAAAGCCCACGTAAGCTTCGCGGTGAACTTTTGCTGCCTGATCTACGTGGAGCATGGGCAGGACGGTGGCGGGGGAGGCCATTCGGTGTGCAATCTGGTGGTGCAGAGCAACGTCACCGTCATTCTTGCCGGGGTTACCCATGTGCGGCAGAAAAACCGTGGGTATGTGAAATTTTTCGTACGCGCTATCAAGTACTCGAGCTACTTCCTCAATATCGTGGGGTTCCAGTGCGTTGAACGTTGCGCAGACATATTTTTCAGGCAGATCGTCTACAACAGTATGTGGGAGTGTGCGTTCTTGCATGTAGTAGAAGGACGCATCGTCGATACCTGCATGAATATCCAGTCCCTGTTGAAGCGCCCAACGGTGCGAACCATATTCGCGGGCAGAAACCACTTGCGCACTATTGAGGGCTTCTCGCAAAATACCTGCATCAAAGTCGGTGAGTACGGGACCAAAACTCTGCCCCGTAATAACCAGCGGAATCCCTAACCCCCGGGCTACCAGCGCAAATGCGGCACGTTCGTACAGAAGCCAGCCGTAGCGTGAATTCATGTTGCCACCGCCCGCGATAACCACCGCGTCCACCGTGCGAAGGTCACTGACAAAACGCTCAATCTCTTGGTCAGCCGGATGCCCCGCAAGATGCGCGCGAACCTGTTCTAAGTAAGGTTCGCGTTCAGAGGGCGGCCACGGGAAAGAAAGAGTTTTAATAAAACTGGCGTTTCCATCAATAAAAGCCTTTGAATGCTCAATATCGCGAGTTGCATAGACCGTCTCAAAACCACGCTGTGCGAGCTCGTGACCGGCAGCAATCCCCATTGCCTCATCACCTACGTGGTAGGCGGGTTGACCGAGATCAGCAAGTACTAAAATGCGCATTACTGCTCCTTTCGTCCGCTCAAACGGTCAGCGACAGGTTGCAACTTAAAGCGCATACTCGTTGCCTTGTTCAACACCCGGTCTACCAATGTCCTTGTCTGTTGTTGCGACCGCTCAACCTCGGCCAACTTATTCTCCAACTGCACGATGCGTTCGCTTAGCTCGTGCAACAGTCGGTGAGTTTCTGCCGAAGTCTGGTAGACGGCATCCTGCACTTCATTAGCAAGATGCGCCTGGTAGAGGTAAGGTCCGGTGCTGGCGCCCCCGGCAATGTCGGCACGGATGGCTTCTGCGCGCACCGACGAGTCGTAGAAGCTATGAAGACTCTTGCCCTCAATCATAGAGTTACCGTCAACGCCGGTAGACTCAGGACGCTGCGACCAGTGTGCGAGGTTTTCATCAACAAACGCGATTTCGTGGCGAGCTGCTACGCGCATATTGAACTCCCAATCGCCTACTACCGGGAGCGCCTCGTTGAACAAGCCCAGTTCAACGTGCAACTCACGACGGTACAAAATGCCGATGGGTACCGCGCGGTTGATACGAAAGAAATCCTGCGGATTCATCCAGCTCAGATGCTCCCAAAAGGGGCGCGATTCTATAAATTCAAAACCGTCTTCAGTGACGCGCTCAAAATACTGGTCGGTGCGCGCCACCGCCATAGCAGCACCGGTGGATTCAAGCTTGCCCACCATGCGCTCCAAAAACTCAGGTTCCCACAAATCATCATCATCGTGCACCGAAATAAAAGTGCTATTAGAGGCGGCAATACCCGCATTTGTCGCAGCTTCCATACCGGTGGAGCGCTCGCGGTGAAGAACCTGCACCGTATTCAGAGAGTCACGAGCAGATTCCACGATCTGATTCACCTGTGCTTGGGCGCCGGCATCGTTAACCACCACAACTTCGTAATCACGGTAGGTCTGACGTGCAATGTCTTCTAGCGCGCGCTTTAGAAAAACAGGGCGGTCTTTAGTGCGCACAATAATTGCCACTGATGAGGGGCTCATAAGAACTCTTTTTCGTTGACGGTCTATACACTTTTGTTTCATCTTATAGGGGGTGGCAGGTGCCAGGCAGGTTATTCCCTTGAAAATTGCTCTAGCGTCAGGGAGATAAACAAACGGTTAACTTCACGTGCTCACCGTATACAAGAGGACGCCGGCACGTGCGTACCGGCGTCCTCTTATCTAATGATTATTCAGTTTTATTTATTGCCCAGAACGGTCTGATCGTAACGGAAAAGGAACGCTGCCATAGCGGCACGCTCAATCGGGGTAACGGGGCGGAAAGTGCCATCGTTCCAACCGTTAGTGATACCTTGATCCGCTAACCAGCTGATTTCCTTGTAGAACTGGCTACCGGGCTGTACATCGGAGAACTCGCTAGTAGCGGGTGCGGTGTACTGCGGTGAGCCTGCCATGCGGTAGAAGAACGCTGCCATTGCATCGCGGTTGACAGCATCGTCAGGGCGGAAAGTGCCGTCGGAGTAACCGGTTGTGATGCCCTGCTCAGCCATCCACGAGATTTCCTTGTAGAACTGGTGGTTGGTGGGAACGTCCTTGAACTTGCTGGTGGTCGGGGCAGTGTACTGCGGTGAGCCTGCCATGCGGTAGAAGAACGCTGCCATTGCGCCGCGCTCAACAGAAGCGTTGGGGTGGAATGAACCATCGGGGTAACCGGTGGTAATGCCGCGGCTCGCCAGCCATGAGATTTCGGTGTAGAACTGGTGATCCTTAGGAACGTCGGTAAAGCGAGCGTCCTGAATCTTGATGACGCTGGTCTTGCCAACGCCTACAACCTGAGCCTTAGCACCGTCTTCACCTGCATGGATACCGGAGAGATCACCGGTTGCATTGTGCATGTGCAAGAACAGAGCCTTCGTATCGCGCTGTGAGTTACCGAAAGCAACCAGGCTGGTTTCGGGGGCATCCACAAACAGTGAGCCATTCAGGTTCTTGTCCGCACCGAAAGCGAGGTCGGGGTTGACGGGGTTGTAAGAGGCCCAGTCGGTTGCCTCAAAGTCCCCGTCTAGCGCTGCGGTGTATGAGAAAATCTTGTAGCGGAAGTTCTTAGCCTGCTCGTCGGTAATACCCAGCTTGTCGTATCGAACGGGCAGAACCATTGCATTGGAGTCCATGGTGTTGGTATCAACATCACCAAATGAGCCGTTGAGGGGCTGCAAATCTACGATGTCGAACTTGTTCTCTGCATTGCGCTTGTAAAGGTTTACAACGGGGTAATCAAATCCCTTTACACGTGAAGTTATGGCAAAGAAATCTGCCTGACCATCGTTGTCGATATCAATATCAACCTCGTAACCGAAGTTGGGGTTCACGGTGTCCCAGTTACCCCAAGAAGTGAGGCCGAAGTTCACGAATGCAGGCTGATCTGTGATGCCTGCTGCGCGCTGGGCAGGAATAGTGGAGTTAGCACCGGCGTACTGCAGGTCAGCTGCCTGAGCTGAAGGAATCGGCAATTTTCCGGTAGGAATACGCGGGCTCTCGATGCCGAGTTGGAAAGCTCCGAGAGCTGAAACGTAGCCACCTTGGTTGAGGGCTGAACCTGCCAGATTTACTTTTGCGGTCTCTTCATCGGCAGCGAAGTTAATCTTGCTGTTCTCTACTTTCATGTCTGAAACAGGCTTAGGGGCAATCTGAACGGGGGTGCGCACCTGCAAGTTTCCGTCACTGAGAATCAAACGGCTTGAGACAGTTGAAATGTACTGACGTGCCTCATCTAGCTGAGTTTCTTCGGTAGATGCATCAAGTTCCTTGGCAAGCTTTGAACCGTCGATAGTTGCCGTCAGGGTAATTTCAGCGGTGGAATGCGCCGCAACGCTCACTGACGAAGGAGCAGAGATGCTTACACCCTGCAGACTTGAGCTGTGAGCCAACTTGACGTCAAAAGTGCGTGCATTGTCGCCGCGGTTTTCTACAGTAACTTTGCGGGTCAACGTGACGGTGTCACCATGAGCCACCTCAGCTACGCCGAACGAGGTTGAAACCTGTTCAGGGCGGTCTGAATTGTAAAGGAAGACATCATCGTTAATAGCTGCCAATGCATCGATGCGACCGGAACCTACTCGCTCAACGGAGAAAACATCGCCTTCATCATCCACAAGATCATGGTTTGCGGTGTTCATGATCGCTGCTTTAATGTTGGCAGGTGAGTAGTCGCGGTGTGCTTCAAGTACCAAGGCCGCAACGCCCGCTACATGCGGGGATGCCATGGAGGTGCCGGTCATGATAGCGGGATCTGAGCCGCCAGCAACACCGGCTGACTTGATGGAAGTACCGGGTGCTGCAACGTCGGGCTTAGTGAAACCCTGTGAGCCGTGCTGACCGCGAGAGGTTGAAGGGTTCAACGTATCGCGTGCACCGGTTTCAACCGATACGGTTGCTTTCCAGTCGGCATTGAGCTGAATCTTAGCCCCACCGTTCTTGACGGCTTCACGAACTTTCTCAGCGCTATCGGAGTTGATGCGAACACCGGGAATGGTGGAGTTGCCAGCGATTCCTGAATCTTCGAGCTTGACCTGAGAAGCCAGTACGACGCCCTTACCGCCTGCTGCTTCAATGTGGTCAAAACGGACCTTTGAGCCACAGGGGAAGTCACCGGTTTCATCAGACCAGTCAATAAAGACCCATTTACCTGCAAAGTCGGTACCCGCAGGGTACTCATCGCAAGCGTAGGGGTTCTCGGGGGTGGTCATGACGATTTCACCGGTGAGTTGATCTTCAGTGGCAGAGCCATAGTCAAATTCGACGCTGTAATCACCGACAACATCTCCGAGTTCTTGAGGCGCAAGAATCTCTGCTTTATCCCCGTAAGCGTAGGAACCGATAGAGTTTGCCACAGTGAGTGACGAGATGGTGTTACCGGGGGTGCCTAGAATGTTGTAGGTATCGCCTTCACCGTTAGAGCCATTGGCATTACCGGCTGCGATAACAGAGAGGGTGCCGTTGCGGTAAAGAGCGTCAATAATGGCGTTTTCAGGATCGTCAATAGACCCGAAGTCTGAACCGAGGGAGAGGTTGACGATATCTGCACGGTCTGAGAAGTCGCCGTCGCCATTGGGATCAAGTGCCATATCCAGTGCCTGACCGGTGAGGTTGGTTGAACCATCACAGCCAAAGACGCGGAAGCTCATGAGCTGAGCCTCGGGCGCTGAACCTGGACCGATCTTCATGTTCTTGACCTGGTCAGCGGTGAGTTTGGTGTAGTCACCTTTGAAAGTGGTGCCGTCAGCGTTGACGCCGTAACCTGCAGTGGTGCCCGCAACGTGGGTGCCGTGACCGCCCAATTCACAGTCAAGGGGGTTGCTGTCTGGCTGAGGGAGAGCGGCAGCATCTTCAGCGTTGTAATCATCGCCGGCGAGGTCGTAACCGCCTACGTATTTCTCGGGGTCGTAGAGCTTGCTATCGGCAGCGGGCATATCCTTAGAGGCCTTAGCTGCCTTGTATGCTTCATCGGTGCCGGGGCCACCGAAATCAGCGTGGGTATAGTCAAGACCGGAATCGATGACTGCTACTTTAACGTCCTTGCCGGTGTGGCCGGTTTGCGTCCAGGTATCAATTGCTTTGGTGTCGATGACGGTGCCACCGTTAGTGCGTTCTTTAGGAATGATGCGGGCGATGCGTTCAACATCGCTACGCCCTGCAAGATCGCGCAATGCCTGAGCATCACCTTGAAGGGCAACACCGCGCACGGTGTTGTGAGTGGTGTACAGAACCTCAGAGTTTGCCTGGTCAGACACCTGGGCGGCCTGAGATTCTACTGCTTTTTCGATGGATTGAGCCTGGGCAGTTGCTTTCACAGGTTCTGCCTTGCCCTGGCGAACATTCGCGGGCTGCGTTGCCTCGAATGCACCGCTACCCTTGAAAGTAACGAATACAGCGACTTGGCCGGATGCGTCTTTCAAATTGCCGCTGACCTTGGAGGCCGCGGGAGAGGCAATGGTGGATGATGATGCTTTGCTCAAATCAAGTGCCTGAGCGGCGGGGAACGCTGCAAGCGGCAGTGCTAGGCTGAGACCCAGTGCTGTGGACGTGCAGGCACGCACAAACTTCTTGCGCGGTGATGTGTTTTTCATATGGGTTCCTCGGGGAGTTTTCCAAAGTGGATGTGGTGATGTAGTTCACTCACTATTTAGTGGTATGTGTCACCACTCTGTCAAGGAAACCCGCGAAAAAATCCACCAAATGGGCAAAATACTGTTTTCTTACGTCATGAACCTTTTATGACAAACGGTCTTTGACGTGCAGAAATACCGCCTAGATAAGCCCAAGCTGCTCAAAACCCTTGTACAGACCGTCTTCGGTGACGTCCGCAGTCACCCAATCAGCCGCGTCCTTGGCACCCTGCCCGGAATTACCCATCGCCACGCTACGAGCAGCGTACTTGAACATCGGAATATCCACTGCGGCATCACCAAAAGCAACAGTATCTGCTTGTGACTTATTCAGGTGCTCCACCAGCTTTTGCATAGCGGTAGCCTTAGTAATGCCCTCTAGAGCAAGATCTCCAAACAGGGCGTGTTCGCCCTTGCCGCCCCACGTACCCGCTTTGAGATGCGAAAAGCGCTGTTTCGCATCCAAAAAATCCTCATAATCCCTCAGAACAAAGCTGATCTTATTCAGATCATCGCGG
>JBHWPN010000154.1:0-12934 GCA_043424895.1 Rothia sp. (in: high G+C Gram-positive bacteria) | reverse complement strand
GGAGTGCAAGAACTAACGACGTTTTCATCCTAGGATAAATAAACGTTATGAAGTCCGGCTATATCTTTTAGATAAAACCGGAAATTTTGTTTTTCATATGAAGCTTATTTTAGAGAGCTTTACATCTTATAGAGCCAGGTTTTTGAAGATATCTTGTGAAAGTTCCTAAGATGGTAAGCACTTACCATCACAGATTCACAACTAGCTAGCGACGGGCATCCTATGTACAACCTTCTGCTTGCCATCATTTATCTCGCGTTCATTGGGTTGGGTTTACCGGATTCTTTGTTAGGCGCAGCTTGGCCTGCCATGTACCGGGAGTTCAACGCGCCGCTTTCTTTGGCTGGTCCTATTGCGATGGTTATCTCGGTCGGCACTATAGTCTCCAGCTTGCAAAGTGACCGTCTAACAAAGCTGTTTGGCACGGGTAAGGTCACAGCGCTGAGCGTAGGTCTTACAGATATCGCGCTCTTTGGTTTTTCTATCTCAGATTCGGTTCTTGAACTGTGCCTATGGGCGATTCCCTACGGACTCGGAGCAGGTAACGTCGATGCGTCCATCAACAACTATGTCGCGGTGCACTATAAGAGCCACCATATGAGCTGGCTGCACTGTATGTGGGGGCTTGGTGCTGCGGTTGGCCCGTACATTATGGGCGCTGTTCTTGCCCGGTGGCGGAAGCTGGAATACAGGTTATCGCTACGTGACTTTGATGCAGGCTGCACTCACCGTAATCTTATTGTTGAGCATTCCGCTATGGAAAAATTCGCGCCCAGCAGTTTCACACGAGAACGGCCAAGAGACTCCTGCAAAACCTCTACCCCTGCGTGAGGTTCTTGTCCTGCCGGGTGCAAAATCGTTAGCGGTTTGCTTCTTTTGCTACTGCGCCGTTGAGACAACCGCGATTTTGTGGGCAAGCAGCTATTTCTCCTTAGCCCGCGGCACCGCCGCCGATACTGCCGCGACCTACGCGGGTATGTTCTTCGTGGGTATTACAGCAGGACGCGCCCTCAGCGGTTTTGTGACGATGAAGCTCACGGACGCATCCATGATTCGCTTGGGTCAGGTCATTTTAGGCATCGGTATTGTTCTGATGATGCTACCGCGCAGTGACTGGATCTCGCTGGTAGGTCTGGTGCTCATCGGTCTAGGATGCGCACCCATTTACCCCTGCATTATTCACGCAATCCCGCAGATTTTCGGGGCTGATAAGTCGCAGGCAGTTATCGGTGTTCAGATGGCGAGCGCTTATGTGGGCCCGCTTTTGATGCCGCCGCTTTTTGGAGTGATTGCAAACAACATCTCGGTTGCTCTTTTGCCCGCTTTCTTGCTGGTGCTGACGCTGCTCATGGTACTAATGCACGAAAAGGTTTTGCGAGGTGCACGAGCGCTCGCACGTTAACTACGGGGCTTTTAGAACGAGCCAAAGACTAATCTCAGTGTGCCTGAAAAGAAAGAAACCGCGTAGGCGATCACCGGGATGGCAAGCCACACCAACGCAAATACCAGATCTTTTGAGGAATGCTGAGGTACTCGCGCCCAGGTGCGCCGACCGGCACCGAATCCGCGCGCTTCCATAGTCATTGCCAGGCGGGTGCCGCGTCGGATAGCTTGCACGAGCAGGGTAAATACTTGCCCGCCCACGCTTTTGAGTGTGTTGATGATGCCATTGCCGGTACCTACTCCGCGGGCGCGGCGGGCAGCGCCTAAAGTATTCCATTCGCTAAACATGATGCCGACCAGGCGCAGGGCAGCAAGCGCTGCCAGCACAAATCGAGCCGGTAGCTTATAAGTTTGCGCTAGGGAATCGCCAAGATCGGTGGGGTCGGTGGTAAGCATGAGCATCAGTGCCGGCATGGTCATGGCGAGCCCGCGCATCATGATGCCTACGCCGGAGGCTAACGATCCGGTGGTCACGGTAATGTAGGCAAAGTCCAAGAGGACGGTGCCAGTTTTCTCCGCGAGCATCGCGGTTCCCCAGCCCGATAAGAGGGTAGCTATAAGAATCGGCCAGAACCGCACCAAAAGATTAAGCGGCTTAAAACCTGCGACCGTGAGCGCAACCAGCTCAAGCACTAAAGCAACAGTTCCCGTCACCGCGTCCACGGTGAAGACCAGCAACACGGTCACGATGGTGGCAACAATGAGTTTGATACCCGGATTTATCTTTCCTAGCCAGGTGTTGTATTCGGGACGAGCCTCAAAAACGTTCATGCTCATGAGTGAGCTCCTAGGGTAAGGATGCGCCCGCCCAGAGCCTCGACAAAATCAAGGTCGTGGGTTACAGAGACAACCGCTGTTCCTTGCATCATGAGTTCGTGAAGGAGGTGGATAAGTTCTGCCCAAGTGTTTGCGTCTTGCCCGAAGGTCGGCTCATCAAGAATCAGCACACGCGGTGCTGTTGCCAGCGCCGTTGCTACAGATAAGCGTCGTTTTTCACCGCCCGAGAGGGTGAAAGGGTTGGCATCTGCAACGTGTTCTAGGCGCAACCGGCGCATCAACGCATCAATGCGCTGCGCTAATTCTTTTTCATCCACTGACTGTTTACGGGCTTTTGCAACCTGACGGGGGCCAAATTCTAGTTCAGCCCTCACACTACCGGTGAGAAACTGGTGTTCAGGTTCTTGAAAGACAAGCCCAATGCGCTCCACGAGTTCTTCAGCGCTCCACGATGCTACATCCCAGTGGGTACCGCCTCGTAGCTCATCGGTAGCGTAGAAAACTCCGTCGGCAGCTAATTGCAACCCAGCTAAGGTGAGTGCAAGGGTAGATTTTCCGGCACCGTTAACACCAAGAATACTCAGATGCTCCCCTGCGTGAACGCTGATATCTACCCCGCTCGTAACAGGCTGAAGTGGTAAAGGCAGGGGTAGCGGATGCGCCGATATAGCCAGTTTCTTTCGCGTCCGCACCATCTTTCGGGTGGGTTGCTGGCGGGTTACTGAAAGATTGCGCCCGCACAATAGCTTAGCCCCGTGTTCAGTTGATAAGGACGCAGCAGCAACCTGCGGTGAATAATCAGGTACCCACACGCCGGCGGCGATGAGCTCATCACGCGCATCCACAAGAACCTGATTAGGGGAACCATCGTGGCTGATTCCACCGCCCGGTTTCAGCACAATCACCCGATCCATAAACTGCGCCCACACGCTCACTCGGTGTTCAATGACAATCATGGTCGCATCGATAGAGCGCTGCGCTGCCAACACCGCGTCGCGAACTTCAAGAACTCCTGCGGGGTCAAGGTTGGCGGTGGGCTCATCCAATAAAAGCACCCGCGGTTGCATGGCAAGAATACCAGCTAAGCCTAGACGCTGTTTTTGACCGCCCGATAACGCCGAGGTGGAGTGATCTAGCGAAAGATTACCCAGCCCCACAGCGGTGAGGGAATCGCGAACGCGTTGCCAGATTTCCTCCCGCGGTACGCACAGGTTCTCCGGACCAAATGCCACGTCGTCACCCACTTTGGCGAGAATAACTGATGACTCAGGATCCTGCTGCATCATGCCCACTGCACCGTGAGCGTCCTCGGCAGGCACACCGTCAACCAGCAACTCTCCGAGCGCGGTCTCCCCGTCATCATCGTGAATAACACCGGCTAGCGCGTGCAAAAAAGTTGATTTTCCCGCACCGGAAGGCCCTAATAAGAGCACCTTCTCACCGGGTTCGATCACCAGGTTAAGACCCGATACCGACGGGTTCTTACGCCCGGGGTGGTGCCACCCAAAATCTCTAGCTTCTACGCGCGCGCCGACCATATCGCGTCCTTACCCCAAGAAGAATTTAGCGGCGTGCTTGACGGCCGGATGCTAAAGAGGAAAGCACCCCGGTTTTTGCCAGTGCACGGGTCAGAAGCCACGAAACTAACCCTGCAAGAAGGGTTCCTGAAATCACCGCGCAAATAACGTAGATGAGCTTGTTGCCTGCAGTGTATTCGGGATTCCACACAATAACTTCGTAGATACCCATAAATAGGCCCGATACAGCACCGGCGAGCAGTGCGGTGGGTAGATTCCAGCGCTTATACATCAACAGGAGAAAGACGAGTTCAGCGCCAAGTCCCTGTACCAAACCTGAGTACACTACGGTGATGCCAAAGCCCGCGCTACCAATGAAAGCTGAGATAATCGCAGCCAACAGCTCAGTGTACAAAGCCGCACCGGGTTTACGAATGATAAGACCACCCAGCACACCGGCAATCAGCCACCCACCTGAAATGAGCGGAGTGAACTGCGGAGCGGCGACGGTTGCTGCACTGGCGGCCGGGTACACGGCGTTATTCCACAGCCAAAAAATCAGCGCGCAAGCCACTGCCAGCACTGAAGCCACCACAATATCGGTAACTCGCCACCGCAATAAACGCGCGCGAGGGGCACTCGCGGTGGGGGTAGCACCCGAAGACTGCTGCGATGTAACAAACATAAAAATCCTCCCTAGAGATTAGGAAGGGGAAGGATTATGCGTCCTTGAGATACTCGACTCCCTAGCGCCGGTACTAACCGGATCAGGTTCGAGGGTCAGCCGTTACGGCACTCTCAGCACTTGTTTTTATCAGTGCTCCCCTGTCGAAAACGCGCGGATGCGCGAGACGTGGTTTATCTTCAAACCACATCCAGTATAAGCACGGTTTTCTTGCTCACCAACTTATGACAGGACTTCGCTGACAGACAAAACCGCAGCAGACTGTGCATAAAAGAGCCTAAGCCGTTATTGTTATAGGCAACACTACTTATCAAAAGGAGTTATACAAATGAGCACTCTCGTAAAGCTCGGCGGCACCGCAGCATCACTGGGTGGCGTTGCACTGTCCAACAAGGTTTTGGCTGCTACCTGGAAGAAAATCACCGGCAATGAGCCCCCTGCAACCAACCCTGATCCCGATGAGCGCTGGCGCGACATCATCATCTGGTCACTGGTTACCGGTCTTGTAGGCACCATCATCAAGGTCGGTATCTCACGTGCGCAGGTTAACCTTGAAGCTAAAGACAAGTACAAGCATGGCGGCCAGGCTGAGGTCTAAACCTGCCTCAACTTTCAAAGTTTGCGAAAGCACCCGGAGGGAAAACCTCCGGGTGCTTTTGTATTTTCCGACTAATGCGTATGGCGGGTTTTTACCCACCGGGAGTAGTGAAGACACGTTCCACCCAGCCAACTGGTCGGATCTGGCGTTAAGGGATGTTGGCTGGGCGGAAGGTGTCGCAACGTCTCTGCGAGTATGTTCGGTACGTCTTACCTTAGAATGTACTTTCCTCATTCTGCAGATGCGGAGCTGGCTTAAGCGGTAGCACCAGGGCTAATCCCAAGGCAATGACAACCATGATGCCGATGACACCCCACACCTGTGCGCCTAACAAACCAACGAACAAGCCAAAGAGTGCGGGGGCTAAAAAGCTGGCGGCGCGTCCGGTTGTTGAATAAAGTCCAAAGAGCTCGCCTTCTTCGCCCAGGGGTGATACGCGCGCTAAGTAGGTGCGGGCGGCTGACTGCGCCGGACCGACAAAGGCGCACAAGGCCAAACCGCAGACCCAGAATACGGGCTTTCCCTCTAAGAAAAGGATGGGTGCTGCTGCTACCAGCACACCGATGAGCGAGCCAAGAATAACGTTTTTGGGGCCCAGTTTATCGTCCAGTGAACCACCGATGAGTGCACCGATACCGGCTACCACGTTTCCTGCAATTGCAAAGATAATAATCTCGTTGGCACTAAATCCAAATGATCCTGCCGCTAGCACTCCGCCGAACGTAAAGACGCCGTTGAGACCGTCGCGAAAGACCGCGCTGGTAATGAGGAAGTAAAGAGTGGAAGGTGCGGTGCGGTAGAGACGCTTGATGGTGCGCCACAGGTGCTTGTAGGCGTGTACAACTCCGCCAAAACCGCCGGGGCCAGCGTCCTGTGCGGATGCGTTGCGCGCCTGGGTTTTCTCACCGCGCAGGCTCAACAGCAGTGGCGCCGAAAAAACGACACACCACAGGGCAGAAAAGAGGGCAATACTGCGATAGACCAGCGATCCGTCGTGTTCAGGAAGTGGCAAGATACCCGGTTTGATAAACAACAGTATGACGAGGAGCAGAGCTACGATGCCACCGAAATAACCGCATGCCCACCCGAGACCGCTGATTTTGCCTACGGTCGCGGGGGTAGAAATACGAGGCAATAAGGCGTTGTAATTCACCACGGCGAACTCATTTACAATGTTTGCCAGGGCAATAAGGGCTACGCCTAACCATAAAAACTTAGGTTCGGGGTACACGAAAAAGCACAGAGCCATAAGGATTGCCGTTGCAAAAGTGTTGACGCCCAGCCAGAATCCTCGTTTGCCCGTGGCATCCGCCCGCTGACCGCTAATGGGGGCCAGCAAAGCAATAAAGACACCGGCAATCGTCAACCCCACTGATAGTGCCTGCGTGGTGTGGGTTTCTGATCCGAAGACATCGCTGGTCAGGTAAAGAGCGGTGAAGATGAACGTTGTCATAATCGCATTGAAGCTAGCTCCACCTGCGTCCCACAGCGTCCACGCGAAAACTTTTTTACGGTCGGGTAAGGTTACCATGTCACCTATGCTAACGGGCTTTGAGCTGCTTCTTTGATGCGACAGACAACTTTATACTCTAAGATTTTGCGTAAATTTATGAAGGATGCGGGGCGCTGTGATGCGCTCAATAGGATTACACGGGTGCCGGCTCGCGGTTGGCTTGGCTAAATACCGATACACTGTTAGGCGTGCACAGCTGCCTCCGTACTCGATGGGCAGCTATTTTTATTGAGCACTATCACCTTCATTCACGAAAGATACCGGTTTGAAAGATCTCACCCGCGGATCAAAAGCGGCAGGTTCTGCCCCAGATTCAGATGCCATGCTCTACGGCATGGAAGATTCGCCCCCGTACGCTCTCTCAGTACTCTTGGCTCTTCAGCATATTTTAGCAGCGTTTGCCGGAATCATCGCTGTTCCCCTGGTAGTTTGTACCGCTCTTAATCTCGATGTCGCGCAAACTTCTCTCATGGTCAGCGCAACAATTTTTGCTGCCGGCGTCACTACCTTCATTCAGTCCAAGGGCATTGGTCCCGTGGGTGCACGTGTGCCGGGCATGATGGGCACTGACTTCACCTTTGTTAACCCCACTATTAACGTGGGTAGCCAGTTCGGCATTGCAGGCATTGTGGGCGCAACCATCGCAGGTTCGCTGGTTGAAGTAGTGCTCAGCCGCTTTATCAAACCTCTCATGCGTTTCTTCCCGCCGCTGATTACCGGTACGGTGGTTGCGCTGATCGGCATTACCTTGATGCCGGTGGGCATGGACTGGGCTGCAGGCGGCACGGGTGCCGATGATTACGGTTCCCTGCGAAACTTGGGCGTTGCTGGCCTGGTTCTAGTGATTACTCTTGTGCTCAATTATTTCGGCAAGGGCATCGTTAAAGCATCCGCTGTTTTCTTCGGCATGGTAGCGGGTTATCTTATTTGTATTCCGCTGGGCATGATCAACCTCGACGCTGTTGCACAAGCATCCTGGTTCGCGCTACCTAACCTGTTTACCTACGGCATCCACTTTGATCTTGCGTCCACTCTAGCTTTTGTGCCCGCTTACATTGTTTCTGCCATCGGTACGGTGGGTATCATGATAGCTATTGGTCAGGCTTCTCATGCTGAGGTCTCTAGCAAGCGCATTGGCAACGGTGTATTAGCGGACGGCGTTGGCTCAGCAATTGCCGGTGTCTTTGGCGCCGGACCCAACACTGCTTTTTCGCAGAATGTCGGTCTTATTACCCTCACCAAGGTAGCTAGCCGCCGCGTCATGATGCTAGCTGGCATTCTGCTTGTAGTGCTGGGACTTTTCCCTAAGCTCAGCGCGCTCATTTCGATTATGCCCTCCCCTGTTTTGGGCGGTGCTGGCATTATTCTGTTCGGGTTGATCGCTGCCCAGGGAGTGAAAACTCTTTCAACGGTAGAGATCGGTGATCGCGAACTGCTGATTATTTCTGTAGCGTTCGCTCTTGGCATCGGTGTGACCGTTCGCCCCGAAATGCTGTCTCACTTGCCCACCGCGCTTCAAATGATTTTCTCTTCGGGAATTTCAACAGGTACGCTGGTGGCACTACTACTCAACATTGTTCTTGTGAAGAAGGATAACCATGGAACTGCTTGAAGATCGCATTCGGCGTGATGGACGCATACTGCCCGGCAACATTCTCAAGGTGGATGAGTTCGTCAACCACCAGGTTGATCCTGAGCTTATGGTAGCTATGGGTAAAGACTTCGCGGAACACTTTAAAGATTTGGGCATCACCCGCGTACTAACCCTTGAGGTCTCGGGCATTTCATTGGCGCTCACCGCGGCTTTAGAGCTGGGTGTGCCTATGGTTTTCGCTAAGAAAATCTCGTCCAAGACACTGTCGAACGATACCTACCACTCCAAAGTATTTTCTTTCACCAAGAAGATTGAGTATGACATTCGCGTTGATAAGCGTTTTGTAACTCCCGATGACAAGATTCTTATTATCGATGACTTTCTTGCAGCTGGTCAGGCCCTTCACGGTTTGATTGATCTGTGCGAGCAAGGTGGCGCTGAAGTTGCCGGTATCGGTATTGCTATCGAAAAGGTATTCCAAGGTGGCGGCAAGATTTTCCGCGATCAGGGTTATGACGTGTACTCGCTGGCTATGATTGATCGCTTTACCGATGACGGTGTGTTGTTCTCTAACGAAGTCACTCAGTAATCGCTCAATACGCTAAAAGGCGGAGTCAGGTAAGTTTTTACCCGACCCCGCCTTTTGTATTAGGACGCTGCAACGGCTCGCGCGCGTCCTTGATCAACTACACTCAAGGTAATCAGCTCTTGAATATTTTGTTCAAAAGCTTCGAAGGGAATCTTATCTTCGTAGAGTTCTTCAAGGCGCTGATGCAGTTGCCGAGGTGTACGCGGTTGATCGAGCTGGAACCAAATATCTCCTGCAAAAAATGAAACTTCGCTCAGCTGCGTCTCTTGCATCAAAAGCATGCGGTCATCGATACGGTAGCCGCTCGTTCCTACAGCACGAGCAAGTTCACCGTGAGCTGGCTTGGTGTTGTCGGCATAGGCAATGTCGATGGGTTCGTGCGCCGCGGTGGGCGTGGGCTCGTTGAGAAGTTTGACAAGCAGCGGCAAAGACTCAGAGATTTCGGAGTACTCCAAACGCAACACGCCACCGCACGCCACGATCAGGTTGATGAGTTTTTCAACCCCACGGTCGGTGGATCCAAGTCCGGAAGTCTGCGCAGAAATCTTAAGCAGTGCGTCAGCCAAATGCACTTTTTTGAGCACGGGAGCGGTGTATCCCTCGCTCTTATCGCGCGTTAGAATCACCATGGCAGTGAGCTTAAAGTCTGCTCCATCTGCCGGTACATTAAGCCCCATTTTCTCAGGCGAAATCTGCTGTTTAGGATGCTTGGGGTCAGCAATGACGGATAAGGGTTTGAGGTAGGGAGTCACGGTGCGGCTTTCATCCACAATCACCGTTTCATCGGTGAGGTAGGTAAAGCGCTCCCCCAAGAAGTGTGAGGCGGTTGTTTTACCGGTACCGGATTCAGCGATGAGTGCTACTGCCCGCTGGTTATCAGAGTTTCCAAGGGCTGCGGCGTGAAACATCTGGCGCTTACCAATGAGCGCCTGAATCATCATGACCGTAATCTGTGTAACCAAGCTTTCGTGAAAGAGCTCTTTTTCGGTATAGCGAAGCCGCTCTAAATCTCCATACTGGTCGCGGGGGTAAGAGGTGCGCTCATACTCGGCAGTGTCTTCTACCAAGAGATAGTGAGTGCTCTCATCGTCAAGGTTAATCTCGACATCCTGAATAATCTCAGGGTTCAGAGCCTCCCATGACTGCTCTATTTCGCGCGCGATTTCTTGCGCGTTTTCTGCGCACAAAACCACGGTGATATCGACATTTGCTGGGCGCAGGCGTACACCTACAGACATATAAAAATTACCTCTTTATCGCGTAGCTAATAATTTCTATGCGTCGTTCGCGATATCAGTTTTGTGAAAGTTCAAGTAGCTGCGGGACGCGGTGGGGCCGCGCTGCCCCTGGTAGCGGTTGCCGTAGGCACCATCACCGTAAGGATGCTCGGTGGGGCTGGTGAGTTTGAAGAAACACAGCTGACCGACTTTAGAACCGGGCCAAAGCATAATTGGCAGAGTTGCCATGTTGGAAAGCTCAAGCGTTACATGGCCAGAAAAACCGGGATCGATAAAGCCCGCAGTTGAGTGGGTGAGCAACCCTAAGCGTCCTAACGATGACTTACCTTCTAAGCGAGCGGCAATGTTATCGGGCAACGTTACTTTTTCATAAGTCGCGCCCAGCACGAACTCGCCGGGGTGCAGAATGAAAGGCTCATCGGGTGCTACTTCCACCAGACGCGTCAGCTCAGATTGGTCCTGCGAGGGGTCAATATGCGCGTACTTGTGGTTATCAAAGAGCCTAAAGAAACGGTCAAGGCGCACATCAACGCTAGCTGGCTGAATCATTGCCGGATCGAAGGGATCTAGCTGGATGCGTTCGTTCTCAATTTCTTGGCGGATATCGCGATCTGAAAATAGCACTCTTTAAACCTAACGTACAAAAGGGGGCCGGACACAAGGGATTTCACTTTTGGTGTGTAAAAAGCCTAAAATGTTAACTGTTCGCGGCTGTAGCTCAATGGTAGAGCGCACGCTTCCCAAGCCTGATACGCGGGTTCGATTCCCGTCAGCCGCTCTTTTACAGGCTCTGTGCTCTTCTGACACAGGGCCTTTTCTTTTGTATGTGTAGTACTTACCGAGGTCTGTCTGCCGGGGGCAGCTTGTTTTTAGCTACCCCGCGTAGAACACGCCCGGGGAATAAATCGCTGTTTATCCCAAGGCGTTATTCCAGCCGTTGTCTTTGGTAATGACTTTGCAGGCAGTACCGGATGTCACGGTGATGTTCTGAGTGTAGTGGTAGGTAGCAGTGGGCAGATTGACAGACTGACATGAAGAAACAAAGTTCATGAAGCTGGTAGTGGGCATAGTCCACGTAGTGCCAGTAAAAGTAATCGCACAGGTGTAATTGGTGACGTATTCGTAGAAGGTGTACCCGTTTCGCACTTGAGACGCACCTGTGGCAACAGGAATAGACCAACAGGTTGAGCCACCGGTCCCCCGTGTAAAAGTAGTACCTCTTACAACTGGCAACCAAATATGAGTAGCCAAATTTGAGAGCTTATAAGTGGACCTTAGGTTACTAACAGTTAGGTAAGAACCCTGTGTGGTGGATTCTTAAACAGTTACTCGATCCCTGTAATTGCAAGCGCTCGGGGCTTGCCGGAGAAAATAAGTGACGAGGTGATGGTCGCAAAAATAGTGGACGCTGCATAGACGGGGGGTTGCCGCGGTAGCGATCACTGCAGGAGCTGCCCATGCGGCACCTCGAGTAAAATGGCGTCGGCTTACCTTTGATTCGTTATTCATATGTTCCCATCAATGAAAATCTTGTTCGACAATAAATCCCAAATTTTTCAAAGTGCGAACAAATAACCTATCTTTAGAGGCGTCTCATTCGTTGTTGTACCTAAAAATCTCTGATTCCACCGAACATGTGCAAAGAATTTTATAACCTAAAATTCAGAATAACTATGCACCTTGTTCTAGATTGCCGCGCGTTGAGATACTGGGGATTTTTAGATTAGAAAATATCTTTCAGATAAAAATAATTAATAAGCTCACTTTTATTTAGATAACCTAACAATGTGTATAAAAGAATTGAAAAATAATCTTTTCACTCAATACTTTTATTCCTAACGACAACGCATAAGTGCCCGCACCACTTCATAGCTCTTTTCAAAAGAACTCAGCGGCAAAAACTCACAGTTGAAGTGAAAATGAAAAGCATAAACATCATGCCTAGCTTCGGGTGCCAGGTCAGTGATAACTAACAATTTTCCATTCAGCGTGTAGATGATTTGGTGGTTGAAAACAGTTCTTTTATGTTTACCGGAAAACAGTGTTGACCCTTGCCAAGACCAAATTCCTTCCCGGGAACCAAGGTGCCATCGACGACAAGTGAGTCAGGGTCATGCCCGTGAGATTTAAGCTCAGGAGTTTTTAGTTTAGGCAGTTGTGTGAAGGTGTTTTCGATGCGGTGGATAGTTCTAGAAATCGTGAGTTGCGAGAGTGCGAAGGTATCGGCCAAAAGTTCGTCGGTGGGGTTATGCCGAAAGGTAGACCAGGGGGATTTTCAGGACTTGAGTGAGGGTGGATTTTCGCGCTCTGGTAGCTACTTGGTTCCAGGTGAGGTTCTTCTTCAGAGATGCCAGTAGCGTGGCGGACTGCTGGTGGGTGAGGCCGGTTATACGATGGTGGAGTAACGGTTCCTCTGGTGCGGTTTTGAGAATATTTGTGATGTTTTCTCCTCAAGGTTGCCGCGCGGGGGGAATCGTTGTCTAGTTGATAGGTCTTATCCCTTATGAATAAGCCTCATTATTGATTCCAAAACACCTCAACAAGCTATCGAGGGAGCACAACAATTTGAATGGTGTACATGCTGAGAAAATAATTTCACCGCAAGGAATACTGATGCAAAAATTTGTCACACCCCTTATTTTTCAAAGAGACTGGGTTCACCGTGTCGTTGTTAGCATCAAACACGATGCGGGTGAACTTGAAAATTCTCAATCAATTTCACTTGATTGCACAGTTCCAGATTTTCCCTCTTGGAGAGCAACTAATATCTGTTTGAATTCAGAAGGCGGAAGAGGTCTTTCGTGGTCTGACTTAAGGATAAAAGATGACGATCAAGTAGTTGTTCCAATTGCGATGTTGAAGAAGGGAGTTATTAACAAACTCGATGTGACTTTTGAAGGTAAGAGTCTCCCGGTACTAACAACGACTCAAAACAGAGACCTCACCTGCGGTATCGTCAAAAGTACGTTTCAGTCACATT
>JBHWPN010000153.1:0-3875 GCA_043424895.1 Rothia sp. (in: high G+C Gram-positive bacteria) | reverse complement strand
GGTGTCGTGAATTTCGATATCGGATGCCTGACCGCCCTGTTGACCACCGAGTGCAGGCTGGTGAATCAGGACGCGAGCGTTCGGCAGTGCCAGACGCTTACCGGGAGTACCTGCGGCAAGCAAGGTCGCAGCTGCAGATGCTGCCTGGCCCAAGCACACGGTCTGAATCTCGGGACGGATGTACTGCATGGTGTCATAAATTGCAGTCATCGCGGTGAATGAGCCCCCGGGTGAATTGATGTACAGGGTAATGTCACGGTCTGGATCCTGAGATTCCAAAACCAGCAACTGAGCCATGATGTCATCAGCTGACGCGTCATCAACCTGAGTGCCCAAGAAGATAATGCGATCTTCAAACAGTTTGGCGTAAGGATCCTGACGCTTGTAACCGTAAGGGGTGCGCTCTTCGAAGCTGGGCAGCACGTAGCGGTCGGTAGGCATGTTCGCAGGGGCTGAGGAGTAAGGATTAAAAATCATGAATAAAATCTTTCGCTAGTAAACGTTCGAACCGTTGATTACTTCTCTTCGGTTGACGCGCTCTGCGGGTCACGGGAAGTCATGATGTGGTCGAAGAAACCGTATTCGAGCCCTTCTTCAGCGGTGAACCAGTTATCGCGGTCGTTATCGCGCAAAATGGTTTCGAGGCTCTGACCGGTGCGGTCAGCGGTAATCTGGCTCAGACGCTTCTTCATATCCAAGATGAGCTCAGCCTGGGTACGAATGTCTGAAGCGGTACCACCAATGCCGCCTGAAGGCTGGTGCATCAGGATGCGTGCGTTGGGGGTTGCGTAGCGCTTACCGGGTGCTCCTGCGGTGAGCAAGAACTGTCCCATGGATGCTGCCATACCGGTAACAACGGTTACAACGTCGTTGGGAATCAGCTGCATGGTGTCGTAAATTGCCATACCAGCGGTTACGGAGCCGCCCGGTGAGTTGATGTACAGGTAGATATCAGCTTCAGGATCTTCGGCAGACAGCAAAAGCATCTGTGAGCAGATGCGGTTAGCGTTGGTATCGCGAACCTCTGAACCCAACCAGATAATGCGTTCTTTGAGCAGGCGGTTGTAAACGTAATCGTCCTGACCGCCCATAGGTGTTTCCATGACGGGTGCAGTTGAGGTGTTTGGCGCCTTCATCGGCAGGAAATTGGACATTAATCCGTACCTCTCTTGTAGGTGAATTCCAGTGCTGTTTCCACCATCGCTTTTTGGATAGTGGAGCACTCGAATATTCTTCATTGCTTAGTACCTTAGTGCACGAGCAGCTACCGCGTCAGGTCAAATGCCGATAGTTCGCTGTTGGCTCAGATAGCTGGTGGTTCAGCATCGAAGTTTTCACATATTCTCTTAGTGATAGCAGGCAAGAGGACCGTCCGGGCCGTCGATAACAGTAATGGGAGTATTAAAAATTTCTGTCAGTAGTTGATCGTCCATGACGTTCTCTACCGTATCGAGTACTGCCACTTTTCCGTCTTTCACTGCGCAAATATAATCTGCGTATCTGGCAGCGAAGTTGATATCGTGAAGTACCACGACAATGGTGCGGCCGAATTGTTCTGCTGCTTTTCTTAGATGCTTCATCATCTGCACTGAATGGGCGATATCAAGGTTATTCAAAGGCTCGTCTAACAATACGTACTCTGTCTCTTGGGCTAGAACCATAGCTACGTAAGCTCGTTGACGTTGTCCTCCAGAAAGCTGATCTAGATAACGGTTTTCTAGGTCTCTCAGATTCAAAAAGTCGATGTACTGAGAAATAATGTTTTCGTCCCTACCAGTGAGCCTTCCTTTTGAGTACGGGAATCGTCCAAAGCCAACCAATTGGCGAACCGTAAGTTTTGTAACGAAGTGGTTTTCCTGACGCAAAATAGAAATTACTTTGGCTAGGTCTTCAGACTTACTACGGGCTACATCGAATTGCGCCACCTTGATGACTCCCTCATCAATATCTAGCAATCGCCCTATCATAGTGAGCAAAGTAGATTTTCCAGCTCCGTTCGGACCTACCAAAGCGGTGATACCGCCTACGGGAATCTTCAAATCTACCGGACCAATTGAAACCTCTGAGCCGTACCTCTTAGCAACATTTTCTAAGGTAATCACAAGCGTCCCTTCTTAAGAATGACGACCATAAATACGATGCCGCCCACCAGCTCAATCACAATTGACACCACACCCTGAGCATAGAAAACATGCTGCATCAAAAAATAAGCAACGGTAAGCACCATGTACGCAATCAACGCAGCCATGGGAATCAGATAGCGGTGATCAAAAGTATCAGCAAACTGGTAGGTCAAAATGGCAACGAGGAATCCCAAGAAGGTCATGGGACCTACCAGAGATGTTGAAACTGCCATCAGGACGGCAACAAGAACAAGGACAAGCAGCGAATGAAAACGGTGGTTGACCCCTAAACTCTGCGAAACTTCTCTGCCCAAGCCCAATACATTGAGATTTCTAGAATTGAGATACATCAAAACAGTTGAAGCTACCACTAATGGAATAGCAATGGGGTAATACTCCGCCTCAGCATTATTGACTGAACCGAACAATCGTGCCGTGAGAATATCAAATTCACTTGGCGTGAGCATTCTTTGCATGAAGGTCGAAACGGAACCTAAACCACCCCCAATAATGATGCCCACTAGAAGCATGGCGTGCATATTGGCGTTTTTACCGGTTAACAACCACGAGTAAAGAGCCAGCGACAATAAAATCATCAGCACCAGTTGGAAGATAAACATTTCTAAATTTCTGGTAGCAATTAACCCGGATACTCCAAAAAAGTAGATAGTAGCGGTGTGTATAGCGGTGTAAAGAGACTGAAACCCCATGATTGAAGGGGTTATGATGCGGTTATTCGTGACTGTCTGAAAAGCAACAGTTGCTACAGCTTGGCTCACTGCCACGATTCCCATGGCAGTGACTGCTGATGTTCTGCGCTGAGCCACAATCCAAAACCGCTCAGTCCCAAAGGGCATCGGATTTTTATAGGCGAGCAAGCCAAAGGTTGCCAGTGCGCTCAACACCAAAAGCACAGCCATTATCACCCAGTAGGTGCGATGCGAAGATGGCGAAGCAAAAACACCCGAAGAACGTCTGCCCGCCACCGACGCTGGCTTTTCAGTCGCGGTCTGATAATCAGAGGTAAAGAAATTAGCGGACATTCTTACGTTGCCTCGCAATCAGCACAATAAATACGGCCGCGCCCACAATACCGAGAATGACAGATACCGGCATCTCAAACGGAGAGATAATAGTGCGCGCCAATAGATCGCATACTGTAACTACGGCAATACCGGTCAAGCACACCCACGGAAGATTCGACCGTAGATCATCGCCTCTCACCATGCTCACGATGTTGGGAACAATCAAGCCCAAAAACGGAAGGAATCCCACAACCACCGTAACTACCCCGGTAGCAATTGCAATTAATGCAGTGCCTATCAAGATTAATCTCTGGTAGTTGAGACCAACGTTGGTTGCCACTTCCTCCCCCAGCCCAGCGAGCGTCAACCGATCAGCGTAGAAAAATACCGCGATCACCACCAACAAGACCAGCCACAGCACCTCATACTGTCCCACCGTTACTGAGGTAAAACTCCCGGCAAACCACACGCCCAAATTCTGCAACAAGTCGGTTTGAAGAGCAAAAAAGGTTGAGAGGGAGCTAACTACAGCCCCCAGCATAATGCCAACAATAGGAACGATCAGCGAAGATCGCAAAGATACGCGGCGTAAGAAAGCAAAGAAAACCATCGCCCCTACAAAAGAGAACAAAACCGCAGCCCCCATTTTGACTAAGATGCTGGAATTAGGGGCAATCCACAGTACAAAGAGAAGACCGAGTCCTGCCCACTCGGTAGTACCTGTCGT
>JBHWPN010000152.1:0-6458 GCA_043424895.1 Rothia sp. (in: high G+C Gram-positive bacteria) | reverse complement strand
TTGTTTGCCGCTTATTTTGTGGTGAATAGACTCCACGGCGGTGAAACCCGCTCGATTTTGACTCTGATTGCGGTGAACTTTGCCTTTGGCTTCTTCGTCTCGGGTATTTCGTGGCAGGGTCATCTAGGTGGACTGATAACCGGTGCCATTGTCGCCTATCTCTTGCAGATAGCCTCTAAGGACGCGCGTCGTTAGTAAAACTGCTGTAGAGCTCTACTTTTCGTGGATTGCGCTGGAAAAGCCGAATTTTCCAGCGCAAATTCACGAAAAGTTGTTTAAAAATCGTGTAATTGCACTATCCACAGAACTTATCCACAGCTGTTAATAACTACAAAGATGTAATTCCACAGATGTTAACAACCCTGTGGATAGCGGGAAATCAGTGTTTCTGGGCTTTAAAGTTCCCTTAAATTACAGGAGTGTAAGTAATATCCCCAGATTTATCCCCACCTGTGGAAAACCTTTAAGAGTAGGGTGTGGATTTTCTGTAATTTCAAAAAATTTTAACTCGCTGACGCGAGTCGTTCGAATCCTCGAAAATCCTTCTTCGCTATGGGTCGGGAGTAGGGGAGGGGCATTGATGAGCCATGTGGACGCGTGCGGGAGCGTCTCAAGAGGTCAGGGAGTTTGGCAGCCCTATTCCTGATGTTCCAAAATTAATGTATAGAAGCTTGAATTTTAGTAGAAGAGAAATAAAGCCCGGTGTAGGCTATGTTCTGTAGTGCTCGTTACTATATTTGATGAGGAAGCTTATTCCCTGACAAGGAACCACATGATAATCAAATCTAGAAGACTGTCGATAAATGTAAGAGCCTTTATTCTATTTTTGTGTTTTTCGATTATCTGCAGCTTTAGCATAAATGTTGTTTCAATTGCGCTTGCGACGCTCAGCTCAAAGCCGAGATAGACCGTTACGCAGGCAAGATGAGTTCAAAGAAATCCGCTATGGCGGCAGCAGTAAAATTAGCTTTCAGCGTTGAGGTCTGCAACCCTTTTTAACAGTGCACATAAAATGAATTTATGTGTGGGGAGATAAGAGCGTGAAGAATCTTCTAGGGTGGTTGATATATTGTTCGGGATTGCTCATTTTCTTCTGGTTTGTCTTTCACGGAACAGATAACCCGACAGAATCCTGGTTGGCATTTTTACTTATACTCGGTATATTCGCGATCTCAGCAATATATTCCCGCTATTTTGGTAGCGGAGTTTTAGAGATAGTTTCATTCATTTCAATTATTTTATCAATACCATTATTAATATTTTTGGTTCATATTATTGAAATGTTTACCGCGAAATAGTCTTTATCTATTGGTAGATAAAATCTCAGCATGAACACACTTCTTTTCATGACGGTGCACAAAAATCTCCCCTGCTCTTATAACTAGAACAGGGGAGATTTTTTGACCGTGATGACGCGAAGAAACTAGTTAGCCTGCGCTTCTGCCTCTTCAACGTCGGCTGCTGAAACCTCAACACCGGTGTAAAGACGGAACTGCTCCGCTGCCTGCAAAGCAATTACTTCACCGCCTGTAATAACCTCTTTACCCGCTGCGCGTGCCGCGCGAATCAGAGGAGTCTCAACGGGCATCGCCACTACATCAAAGACTACGGACGCCGCATCAATCGATGTCTGTGGGAAAGACAGCGCATCAGCCTCGGGCGCGCCTTCCATACCGATCGGGGTTACATTCACAATGATGGGCGCGGATGCCTCATCCACCGACGAAACCCACGCGTAACCGTACTTATCGGCCAGCTCGCGTCCTGCCTTTTCATTACGCGCAATAATAGTGCCCTGCTTAAAACCTGCATCAAAGAAGGCACCGGCAACAGCGCGAGCCATACCGCCAGAACCCTGCAAAACAAAAGGCAGAGAATTATCAACAGCGTGCGACTGTAAGAGCGATGCCACCGCAATGACATCGGTGTTGTAGGCATGCAGGTAACCGTCAGTGTTCACAATGGTATTGACCGCGCCAATAACAGATGCTGAATGATCCATCTCATCCACCAGCGGAATAACGTCCTGCTTAAAGGGCATAGAGACCGAGCAGCCACGAATACCCAGGGCGCGCACACCGCCAATTGCCGCTTTAATGTCGGTGGTAGTCATCGCCTTGTAGAGAAAATCTAAACCGAACTTCTCATACAGGTAATTGTGGAACTTAATGCCGTGATTAGACGGCCGGCCCGAGAGCGAAATGCAGACGGTCGTATCGCGGTTCAGTGCCGGGCGCCCCTTGAACTCAACCATTTACTTGCCGCTCTTTTCAATAGCCAGTGCAACAATCTTAGGAGCCTTAGAAGAAGCAGCCACAAAAGACTTCTCGGAGGTAGTGACCGTGGGGACTACCTCGTTGCCGTCGTTCACGCTCTTGACGAACTCGGACGCGTCCGCATCCTCCCACACATTCACCCAAGTAGCGCGATCTCCAACTTCACCCAGGCCCTCATCAAGAGCCTGGCAGAAAGGACAACCCGGGCGCCAATAGATTACAACGCCGCCATCTTCAATAGCTTTAAGAGCATCAGCTTGAGTGCCCTGAGGACGGTTCTCCATCATCAAATCCTTTCAACGAAAACTAACTACTTTTAGCCTATAACGCCTGACGTATATTCAAAAGCGGACCAGTAGGGACGGCTGATTCCTTGCTGCCCGTTGTGTCTCAACCGTATAAAAGAGCGGGCATCCACCCCCCGGTGAATGCCCGCCAAAAAATTACAGTAAAACAGGTTTATTTCTTGAAGGAATCCTTGATGCCCTCAACGGTGCCCTTAGCATCCTCAACCTTTTCTTTAACGCCTGCCTGAGCCTGGTCAGTCTGACCCTCAGCCTGCAAACGCTCGTTATCGGTTGCCTTGCCAGCAGCTTCCTTAGCCTTGCCAGCCAACTTGTCAAAAGTGTTTTCTGCGCTCATGGCAGCTCCTTTCGTAGGGCAATAGGTTTCTCCATCGTTGGAGACCCTATCTTTAAGACGGTAGCACCGCCCTAAAAGTCATAAATTTTTTTTAACCCGCTAGCGGGTTGAGCCAATAAGCTTGAAAGTAACTTGCTTACTTCAGTTTTTATTGACTGTAGAAGAAGCGATTTACTTCTTGAAACCGTCAATCTTCTCGTTGATGGTGTCATTTGCCTTATCTACGTGTTCGTCGGTGACAACGTCCTTGCCAGCCTTCTCATTAGCAGCGTCTTTACCAGCGTTCAGGCCTTCTTCTACCTTGCCGTTGATGTCAAAACCCATTGTTATCTTCCTTTTTCTCGCGTAGCCGACATTGTGTTTGCTACTCGTATACGTGAAGATAGTCGCTCGCATGTGGCGTGCGCCATCTAGTAATCAGCATACGAAACTTTTAGGAGGAAGTGAACTGCGCGCCCCACGTTTTCTTTTAGGAGCGAACACTATTGAATTTAAGCTCTTGCGGGCGCAAGATACCGCGACTGGTCACTGACTGTTCACTGTGATGCACAAGACGGTGGTGTGTTCATGCCTAAAACACGCAAAGAATAATGAACGGGGCGTACTATTCATCAAGTTACACACGATGTGCGCAACAATTTCATATTGGTTTACTTGCAGTCTGAAAGGCTTGCATATGAATTCGCTGAAGCGAAGAGGCTCTATTCGCACTCACAACAGTGACCCGGAGCCTTCAAAGCATTTTGTGAACGCCCAAACAGCTGTGAAGTCTTGGCTAATGGGTACTCACCAAGACCAGCTCAAAGGTGAGTTGCAAGGCCCGCACGGTAAACGAAGTGCAGGCGAAGCGGGGCATCCGTGGTGGAAAGTAATGTGTCTTTCGGGCGTAGATTACTTCTCAACGCTGGGTTACCAGCCCGCGATCGCAGCTCTCGCGGCAGGGCTCCTCTCGCCGCTTGTAACGTTGGTTCTTGTGGCTGTTACCCTGCTTGGAGCTCTACCTATCTACCGTCGTATTGCTGCCGAGTCTCCTTCCGGTGCAGGTTCCATCAATCTCTTGGAAAAGCTACTTTCTCGCTGGTCAGCAAAGATCTTTGTGCTCATTCTGCTGGGGTTTACCATCACTGACTTCATGATTACCATGACGCTTTCAGCAGCGGACGCAGCAGCCCACCTGGAGGCAAACCCGTTTATGCCGCGCGTTTTGGAGCATAACCATATCTGGGTGACTCTGGCATTTTTGCTGTTGCTTACCGCAGTCTTTCTTAAAGGATTCGATGAGACCATCAACGTTGCGGTGGTGCTGGTAGCTGTATTCCTCGCACTGAATATTGTGGTGATTGCCGCGGGGCTGTGGGAGGTCATCACGCATCCTTCTCTCAGCATTGATTGGTGGCAGGGGCTCACCGCTCAACACTCTAACCCGTGGCTGGCTCTAGGTCTCATTGTTCTTGTGTTCCCCAAAATTGCATTGGGTATGTCGGGCTTTGAAACCGGCGTTGTCGTGATGCCTCAGATTCGTGGTCGCGGTGAAACCATGGTTGAGCGTGTTCAGCACCGGGTAGCAGGAACCAAGAAACTCCTCACTGTAGCCGCATTTACCATGAGCTTGATGCTGGTTAGTTCTTCGTTTGTGACCACCGCACTTATTCCGCAAGAGGAATTTCAACACGGCGGCCAAGCAAACGGACGCGCGCTTGCTTACCTCGCCCACGATCTTCTGGGTGAAGGCATCGGCACCGCCTACGACATCTCCACCATTTTGATTCTCTGGTTCGCAGGTGCCTCTGCAATGTCAGGCTTGCTGAACCTGGTGCCCCGCTACCTACCGCGCTTTGGTATGGCTCCTGAGTGGACGAAATCCGCTCGTCCTCTGGTGCTGATTTTTAGTGCGGTTGCAATCGTGATTACCCTGCTCTTCAAAGCGGATGTTGAAGCTCAGGGTGGTGCCTATGCAACGGGTGTACTTGTTTTAATGAGTAGCGCAGCTGTTGCAGTAACACTTTCCGCTAAACGCAAGCGTCAGCCCTACGCTGTGGTGTTTTATGCGGTGGTGACCTTAGTGTTCTTCTACACCACGATCGCTAACATCATTGAACGCCCGGACGGTCTGCGTATTGCCAGTGCCTTCATTCTTGCGGTTCTTGTGCTCTCCTTTATTTCCCGCGCACTGCGCTCGTATGAGCTGCGCATTGAAAGCGTGGATTTCGATAAGAAGTCACTAGAAATCATTGGGGCATGCGCTAATAAACCGATTCACCTCATCGCTCACCGCCCCGATAACTTCAGCATCGCTGATTACTACGAAAAACGTGCGCGCGAGAACTGGGCTCACAACATCACTAACGAAGATAATGTGGTCTTTCTTGAGATCGCCGTGATGGATCCGAGTAAATTTAATGCGGAGCTCGTCATCCACGGACTAGAGATGGACGGCATCAAGATTCTGAGTGTCTCTGGGGCATCGGTGGCAAATAATATTGCTGCGTTGGCATTAGAGATTCGCGATATGACCGGTCAGGTTCCGCATATCTACCTTGACTGGGCAGCTGGTAGACCGATTAAGAATTACCTTGCCTTCTTACTCTTTGGGCAGGGTCAGATCGCCTCGACCACACACGAAGTGCTGCGACGTGCCGAACACGACCTTTACAAGCGTCCGGTCGTGCACGTTTCATAGCTTCCTATTTAAGGATAAAAGGCGGTTGTTTTCCTCGACTATAAGGAAAACAACCGCCTTTTATATATCGTGAAAGTTATGCATCTTTCTGCGCCGGGAACCCGGCTGACATTGGCAAAAATTCAGGGGATGCGTAGCCGTACGTAGCGTAGGTGCGCGCAACCGCGGTGGCCGCGTCCTTCAACTTGTCTGTTTCGATAAGAGCCATCACAGCCCCGCCAAAACCACCACCAACAAGACGGGCACCCAGAGCCCCGGCATCCAAACATGCATCTACCGCACTATTGATTTCTTTGCGAGACACTTGCAACTCATCGCGCATAGAAACAAACGATTCGGTGAAAAGTCTGCCCAGCTCTTCCCACGCCTGCATACCATCGGTCTCCGTGCGAGAAATAACGTAGGCGGCGCGTTCTACCAGACACATGTCGTGAAAGGCATGACGAATCCAACCGCGCGGAACCTCTGTGCACCGAGTAAATTTCTCCATGGCTCTTAACGCTGTATTTGCACGTTCATCGACGGTTGCAAGGCGCCAGTTCTTGGCTTCAGCCTCGCTCATACCCTCGCACCTTAAATCTTCGGGCAGAGCGTTGCGTAAGTAATCTAATCCAAGGGCTTCTGTTGCGCATTCCGTAGCGCGACGACGCGCAGCGAATTCACCGCCGGCAAGCTCGTGCGGGGTGTTGGTGTTGATAACCAGCCAGCTCAGGTTCGCTTCCTGAATATTCACATCGACCGGTTGGAGTGAAAAATCGCGGAAGTCTACTACTAATGCCTGACCGGGAATAGAACGCAAGGACGCGGTTTGATCTAACCCACCGGTTTGAGCGCCAGCAACTTTGTTTTCGGCGCGGATG
>JBHWPN010000151.1:0-5219 GCA_043424895.1 Rothia sp. (in: high G+C Gram-positive bacteria) | reverse complement strand
CAAGAAAACAAAGCGCAGAATCTCAAGATTTGCACTCCGCAGGTCAACGGCGTCCTTATCAAACCCGGCGAAGTTTTTTCGCTGTGGAAGCTCGTGGGCGAATGCACTCCCAAGAAAGGCTACAAAGAGGGCTTGATGGTCGGACGAGAAGAGGACGCCCAATCAGGCATTGGCGGCGGCATGTGCCAGTTCTCTAACCTCATCCACTGGATGGTGTTACACTCTCCCTTTGAAATTGTTGAGCATCACCACCACGACGGTGTAGATATGTTTCCCGATTTCGGCAGGAAAGTCCCCTTTGGCACCGGTACATCGATCGTTTACAACTACCTCGATTACAGGTTCCGCAACGCTACCGATAGAACCTACCAGCTCATCACTTATACGGACGATGAATACCTGTACGGCGAGCTGCGTTCCACCGAGCATCAAGATTTCAAATACCGCATTAAGGTAGAAGATGAATTCTTCAGCCGCGAAAACGGGGTTGTTTACTACAATTCCAAGATTTATAAGCGAACTATCGACCGCGCATCCGGCAACAATGTAGAAAAACAGCTCATCAAGACTAACCATGCCAAGGTGCTTTACGATACGAGCAACCTTGAGATTGTAGAGATGTAAGGCACCGACTAAAGCCGCCGGTTGTTATTACCGGAGGCTTTAGTGCGCCCGGTACTTTACGATACGAGCAGGACACACTGGGTGAATAAAGCTATGAGACAGTGGCGCGAGCCCCGAGCACCTCGTTGAGCCCTTCAGTAATCGAAGGATGCGTGTAAATAGTGTTCTGCAACTCGGTGGCAGTGATACCGTGACGCATTGCAAGTATCACCAGATTAATGAGTTCTACTATGTAGTATCCGCCCAGTAAAAGGGTAGACTGGTGGACTTTATTCCCCAATAGTTTTTACGACGCGGGCAGGGACACCGGCGACCACAGCTCCGGCAGGCACATCTTTGGTAACCACTGCGCCCGCGCCCAGCACCGCGTCCTGCCCCACCGTTACGCCCGGTAAAAGAGTGACGTTCGCACCTATCCAGACGCCTTGCCCCAACCGAACGGGGGCGGGAACAGTAACGTGGCGTCGCTCAGGTGCCAGCTCATGATTAAGCGTTGTGATGACGCAGTTATGCCCGATAAAACAGTTATCACCAATAAAGATTCCGCCTTGATCTTGAAAACGGCATCCTGAATTAATAAAAACGTTTTTACCGATGTGAATGTTTCGCCCAAAGTCCGAGGTAAAGGGTGGAAAGAGCCTAAAGCCATCATCAAGCGGCTGTCCGATAATCTCGCTCATCAGCGCGCGGACTTGCGGTTCAGTGTTGTAAGAACCATTCAGTTGCGCAGTCAGCTGGCGCGTCTTATCGCCAACCCGCATCATTACCTCATGCATCTCTTGAGAATCTGCAGGGTATCCCGCGTCCATATGCTCTAAAAATTCTTGTAGTTCCACGGTTCTTCCTTTCTCGACTATCTTTTTATTTCAACACAAAATGTACGGCCCACAGGCGCTAGCCTCACATACGTGCATATTTTATGCAGTTGGGAGTAGGGTGAAAGAACAGGATTTTTACGTCTAAGGAGTGAAAATGTCAGGCAAGAACGAGCAAGAAGTTAAGAACAGTCTCTTTGGCTTTGGTGGCCCCAACGAGGCACTGGGCAAATACTTTATTGGCGAGAGCTTTCTCAACCCCCTCGTCTTTGAAGATGATGTTGATGTCACTGTAGCCAATGTCAGCTTTGAACCCGGTTGCCGCAACAACTGGCATAAGCACGTGGGCGGTTTTCAGATTTTGCTCGTTACTGAGGGTGAAGGCTGGTACCAGGAAGAAGGGCAAGAAGCTCGCAAACTAACCCCGGGTGATGTTGTGGTGACCAAGGACGGCGTCAAGCACTGGCACGGTGCTACCAAAGATTCATGGTTCAACCACGTCGCCATTACCGCTGGCGAAGGCGAATGGCTAGAACCCGTTGATGATGAGCATTACCAAGCATTAGAGGACTAAACCCTCCCCTTACGCACTTACCCCGCCTCATTTTGCCATCTTAGGTGTAATAAAATCCCTCAAACAGCAAAATCAGGCGGGGTAAACTCTATTCCGACGCTAGCTTCTAGGAGGCAGGTTTGTTGAACAGTGCCTCACGTACAATCTGACCTACAGCGTGGGCTGATTGCGGGTTCTGCCCGGTAATGACGCGTCCATCAACCTCAGTGAACGAAGTATAGGGAACTGTTGCCTTCTTGTAGTTAGCACCCACTTCTTTGAGTCGATCCTCAAGAAGGAAGGGAACGTGCTTAGTGCGCATGGCTAGCTTTTCTTCCACATTCGAAAAACCAGTAACAGTTTTGCCTTCAATGAGCGGACGCCCGTTGATAGTGACGGTGCTGAGAGCGCCAACACCGTGACAGACAGCAGAAACCAGACCACCGTTGTTATAGATCTTCTCGGTGAAAGCATCGAGTTCGGGATTGCCCACAAAGTCGAACATAGTGCCGTGACCACCGGTGAAATAGATAGCGCTGAAATCATCGGGGTTCAGGTCTGAGAGCTTAGCGGTTTCTCGCAAAGCCTTGCGGAAAGCAGGGTCTTTGAAGTGCTTCTCTGTCTTGCTATCCACAAACATTTTGCGCAGACTTACCGGATCAAAGGGAATATTGCCGCCTTTGGGGCTGGCGATGACTACGGGGATTTCGTCATTGACCTCGTCGTAGAAGTGGGTCAGTTCGCTGAACCACAGCCCGGTGGGAGTATCAAATTTCTCGTATTTTCCAGTATTGGTGACAACTGCGAGAACCGGTTTCATGGTTTCTCCTTCAAACAATTAGTAACTACCCTTACCAATTTACGCCCGGCGCAGCAAAACCGCCACCTCATAGTGATTAGTGTGCGGGAACATATCAAATACGCGCCCCACCACAGGTTTCAAAGACGACATATTTTCAAGATCTTTTTTCAGCGAGCGCGCATTGCAACTAGAGTAAACCACAGTTTGAATATCTGATTCTTCGAGCCATTGCGCCAATTGTTCACCGATGCCGCGACGCGGTGGGTTCACCACCACGCACTCGGGAACCTCCTGGGCATCGAGCGCGAAAGCAGTTGCGTCCTGGGCTTTGAAGGTGAGGTTTGTTAGCTCTTTTTCAGCGACAGTGCGCTGGGCAGAGGCAATTGCTTCTTGGCTCAGCTCAATACCCGTAATCATTGCGTTGGGCACGGCTTGGGCGCCGTGCAAGGCAAACCCACCCACACCGCAATAGAGATCCCACAGGGACGAAGGTGCAGCATCCGCCACCCACTGCGATCCTTGAGCATACAGTGCTTCTGCAATATGAGTGTTGGTCTGGAAAAAGCTTTGCGGACGCAGGTGCAGATCCATGCCGTTGACCTGCATCGGCAAAGTCGCCTGGTCGGTCAGAATGATTTCTTCATCCCCTTCAACCACCGCTTTATGCTCGCGTAAAAGGTTGATAGAGACAACCTCGATTGCAGGGTTTTGCTCCTGCAACCAAGAAATTTCCCGGCGAATAGGTACAAGAAGTTTTTTGGAACGCAGCACAAAGCGCACCATCAGCGCCCCGTTGGTGCTAGCAGTCACGAGAATATTCTTAAGCTCGCCCTTGCGCGCGGGTACGTTATAGGGAGTCAAGGACGCGCGCTGGATAAGCTCGCGCAAAAGCGGCATCAAAGCCAGAATATCGAAGGTATAAAGCGGGCACTGAGACAAATCAACGCCGTTGCCGTCACGATCAAGAATGCCCAAAATAGGATCTTGAGCCGTACCAGAAACAACGATTTTCGCTTTATTTCGAAAGCCAGATTCTTCACTGGCAACAGGTGGTAGCCAGCGCAACTGAGCATACCGTGCCAACAAAGATTTCGCGTCCGCGTCCTTGGCTTCGAGCTGAGAAGCGTAGGGCACCTGAATTTGGGTGCACGAGCGGCACACGCCGGCATCAAAATAGTCACACTGCATAGGGCACCATTCTACCGGTTCCCTATTTATAGAGATTTTTGCCCACTGCTTATATTTCGGGCACATAAAAATCCCCTCACCAGTGGCAAGGGGATTTTAGAGAATTATTTACTTTACAGCGTTTCGCAATGCCCATTTAAGCGGGCTGACGAGCTTTTCTTGAGCTGAAGCTGAAAGAACACCGTCGGGGCCAACCTGACCTTCAAGACCGTACATGCTAATCCACCCGCGAGTAGATACAAATCGCGCTCCAGCATCACCGGAGACCGCCTCAAGTCGCTTGCTTAATTCATTGAGTTGCACATCATTCTTAGCAGAAGGCACATCGCTCACCACAATACGCGCGTCCGGGTAAACCTTCTTCAAGGTCGCAATGGTTGCGCGCAGATCAGATTCCAAAACAGCCGGATCAACCGTAGCGTCCCCAGCAGATGCCTGAATATTTACGATCCACGGGGTGCCGATGCCCAGCGCAACTCCGTTATCAACCACCATGTTCTTGATAGAAATGCCGTCTCTTCCGGTAGCAGAAATTCCCGCCCCAGCAGCCGTGTATTCATTGGCAGAATAACCTGTAGCCTGCAGCCCCTGAGAAACATAACCAGTGTTCCAACTAGGAATAACAGCAGAATCACCGAGCACTACAGATTCGTTCCAGTTGATAGCATCATCAGCATACTGCCACCAGGAGCGGTCCATTACCTTGCCCGCAGAAGGTGTGTAGGCAAGAGTAGTACCGTACATATCATCGCCTGACTCGCGGTAAAAACGAGTGAGGACGCCTTGGCTCATATGACGCCAGTAATGGTTGGCGGTCTCGGTGCCGGTGGGATAACCGTAGCGTGCAACTTGCGCCTCAAAAGTAATCGCGGGATTATTAGCGCCAGTCCAAAAATCAAAAACCTGCGTGCTCATAGCACTTTGATATTCGGTACCTTCATCAACGTAGTTCACCACGTAACCGCGCTCGTATTTCTGTGCGCTTGACTTTGAGTCAAGTTCAATAAGGTTTCCAACCCGCTTACCCAGCCAGTTTCGAGCGGCTTCAGCATCCATTTTTGATGCGATGTCAGGTACAGCAGCAACCTGAGTTACAGGTTCCGGTGCATTTACTTCTGCGGCCTGTGCAGGTACAAACCCCGATGCCAGCAGAGCTAGTGTGCCCATAGATAGAGCAATAGTCTTTTTCACGTCTTCCCCTAAATCGCGAAAATAAATACTCCCTAGTGGGAGAGGG
>JBHWPN010000150.1:0-19600 GCA_043424895.1 Rothia sp. (in: high G+C Gram-positive bacteria) | reverse complement strand
TGCCTAGCTAAAAACCCGGGTCTGACTTCGGGTTTAACTGGCCTCTTTGAAATATATTCACATCTTCCTAGCCTAAACGAGTGAAAAAGTATTTACGAGCCAAGTCTGCGTGTGGAGCTTTCTCATAAAAACCTAAGCGGGGGTTAGTAACTTTGCTATATCGATTTTTAAATATTTAATTTCGAAAACTAAAGAGTACAAAATATCAGAGAATTCCTCTCACGTATCTCGTCGTAGTCTTGCTAAGGGGATGGCTTGGGCAGCGCCTGTGGTTCTTTCTACGGCTTCCGTTCCTGCCTACGCAGCATCCAAAAGAGGGACAGCGACTACTACAGCTGGTCAGTACTTTCGAACTGTTGCCCGAAAAGCTATGACAGGTACCTGTAACGTAACTACTAACCCAACGCGCGGTTACATTGACTCCCTACCTTATAAATCACCTGCAGGTAACTCTGACTCCAATAGATCAACCACTTCGTCGAATGGCTACTGGGTAGAAGGGTCTGCTGGAACTGTTACTAACGTCACCATTACCTCTGTCATTACCTTCAACCACAGTATTCAAATTGAACCTACAGGGTCATACGGTGCAAATGTTATCCCTGCAGGGTGGACAGTTACTCAAACCAGTCCGACAACCCTTACCCTCAAATACACTGCCCCTGTATGGCAGGTCTCTACCTCAGTGAATGGTACGGGTGATGCTACGGGTGTATTTATTCAGTTTAAAGTTACCGATGGGTGCGTTGCAGCCGGTGGTCTAACCGTTACCGGCCAGACTACTATGACGTACACAGATGCTAACGGCGCAAAGACAATGACCAAAAATACTGGTCCTACCGCTTTCTAGGAACAATAATGAGCCAAACACCCATGCCTTCTGCCTCAAATCTTTCATCGTCTGAGGAGCCAGCTACAACGGCGGAAGCTACTGTTGTTCCAACACAGGGTTCATCTTCGAGCCCGTCCGAAACTCCGTCACCTTCTAGTGACACCAGCAACTCTGCTTCTGAGACTCAAACACCTTCATCTGAAGCTAGCGAAAGCGTGCAATACACGCCAGAGTACAAGGTGCGTGAAGGTGGCGAGCTTACTCTCGTGCGCGTGGACAAATAATAAGCCTTCAACCCGATTCACTTTTGTGAGTTTTCTGGTGGGAGATGTCGCGCACGGTGGTAGCGTTTAACTCATGCGTATTAAAGTTTTGGACCACCCGCTGGTCGATCATAAAATTACTGTTCTTCGTGACAAGAACACTCCGTCACCTATTTTCCGTCAGCTCGTTGATGAGCTAGTGACTCTGCTTGCATACGAGGCAACTCGCGAGATTCGTGTTGAAGAGCGCGAGGTTGAAACTCCCATCACCAAAACCGTTGGTACTTATATTTCTTCACCGCGTCCGCTCGTAGTGCCTATTCTGCGTGCAGGTTTGGGAATGCTTGAAGGCATGACTCGCTTGATTCCCACCGCTGAGGTTGGATTTTTAGGCATGGCACGTAACGAAGAAACTTTGGATATCGTGACCTACGCTGAGCGTCTACCCGAAGATTTGACGGGACGTCAAGTGTACCTTCTTGATCCCATGCTTGCGACCGGTGGCACGTTAATTGAGGCCATCAAATTCTTGCGCAAGCGCGGAGCTGAACATATTACGTGCGTGTGTATCTTGGGCGCACCCGAAGGTATTGAAGCTTTGCAGGCTGGCGTGGAAGGTCTTGAGAACGTGGATCTTTTCTTGGCTGCTCAGGATGAACGTTTGAACGAGAAATCATACATTGTCCCCGGTCTGGGCGATGCTGGTGACCGTCTGTACGGTGTAGCCGAGTAGGACTTTCGCTAGGGACGTCAGAGTGCCGCCCTTTTCGTATGCTGATGTGTTGCGGAAAGGGCGGTATTTTTTGCCCAAATTATGTTCTGAAAGTATTCATTATTAGTTTCTAACTTGGCTTTTAGAACTTTCCTGCAAATCAATCTTGACATTTAGGGCTTAAATGCTCAGTTTCTTTGATATTTCATTTTTCTGAAAATTTTTACTCTTGACCCTAGTAGATGAGGGGCCAGAAGGCGTCAAATATGAATACTTATGCAATTTTTATGCAGTGAAATATTTTGTAACACAGGTAAATTTCGAGAAAAAGATTATATTTTTCGAAAAATCACAAATATTACTTGATTTATTTACTTAATCAGAGTTCCATAAAAGGACTACCCCGGTAAAAACCGCGCGTCCTTATGCACGCCGTGGATTTTTACCCGTCGCAAGACCATCACACACGCTTGTTGCGGGGCAACGAAGATGCCAGAGAGCAGGTTAGAAAATGTCAGGTGCACCTGGATACGTTCATATTTCTCAGCGAAACCGACCTCAGGCGATTAAACAATCAGCTAATGCGCATGCTCCTGCCTCAAAACAGTACCCCGCCAACCTGCGTCCTATGACCGCTCGAGTTACACCCGAGCCCGTTGCTCGTCAGGTGCCTGATTCTGAGGCTCGTGGCTTTGTGATTTACGTGGGTCTGAGCGAAGAAGCAGCTGCCGCAAGCGGTACTTCGCTAGTGCGCATTGTTCAGGATCTTCGCGCATACGCCCACAACCTAGCTCCCGAAGCTGAGTCTTATGCAGCCGTTGCCCTAGCACCTGCCGGGGCGGAGGGAACCGATCTTGAAGTCGTGCGTAACGCCCTGGGCGATCCAACTGCTGTGCACCATCAGCCTGAATCTGTCGCGCAGAATGCGCATACTGGCGGTAGCGTTTTCTCCTCTGATTCCAAACCCACTCACACCACCGGCGTCCTCATTGACCTTTCACGTCGCGAAGTGTTCTTAGATGGCGAGATTTTGAACCTCACTTTCAAAGAGTTTGAGCTGTTGAACTACCTTGTAGAAAACGGTGCACGCACTGTAGGACGCGACGAGCTGCTCAACAGCCTGTGGCATGACGCCGAAGAAGTGCCTAACGAGCGCACTATTGACGTGCATATTCGCCGCCTGCGTTCAAAGCTGGGGCGTCTTTCAAACACCGTACGTACCGTGCGGGGGCAAGGCTACCGCTTCTACGAGCATCCTGAAGTTGTCATTTGGGCGGCTCCTGAATACTCCATCTAATATCTTGCAAACGTGCAAAGGCTCTGTTTTCTTCTGAGAGAACAGAGCCTTTTGTTTTAGGAGCGTACTTGTTCGCTCGTTACTCTAGAAACATGGGTACTCATGAGTTTTCGATTGAATCATCAACAGTTGGTAGCGGCGCGCAGAAGGTCGTTTTTCTGCACGGTCTGATGGGACGCGGTAAGAATTTCACCCGCATCGCCCGTGGACTAGGCGATGGCTATCAGGTACTGCTCATGGATATGCCCAACCACGGGGGTTCGGAGTGGACTGACTCTTTCGATTACGCCACTATGGCCGATTTAGTAGCGGAGAACCTTGAATCCGGGTTCGCCGCTGACGGCCCGGTAGATGTTATCGGCCACTCGATGGGCGGTAAAATCGCCATGCTTCTTGCCCTGCGCCACCCGGATCTGGTGAGCAAGCTCGTAATTATGGATATCGCTCCTAATGAGTCGAAGGGGAGCTTTACAGTTTTGCTTGACTCTTTGTTGAGTTTGGATCTGAAAACCCTCAAATCTCGTAGCGAAGCAAACGAGGAAATCTCCGACCGTGTGCCCGATGCAGGCGTCCGCGGTTTTCTCTTACAAAACCTTGCCCGCGGCGACGGCGGTTTTTATTGGGAGCCCAACCTTACAATGCTGCGCAAAAATTTGGATGCGATTATGGGCTGGGAACCTGTGGACGCAAAGCCCTTCGAAAACCCGGTGTTGTGGGTGGCCGGCGCTAACTCCAACTATATTCAGCCCGAAGATACACCGGTCATGCGCAAGCTCTTTCCGCGCGTGCGCAAAATTAGCGTGAAAGGTGCGGGCCACTGGGTGCACGCCGATAAGCCCGAAGAAGTTACCTACATCTTAAACACTTTCTTGCAGCAATCTAACTGACATTCTGATGAGGTTGTAGGGACAAACAGTGCCCGCCGAGAATCATAAGTAATAGAAGTATCAGCGCAAAAACCACCTGAGCTCCCGAAAGTAAGTGTGCGTAGCTATAAACTATGTGCTTGACCTGTTAACTTTCACCATGAGGTACTCATGAGCACTAAACAGCCCCCGACTCCCCAGGAGCCTCGACCAACAGATACGCCTGCACTGGTCAAAGCACCCGGTGGGGCCCGCCAGATGATTAAAAACGTCATCTACCCCCACGACACTCACCCCGCGCTTGTTCCGGGTATTTCTATTGACGATCAGCGCGTCAAATACGGTATCGACAAGCCCATTCTTCTCACCGTTGGCGCGCTCATCATCGCCTTTGTGATCTGGGGTGTTATCAATCCAGAGCAGGTCTTTGCAGTTTCAACGGCTGCCCTCAACTGGGTCATGACCAACCTTGGGTGGCTATTTACCATCGTTGCAGCCGGCATGATGCTCTTCTTGTTGGGTCTTGCCTTTAGCCGCTACGGTAAAATTCCTCTGGGGATGGACGGCGAAAAACCCGAGTTCTCCACCGGCTCATGGGCAGCTATGCTCTTTGGCGCCGGCATCGGTATCGGCATCATCTTCTTTGGTCCCTTTGAACCGCTCACTTATTACCTGAGCCCTCGCCCGGGCGCTTACGAAGCAGCGTCCCCCGAGGCCATTACCGGTGCAATGGCGCAGGCCGCTATGCACTGGGGCATTAGCGCGTGGGCTATCTACGCAATCGTGGGTCTAGCAGTTGCCTACGTGTCTTACCGACGCGGACGCGTGCCACTCATGAGCTCCATTCTTGCCCCGCTCTTTAAAAACCACAGCAACGACTCCGTAGGCTCACGCATCATTGACGGTCTTGCAATTATCACCACTCTCTTTGGCACCGCCGCCGCCCTCGGCATTGGCGCACTGCAGATTGGACGCGGCGTTGAAATTGTTTCTGGCTGGAGCCCCGAGGGCAACACCCTTGCCCTCATTATCATTACTGTCCTGACCATCGGCACGATTATCTCGGCAGTCTCAGGTGTTTCAAAGGGCATTCGTCTGCTCTCAAACATCAATATGGCAATGGCAATCGGTCTGGCGATTTTCTTCTTTATCGCAGGGCCCACCGCGTTCTTGCTGAACATCATTCCGGCAACCATCATCGACTACGTCTCATCTATGCCCGATATGTTGAGTGCAAATATGGCGGAATCCGATGAAATGAAAACCTTCCTTTCATCATGGACCACCTTCTACTGGGCATGGTGGGTTAGCTGGGCACCCTTCGTAGGTGTGTTCACAGCGAAAATTTCTCGCGGACGCACTATCCGCCAGTTCATTCTTGGTGTGCTGTTCATTCCCTCAACCATCATTATTCTGGCGTTTACAATTCTTGGCGGCACCACCATCTGGATGCAGCGCGAACACCAGTCCATTGCAACTGATGGCACCATCGCATCCATGCCTAAGCCTCAGGAAATTTTCTTCGTGGTACTCGATCAGCTTCCCGGTGCGCAGTTCATCGCACCGCTTGTGCTGTTCATGCTTGCCATCTTCTTTATCACTACCTCGGACTCAGCGTCCTTGGTTAACTCTCAGCTATCCCAGCGCGGTAACCCTAATCCCAATAAACTGGTTACCACTTTCTGGGCTCTGTGCATGGCCGGTATTGCGGTTGTTATTCTGCTGGCGGGTAGCGACAACGCGCTACAGGGTTTGCAGAACCTCGTGACCGTTACAGCACTGCCCTTTGCTGCAATCTTGATTATTATGTGCGTGGCTCTACTTAAAGAGCTACGGAACGACCCCTTCACCATTCGACGCGACTTTGCCAAAGCCGCTGTTGAAAAAGCAGTTCTTCACGGAGTGAGTGAACACGGTGATAACTTCAAGATTGCTATCGAACCCACCGAGCCCACTAGCGAATACGCCACCGGCGCGGAATTCGATTCAACAGCAGAAGAACATACCGAGTGGTATGTTCGCACCGATGAAGAAGGCAACCCTGTCAACTTCGACTACAACCAGGGTGTTTACCTCAACGAGGATGGGCAGCCCGTTACTAAAGAAAACGAGATCCTCACTCCCGAGCAACTTGAGGAGTACCGCAATAGGTATAAGGGCTAACGCAGCCGCTTCTTAACCGTGAGAGGGCAGGGATGGGACACTTTTTATACAAAAAGTGTCCCATCCCTGCCCTCTCACCGCGTTCTTCCTCCATGAGGCGCTTTCTTCCCAAATGAACCATCGTTATTAAGTTATGAGAAAGATTATTTGCCCCTTTCTCACCGGTGTGGTGGAGTTGATAGTAGAGAACTTCTACAATGAAAGGACGTTGAAGCATGAGCATCGCCCCTGAGACTAACGAGAAATTTGCGCAGTATGCGCACGGTGAGAACCTGGTCTCAACTGACTGGGTAGCGCAGAACCTGAACACCGAAGGCATCGTGATTCTTGAATCTGACGAGGACGTTTTGCTTTATGAAACCGGGCACATTCCCGGTGCTGTAAAGATTGACTGGCACACCGAACTCAATGACCGCATCACTCGCGACTACGTCGATGGCGAGGGTTTCGCGTCCCTGATGAAAGCCAAGGGTATTTCTCGCGACTCAACCGTGGTGATTTACGGCGATAAGTCTAACTGGTGGGCTGCCTATGCCCTGTGGGTTTTTAAACTGTTTGGTCACGAGGATGTGCGCCTGATGGACGGCGGTCGTGCTAAGTGGATTGAAGAAGGGCGAGAGACTACCACCGAAAAACCTGCGGTACAGTCAAGTGATTACCCCGTGGTGGAGCGTCAGGACTCTGCAATCCGTGCTTTCTTGCCTGAGGTGAAGGCGAACATCGGCAAGACCCCGCTGATCGACGTCCGCAGCCCTGACGAGTACAGCGGTCGTCGTACTCACATGGAAGGCTACCCCGAAGAAGGTGCCTTGCGCGGCGGCCATATTCCCACTGCACGCTCTGTGCCTTGGGCAAAAGCAGCTAACGAAGACGGCACTTTCAAGAGCTTCGACGAACTCAAGGCACTCTACATTGACGAGCTGGGCCTGGCTGGAGAAAACGACATTATTGCTTACTGCCGCATCGGTGAGCGTTCATCGCATACCTGGTTCGTGCTCAAATACCTGTTGGGCATTGATACCGTTCGCAACTACGACGGTTCGTGGACTGAGTGGGGCAATGCTGTAGCTGCTCCCATCACCAAAGGCGAAGAGCCGGGGGAGTGGAAGTAGTGAGCGATACCCAGAACCTTCCCGCTAAGCTGCAAGAAATCGCGGATGAATTTGCGGAGATCCCCGCCTCTGACCGCCTGCAGCTGCTGCTCGAATTCAGCCAGTCGCTGCCTGAGCTACCCGAGCGCTACGCGGAGCACCCCGAGCTGCTAGAGCCCGTGCCGGAATGCCAGTCACCGATTTTCTTGATTACCGAAGTTGAAAACGGCATCGTTAACCTCTTCTTCTCAGCCCCGCCAGAAGCGCCGACCACCCGCGGTTTCGCGTCCATTTTGCACGAGGGATTGAACGGTGAGAGCGTAGAAACTGTGCTTTCAACACCGGCAGACGTTGCTATGCGACTGTCTCTCACGGATCAAGTGAGCCCGCTACGCCTTAACGGCATGAGCGGCATGCTGGCGCGCATCCAGCGCCAGGTTAAAGAAGCAACCGCATAAAATCTTTCGTCAACAATACCCATATTTCGCTGGAACCTCTGCTCAAAAAGGCGGGCTCAGCGAAATATGGGTATCTCAGTTTTCAGCGCGGGCACCTAGCCCCGCGCGTTAGGATAAGGACATGTCAGAAACGTTCGCATCAACACCGCGCCATGACGCGAAAAAGCTCATTATCATGCGCCATGCCGAGGCTGACTGGGGCTTGGACGATTTCAATCGACCGCTCACCAAGCACGGTCATGAGCAGGCGCCGCGAGTAGGGCGCTGGCTGGTAGAAAACGGGCACGTTCCCGAGATGATAATTTCATCGGCAGCACTGCGCACCCGTCAGACCACCACGTGGGTGTCTGAAGGCTTGGGTGAAAAGGCGCCCACTGCGTCCTTGAGCAAGGAACTCTACAATGCACCGGCGTCACGCATCATTTCAGCGATTAACGGGGCACCTGAATCGGTGCGCTCACTCATGATTGTGGCTCACCTACCCGGTGTGCAGGACGCGTCTTTGCAGCTTGCTCGACCGGATTCTGACTACGATGCACTGATGGATGCGTCCTACGGGTTCGCCCCGGCATCGGTTGCGGTCTTTGATGTGTTTGATGACTGGGCAGCGTTAGATACGGCGGATGCGATCTTGCGCGAGTTCAAGACGTTCTAGTTTTCCGGCGAGAATTATACGAAAAATAGACTCGTAAGTAATCGGTATCACAATGCTACTCTTGTAAACTTTGCAGTAACTTATAACTGTAAAGAAGGTTTTTGATGTCTAATCCTCCTGTTGGTTCTTCAGAAGACAACACTGAGATCGAAATATTCGACAGCGAAGCGGAAATCATCGAAGATGAAGATTTGATTGCGGTCGAAAAAGAATATGCAAAAGGTATCTCTGAAGAAGATGAGAAGACGATTGCATTTGGGCGTAAGTTCCTAGAGCAAGTAGCTCGTATCAATGGCGTATCAATTGACCGTCCGCACTTCCTTCGAGCTGAGCTGAAAAAGGCCGGTATATCAACGGAGGTTTTAGAGGGCGCTATCGCCACCACGCCGTATGAGGCTGGCGTCTCTGCAGATCTTATCGAAAAGATTGCTCGTTCAACTATCGAGTTAGAGACTCGTAAGTCTAGTGCGATTTCCTTCGCAGCCGGTTTGCCGGGTGGGTTTGCAATGCTAGCAACGGTTCCCTCAGACTTGCTGCAGTATTACGTACATGTCTTCAGAATCATGCAGAAACTTGCCTACCTTTATGGTTGGCAGGAGTTTTTGAAAGACATGGAAGAGCTGGATGATGAAACTCTTTCCAAGCTAGCTCTTTTCTTGGGGGTTATGACCAATGTTGGCGGTGCCGCTACAGCTTTGAACAAGTTTGCCTCTGATACTGCTAGGGCAGCGATTCAGAAACAGGTTGCTTCAAAAGCTTTAACTAAAACTTGGTATTACCCCATTATTAAAAAGACTCTTAATCATGTCGGTGTAAAAGTAACTAAAGATAGTTTCGCGAAAGGCGTTTCCAAAGCTGTGCCTGTCGCAGGCGGTGTGATTTCAGGTGGGTTAACATATTCAACTTTGAAGCCTCAGTCTCTTCGCTTGATGCGTCATCTTCAGACGCTTCCTCAGGCTGGATATTTTGGCGATGTCCCTGATGAATTGGTAGATGAGAGTTCTAAATCGGAAGTAGCTAAAGCTAAAGTATCTGGTGCCTTAGGTAAGCTCAAATCAAAAGTTCCTTCAGTCTCAGTCAATGTTTCTTTCAACAAGAAGGATAAGTAATTAGTGAGTTGTAGAGACCGTGAGAGGGGCTGGTGCGCGGTTCTGAGCGCGCGAGGAACAAAAACCGCGAATCGGAATGCCCACCGACTAACTAGCCCCTGGGCAGTTCTTATCTGTAAGTTCTAAAGAACCGCCAGAGGGGAGGGATGGGAACTGTCCCATCCCTCCCCTCTCGCGGTATATGGCGTTTAAGAATAAAAAATCCCCGCGTCTTTCTTTCGAAAGCGCGGGGATTTTTAGTTGGCGGAGACGGGGGGATTTGAACCCCCGGTCGAGTTTAATCCCGACCCTTCATTAGCAGTGAAGTCCATTCGGCCGCTCTGGCACGTCTCCTCGCTGTATCGGTCTAAGCGTTCGTCAACTTATTGCTCAATCGCAACACAGCGTTACCAACCATACCGCATCCACCGGACGAGGTCAAAGCGCCCCAGCAATTGAGGAAAGTATCGTCGGGATAAATTTTGTCCTTCCCCGTTTGCCGAAGTTTCCCGTGTAGAAGGACGCTCGTCCTTGGCAGGGTTTACCGAAGTGGCTAAAATTTTTACCAGTTCCTGAAACTTTGTTCTGAACGCTTGTGCTGATAGTGGGTTTTGCTTTACTGTTTATAACGAACTTGTGGGTCGTGTCACTGAAGCCACGATATCCACCACACACCACGCATCAATAACACGCGGACAGCCTGTTTTCTGAGGAAGGAAAGAGTATGGCGTCGTCAACTCGCTCAGCGAAGGTCGAAGGACCTTTCCTGGATCGCATCGGTATTCCCGGTGTTCTAAAATGGGGCTTTCTTGGTCTCTTGATTTTCCAGATTGGCCTCGGTGTTGAGGCTAATTTTATTACTCCCCACCTGGTAGCGGTTTTGGGTAGTAACGAAGCTACCGTTTCATTCATCATCACCGCTTACTCTTTGGCTGCGCTGATTGCTAGCTACCTCTCTGGCGTGCTCTCCGATCTCATGGGTCCTAAAAAGGTCATGATTATCGGCTTCGTAATGTGGGCTATCTTCCAGCTCGCATTCCTGTTTGCACTTGGAACCGGTAACTACTGGCTGGTGGGAATTACTTACTTCTTCCGCGGTTTTGCATACCCTCTCTTCTCATTCTCCTTCCTCGTTTGGGTTAACATCACCGCGATGAAGTCCATGGCGGGTACCTCTGTGGGCTGGTTCTACGTTATGTTCACCGGCGGTCTTCCCACCATCGGTTCACTGGTTGCTATCGCATCCATCTCGGCATTCGGTGGCGGTACTCAGGGTGAGCACGGTGCTCTGTGGGTTGCGCTTATTCTTGCAACTATCGGTGCGCTCATGGTTTTCTTGGGTTGCCGCGCAGAAAATGGCAGCCGCCGCATCGCCCCCGCTCACGAGAGCACTTCACAGGTTTTGTTCTCCGGCATCCGTTTGTTGTTCTCAAACCGCAAGGTTTTGCAGGGCTTCCTCATTCGCCTTATCAACACTGCGCCCCAGTTCGGCATGTTCGTGATTCTGCCCGTTGTTATTGCTGATGACTTGGGTTGGGGACAGTCACGCTGGTTGCTGATGACCACCTTCATCTTTGCCGGCAACATTCTCTTCAACGCTTTCTTCGGTAACGTTGGCGACCGCATCGGCTGGGTTAACACTGTTCGTTGGTTCGGCGTTTTCGCTTCTGCTTGTGGTCTGTTGCTGTGGTGGTACGTGCCGCACATGGTTCCGGCAGGTTCCACCTGGGGTTACGTTGTTTCGGTTGTTGCCGGTGTTACCTTCGGTATCTGCCTTGCAGGCTTTGTGCCCATGGGTGCGATTATGCCCGCAAACGCTCCCGATCACCGCGGCGCAGCAATGGCAATGTACACCACTGCAGCAGGCGGCGCGGCATTCCTCGGTACCTCAGTAGTATCAATCGTTCTGTCCATCACCGGTGCAATGGGTCTTGACCCCTTCATCCAGAAGTCAGCAGTTATCTGGGTTTTCGTGGCCCTATACGCATGTGCTTTCGTGATGGTCGGCAACCTGCGCACTGAGCAGGACGATCCCGTCAAGCGTCAGCAGATTCGTGATGCTGATACCGCAGCTCTTGAGGTGCTGGCAGCTAATAAGCAGCACACCGAAATCCGTGAGCGCTAATTTCTTATAGTTGAATACGCAAAAGAGCCTCCCTGGTGGGAGGCTCTTTTGTGTTTGCTAAGAAGTGAGTTTAGGCAAGTTGTTGCAGAATTAGTTTGGCGGTGGCCTCGTCCGTCACGAGCTTTTTGTAGAGCTTCATGTGGGAAGACGCGATAATTGAGGTTACTTTCTCTGCGCCCACCGCTACAGCCACTGAATGAGGGATTGCTTGAAGCTCTTTAAGCGGGATGCGCACAATCCGGTCGCTACCGGTGAACTCTAATTCGCGTCCTTCTGCGGTGAAAAAATGCAGGCAAACATCGCCGACGGAGTTAGTGAGTTCGTTCTGGGGAATGCCCGATGCGATGGATGTTCTGCCGGTTGTGGGGGAGCCGACTCCTACGAGAGCGCCCTGCGCATGTTTCCAGTACTTGGTGGTTTCGATGTAGAGATCGTCTTCTTGAAGGGCGTCGTACATGAGCTGGGTTGGAATAGCGCGGGCGAAAATCGGAGTGAAGTTGCTGCCGGTTTTCTGTGCCATAGCGCGCACAATTTCGTTGGGTTGATGCCAGGGCTCGGGTTCTGCAAGGCCTCCTACTGAGGGCACAAGGGTGACACCGGGGAGTTTGGGAAGGTTCATGTCGGTGATGCTGTGCATTGCAAGACCGGAAGAAACGACGAGGGCGCCACCTGGCTTGAGCTGCATATCTTGGATTGCGGCAATGACTGCCGGTTCTACGCCGGGCCCTAGTGTTGAGTTTTGAAATCCCTGCGCCAGATAAACCTGGGTGAGACCCAGTGCTTCTTTGAGCTCTTGTGCCAATGCGGCGTTGGAGTCGGCGTTGGGGTGCGATACGCTGATGCGCACGATGCCGGTTTCTCGCGCCTGCGAGAGCATACGGCTAATGGTGGGGCGAGAGACTTTGAGCTGAGTGGCAATTTCTGACTGGCTCATGTCTTCGTTGTAGTACATGCTCGCCACCGCGTACAGGTGGTCGGCATCGTAAATGTCTATAGGTTTAACAGGGGACTCCATATAGTAATTGTGCCTTTTAGCCGGTGAATTTCGTGAATCTGCTAGTGCCAAATTTTGCATAAAATTTCTTTCAGAACAAATGTGCTTGACATATGTTCTCTACGGGGCAAAAATTGATGTTGTTTGCACCACACGGATATCAACGCTACAAAGGAGATCAGCGATGACCGCAACCATCCCCGAGACCATGCAGGCAGTTGTAGTTCACGGCCCCGAAAACTACGTTCTTGAAACTGTTCCTGTTCCCACCATCGGCGACACTGACCTACTCATCAAGATCGATGCAGTAGGCATCTGCGCATCGGACCTCAAGTGCTACCACGGTGCACCCAAGTTCTGGGGCGACGAAAACCGTCCTCAGTGGGCAGAAAAAGACCGCATCGCAGGTCACGAGATTGCAGGTACCATCGTTGCAGGTTCTGAAGACACTCTGAAAAAGCACACCGTTGGTAAGCCCTACGATCTAGCTATCGGCGATCGCATCGTCATCGAGCAGATTGCCCCCTGTGGCGAGTGCCGCTACTGTAAGCGCGGCGAATACTGGATGTGCGGTCCTCACGATATGTTCGGCTTCAAGAACTGGGACGGCGGCATGGCAGAGTACATGCTCGTTCCTTCTTTGGCACGCGTCCATAAGATTTCAAAGGACGTTCCCGCACAGCACGCAGCATTCGCTGAACCTCTCTCTTGCGCACTGCACGCTGTAGAACGCGCAAACATCAAGTTCGAAGACGTTGTTGTAATCGCAGGTGCAGGCCCCATCGGTCTGTCTGCTCTGATCGGTACCCGTCAGAAGAACCCCCTCAAGATTGTTGTTCTCGACATGGCAGAGGACAAGCTCAAGCTCGCTAAGAAGCTGGGCGCTGATGAAGTTATCAACATCAAAGAAGAGGACGCTGTCCAGAAGATCAAGGATATGACCGACGGTTACGGCGCTGATGTTTACATCGAGTGCACCGGTCATCCCTCAGCAGTACCCCAGGGCCTGAACCTTCTGCGCAAGCTCGGTACCTACGTTGAATACTCGGTATTCGGTTCAGACGTTACCGTTGACTGGTCGATTATCTCCGATGACAAGGAACTCAACGTTTACGGTGCTCACCTTGGACCCCACACCTGGCCTACCGCCGTCAAGATTATCGAGTCAGGCATTCTGCCCCTGGATGAAATCTGCACCCACCAGTTCCCTCTCGAAGAATTCCAGGCTGGCTTGGACACCGTGGGCGACTCACAGGGCGACTCCATCAAGTGCTCTATCGTTCCCGGTCTGACCGAGATCGTCAACCAGCTCGCTAAGTAAATAAGCGCCGTTACACCGCTGAGAGGAACACTGACAATGACCAAGCTTTACAGTAATCCAGCAGAGTTTGCCGACGACCAGCTCGAAGGCTTTTTGGACGTGTACTCCGACCGTCTTGTCGGTGTTCCCGGTGGTGTAATCTCACTGCCTCCCAAGGAACCCCAGGTTGCAGTCATCGTGGGCGGTGGCTCAGGGCACTACCCCGCTTTTGCCGGTCTCGTAGGCCCGGGTTTCGCTACCGGCGCCGTTGTTGGCAACATCTTTACCTCTCCCTCTGCCGCTCACGTGTACTCCGTGGCAAAGGCAGCAGACCAGGGTAAGGGCGTCATCCTCACCTTCGGTAACTACCAGGGAGATAACATCAACTTTGGCATCGCTGCAAAGATGCTCAACGCCGAGGGCATCGACACCCGCATCGTTGTGGTGAAGGATGACATCGCATCCGCACCGGAATTTGATAACCGCCGCGGCATCGCGGGCGACTTCACCGTCTTCAAGGTGATGGGTGCGGCAGCTGCTGCCGGCAAATCTATCGACGAGGTAGAGCGCCTAGGCAACCTAGCAAACCAGCAAACCCGCACACTGGGTGTGGCTTTCTCGGGCTGCACCATGCCCGGAGCCGATGAGCCTTTATTCACCGTTGCTGAAGGGCAAATGGGCGTTGGATTGGGTATTCACGGTGAACCCGGCATCCGCGATGAAGATCAGCCCTCTGCGCAAGAACTTGGCACTCTCCTTACCAAGTCAGTACTGGCTGAAGCTCCTGAAAATACGGGCAAACGCATTGGCGTCATCGTCAATGGCCTGGGCGTGACCAAGTACGAAGAACTCTTCTTGCTCTACCGCACTATTGCACCGCAACTGCGCGAAGCTGGTTATGAAATTGTTGACCCTGAAGTGGGCGAACTCGTGACCTCACTTGATATGGGCGGCGTTTCCCTCACCGTTATGTGGCTTGATGACGAGCTTGAAGAAGCCTGGACCGCTCCGGCTTACGCTTGTGCCTACCGCAAGGACGCTAAACCGCTTGATTCTCTTGACAAGACTTACACCGCTAAGGTTGCAATCGTAGACGCAGAGTCCATTGTGGACGCATCGCCTGCTGCTGCGGCAGTAGCTACTCGGGTTCGTGAGGCAGCCGCAGACCTTGCTGAGCTCATGAAAGAAAAAGAGAACTACCTCGGTGAAATTGACGCTGTGGCTGGCGATGGCGACCACGGTCGAGGAATGGTTCGCGGCGCTGAAGCTGCGTTAGAGGCTATCAACAACGCTCCCGAAAATGCCGGACCTTCCCAGCTTCTAAAGCTTGGTGGACGCGCGTGGGCAATGATGGCGGGCGGAACCTCCGGTGTGCTGTGGGGTGCCTCTCTTGAGGCCGCCGCTAACACCTTGGCTGATGATGCTGAGTCCTACTCACCTGATCAAGCAGTAAAAGCCGTGCGCGCCTTTGCAGATTCCATGGTTACACTGGGCGGAGCCAAGATCGGTGACAAGACCCTGCTCGATGCCCTACTGCCCTTTACCGAGGCGCTTGAAGCGTCCGAGGCGGAACTACCCGAAGCCTGGGCGGCATCGGCTGAGGTAGCTACCAAGAGCGCAGAAGACACCAAGGATCTCTCGCCTAAGAAGGGACGCGCGCGTCCTCTGGCAGAAAAATCTCTGGGTCACCCCGATCCCGGCGCGATCTCAATGGGCATGATTCTCACGCTCATTGGAACATACTTCAACAAATAAGTGACAAGGAGCTGACGGTGAGAAAGACACACCGTCAGCTCCTTACCACCTTCACAAGATTTCAAATTTCTGGGCGTGCTTACGCCCTATAAGGCATATTCAAAGTTATTGCGAACCCGAGCTACCGCAAGACTTTTGAAATCACCCTCATCACTCAAAGGAGTAAACATCATGGCTGAAGGACTTCGACTAATCGTAGGTTGCGACGATGCCGGCCTCACCTACAAGACCGCTATCAAGGAACAGCTCGAAGCTGACTCCCGCGTGGCATCTGTGCTGGATGTAGGCGTTGGCGAAGACGAGCACATCCCTTACCCCTCCGTAGCCATCGCAGCAGCCGAAAAGATTGCAGCTGGCGAAGCTGACCGCGCAATTTTGATTTGCGGTACCGGTCTGGGCGTTGCAATTTCCGCTAACAAGGTCAAGGGAATCCGCGCTGTTACTGCCCACGATTCATTCTCGGTAGAGCGCTCAATTCTCTCTAATAACGCTCATATTCTGTGCATGGGCGAACGCGTGATCGGCAAGTACCTTGCTCTACGCCTTGCCGATGAATGGATTGGTTACACCTTTGACGAATCCAGCGCATCTGCCGATAAAGTCAAGGTTCTCACCGACTACGAAGGCTGCTAAACCCAAAGACGTGTTACCCGGCCCGTACGCAACAGACTAGGCCGGGGTTCTAGCTTTTATACAACCTGAGAAAATACTTTTCTTACCCCATCCCATCAGGAGTTAAAACCGTGGTTAAACTCAACGCTGCAAACCTCGAAGAGATTAAAAAGAAAGCTTCGGCAAAGCTGCCGGAAGGCTCAACTTTCTCAATCCCCACCTACGACCGCACAAACCTCAAGCCCTCTATCGTGCACTTTGGTGTGGGCGGTTTTCACCGCGCTCACCAGGCCCGTTACCTTGACGAGCTGCTGAACGCCGGCGAAACTGATTTCGCGATTGCGGGTATGGGCGTGCTCCCTCACGACGTGAAGATGCGCGATGTACTCAAAGAGCAGGACTACCTCTACACCCTGATTGCGCGCGACCCCGAGGGTAACGAGGATATCCGCGTCATCGGCTCCATCGTCGATTTTATCTGGACTCCTGAAGACCCGGCCGGTGCCGTTGAGTACCTGGCAAACGAAGACATCAAAATTGTTTCGTTGACCGTGACCGAAGGTGGCTACAACTTCAATCAGGTCACCCACGAATACGACCTCACCACTCCCGCCGTTGCAGAAGATCTCAAAGACCCAGAGAACCCCCGCACCGTTTTCGGACTTGTTGTGCAGGCGCTAAAGTTGCGCCGTGAACGCGGCATCAAGCCCTTTACCGTAATGAGCTGCGATAACATTCAGGCAAACGGCGCTATGGCAGCTAAAATGTTCACTTCTCACGCCCGCGCGCTCGACCCCGAACTCGCGTCCTGGATTGAAGAGAACGTGCCGTTCCCCAATTCAATGGTTGACCGCATCACCCCCGCAACCACCGATGATGATCGCGCTTACGTCACCGAAAAGCTCGGCTACGAAGACGGCTGGCCCGTAGTGACCGAAGACTTTATCCAGTGGGTACTTGAGGATAACTTTGTTGATGGCCGCCCCGCCTACGAAAAGGTAGAGGTGCAGGTTGTTGACGATGTTGAGCCCTACGAAAAACTCAAGCTACGTATGCTCAACTCATCGCACCAGGGGCTGTGCTACTTTGGCCACCTTGCGGGCTACCACTACGTTGATGATGCCGTCAACAACCCGCTGATTGAAGAGCTCCTTCTGCGCTACATGCGCGAAGAAGCAATGCCTACTCTCGATGAGCTGCCCGATACGGATGTTGATGAGTACGCCCGCACCCTCATCGCTCGCTTTACCAACCAGGCTATTAAAGACACCGTTCCTCGCCTGTGCGCTGAGTCCTCAGACCGCATCCCCAAGTGGCTGATGCCCGTTGTGCAAGATAACCTCAAGAACAACGGTCAGGTAGAACTCTCCGCAGTTATCGTTGCCTCATGGGCACGCTATGCAGAGGGTAAGGACGAGAAGGGCGAGCCCATCGACATCGTCGATAACGCCAAAGAAAAGGTACTCGTTGCAGCACAAGCACAGCTGGGGGATGACGAGCTTGCCTTCCTGCGCGATAAGGACTTCTTCGGTGATGTTGTCAACGACGAACGCTTTACCAAGCCCTACCTTGACACCCTGCGCTCGCTTCACGAAGTGGGCAGCATCAAGACCCTGGAGAAAATCCTCGGTAAGTAAACAGTAGGACGCTTGTAGAGACTCAGCGGAGGTGCCTTAGCCAGCACTCTCAAGGTCAGCCCCGAGCCAGCTGGCTAAGGCGCACCCGCTGAGTTTTTTGTAAGAAGCATCTGCCATCAGTCGCCCACCTAGTACACAAAGGATTTAGTCATGGCACAGTACGTTTTAGGTATCGATTCTTCAACGCAGTCCTGTAAAGCATTGCTTGTCAATGCTGAAACGGGTGAGGTGGTGGATGAGCGCCGCGCCTTACACCCCGGGGGTACCGAGGTTGATCCTGCCGCGTGGGTGGAAGCCTTGCACGAAGTCACTCGCGATTTGTTGCCCAAGGCGGACGCTGTTTCTATCGCGGGTCAGCAGCACGGTATGGTGCTTTTGGATGAGAACAATGAGGTGGTGCGTGATGCTCTGCTGTGGAACGATACGCGCTCAGCTGCCGAAGCAGACGAACTGACCGCTTTCTTAGGTGGGCCTCAACGAGCTGCTGAAAAAGTCGGTAGCGTACCTTTGGCTGCCTACACTGCAACCAAGTTACTGTGGGTGCGTAAGAATGAGCCCGAGAATGCTCAGCGTGCAGCCAAAGTCGGTTTACCTCATGACTACCTGACCATGCAGCTCAACACTGATAAGAAGCTCTTTACCGACCACGGTGAAGCCTCGGGTACCGCTTACTACAACCCTGCTGAACGCACCTGGGATTCATCAATCGCGTCCTGGGCTATCGGGCACAAGATTGAGCTACCTGAACTTGCCGAACCAGCCCAGATCATTGGCAAAACCGAAACGGGGGCGCTGATTGCACCGGGCACAGGCGACAACATGGGTGCGGCTCTCGGTCTAGATTTGCAAGACGGTGACGCCGTAGTTTCTATGGGTACCAGTGCTGTTGCTATGATGCTCTCTGACGTGGCAGCTGCCGACTACAAGAACAACGTCTCTGGTTTTGCCGATGCCACCGGTAAGTACCTGCCGCTTGCCTGCACCCTGAACGGCGCACCCGTGATGGATTATGCGGCAGCTACTTTAGGCGTTAACCACGACGAACTTGCCCAGATGGTCTTAGCCGCCGAACCCGGGGCAAAGGGTGCTGTGTTTATTCCCTATCTCACCGGTGAACGTACTCCCAACTTGCCAGATGCGCGTGCCCACTTGGGTAATATCGGCCCCGGACTCGAACGTCAAGATATGGCGCGAGCAATGGTTGAAGGCCTGGCGTGCTCCGTGCGCGAGGGGTTAGAGAAGATTGTTGCTCAGCGCGGATCTGAACCCGACCGCATCATTCTGATCGGCGGCGGTGCTAAATCTAAGGCTTTCCGCGAGGTGCTAGCGCAGGTTTTGGGCATTGATATTTATGTTCCAGAACCGGCTGAATTCGTGGCTCTGGGTGCGGCGCGTCAGGCAGCATGGGCTCTTTCGGGTGAGAAAAATCCCCCGGTTTGGGGTAAGCCCGATATGGAGAAGGTTAGCGCCACCAAGCGTCCTTCGATTTTTCGTAATTACATTAATTACCGCAACCAGCTCTACCCGCAGGCTGTGTAAGGTTTAGAGCTAATACATACAAAGTAAAAGGGGCGGGGCATAAATCCAAGATTTATGCCCCGCCCCTTGGCGTTTATGCCCGGTGGATGCTTGGTGCCCGTCGAGGCTTGTTACCTACCGGACGCCGCTCTCTACCTCTGTAGAGCTCTGAGCTGGTGCTGGATATCAGCCGTTGCAGTGTAGAGCGCACGGTAGCTGGGGTAAAGCTCATCG
>JBHWPN010000149.1:0-17282 GCA_043424895.1 Rothia sp. (in: high G+C Gram-positive bacteria) | reverse complement strand
TTTTGCCGCGTCCTGCTTTAACAAACAGGTAATCATGCTTATTTCCTGTATGCTATGGGAGTTATAGTAAAAAGTATGGGTGTGTGAGCGCCTGTGCTTGTTTCCAATGGAGGAAAAATGAATAACGTACTTCGTACTGTTGTGGCTAAGTTGTCTGAGATCGCTCGTGATCCTAAGAATCAGCAGAAGGTCCGTGAGCTTGCTGCGAAGGCTAAGCCGATGGTTCAGCAGTTCTTGGCAAAGCGCAAGCGTAAGTAGCGCAGAAATTGCCCCGTCTTCTTTTTTTGAAGACGGGGCATTTTTGTGTTGAAGCGTGGTTGAAGTTAAAGGAAAAAGCCTCGCCGTACACTACTCGGCGAGGCTTTTGCATCCTGAAAAATAAATGAGGTGCTCTCTATTCATTTAGGTTGGGATGCGCACTTTGTGGCGCTTTGGGGAATCTACCACAAAGAAGTTCGCGTTCGAGTAGGGAAAACCTCGAGAACGAACTTGTTTTATTCTAGTGGGTTGTTAATTTTTGGGTAGTATGACGCGTTGGGTGCGATAGAAGTGCGTACAAATTAATTTACGTTGTCGGGCAAACCGTTGTGTTACCGCTCATTTTTCTGTGCGCAAAGAAAACCCGCGGATTTTCCACTGGCTATTTGGCAAGTGAAAAATCCACGGGCTGTTTGTGCGTATCTAGTTTAGTTGTGGATGCGGTAGACCTTTGCTTCGTAGGGCCGTAGCGTCTCACCAGCATCGTCTGCGTAGTTGGAGATGACGAGGTTCGCGTTGTTGTTTGCTAGCTCGTAGTGACGCTGCACTTCGTGATCGGTGAAGTTCGCGATGACCAATAGCTTTTCACCGTTTTCAGAGTGTCGTTCGTAGGCGTACACTTTAGCATCATCGGCGTCCAGAGGTTTGAAAGACGCATAGACCATGAGATCCTGCAGTTCCCCGCGGCGTAGGGAAATGAGTTTTTGGTAGTGGTAAAACAGTGAGTCGGGATTATCCAGTGCTGCTTTTGCGTTGATGTTCGTAAAGTTTGGATTGACGTTGATCCAGGGGGTTCCGGTCGAGAATCCGCCTGCGGCGGTATCATCCCACTGCACCGGTGTACGCGCGTTATCGCGTCCTTTGGCATAGATTAGTTCCATACCTTCGGCCGGCGTTAGCGAACCGCGAGCAGTGACGAAGTCCTCGTACATATTGATGGAATCGAGATCGCGATAGTCAGAGATACTGGAGAACTGTACGTTGGTCATACCAAACTCTTCACCCTGGTAGATATAGGGAGTGCCCTGCATAAAGTGAAGGACGGTAGCAAGCATTTTGGCGCTGATTTCGCGGTATTCGGGTGAGTCGTTGCCAAACCGGGAGACCACGCGGGGCTGATCGTGGTTGTTCCAGTAGAGCGACCCCCATGCCTTTCCATCGAGCTCGGTCTGCCAGGAGTTCAAAATCTTTTTCAGCTCGCGTAAATCGTAGGGTTGAATAGACCATTTGCCCATTCCAACGGTGGCATCTGAGTCTACCCCCATGTGTTCGAAGTGGAAGATCATGTTGAGCTCCTCGGACTCAAAACCGGCAAACTCAAGAGCTTCTGATGGGGGAGTAGCTGACATCTCACCCACCGTCATACAGTCGTAGTGAGAAAATGCCTGAGAGTTCATCTCGTGCATCCATTCATGCACCTTAGTGCCGTTTTGGATGACGAAAGGAACGGAGGAGCTGTGCTTTTCTGGATTGACAGAAGGATCATCGGGCAAACCTTCAGGCTTCGAGATGATGTTAATGGCATCCAAGCGGAACCCATCGATTCCCTTATCTAACCACCAGCGAGTCATTTCAAAAATAGCCTCGCGAACCTTGGGGTTTTCCCAGTTCAGATCCGGTTGTTTTGTGGAGAACATGTGCAGATACCACTGGTCGGTGGTCTCATCGTATTCCCACGCGCGTCCCCCAAATTCGGAACCCCAGTTGTTAGGCGGAAGAGGATTACCCCGGTCATCAGTTCCAGATGAGTCACGCCAAATGTAAAAATCCCGGTAGGGGTTGTCTTTTGAACTGCGTGATTGTACAAACCACTCGTGTTCATCTGAGGTATGGTTTGCCACCATGTCCATCAGAATTTTGATGCCGTGGTTGTGGGCAGTTTCTAGCAGCTCATCGAAATCGGACATGGTGCCAAATTCGTCCATGATGCTGTAGTAGTCGCTGATATCGTAACCCATATCGTCATTGGGCGAGCCAAAGACAGGAGAGAGCCAGATAACGTTGATACCCAGTGTGGCAAGGTAGGGAATACGCGAGGTTATGCCCGGAATATCACCCACGCCATCACCGTTAGAATCTTGAAAAGACCGCGGCCATACCTGGTAGACAACGGCTTCTTTCCACCACTTTTTACCGGCGTTGGACATAAAAATTTCTCCTTCAGAATCTAAAAACTTGGCTAAAACTGTACCTATAGTTATGCGCTTAACTTGTAGACAGCTGATTCATAGGGGCGCAGTATGTTGTCAGACGGCGCGTCCTCGTAGTTATTGATGAGTAGCTCAGCGGAGGTCAGATCGTAACCGTAATCCCGTTCGATAGTCTGATCGGTGAAGTTGCTGATAACGAGTAAGGTCTCGCCTTCGGATTCACCGGTGCCCACACGTAGGTAGGCGTATACCGCAGAGTCCTCAGGGTTTAACAACGTGTAGGTACCGTTGATGATAATCGGGTGTTTCTTGCGTAACTCGATGAGCTTTTTGTAGTGGTAGAAAACCGAATCATCATCATCTAATGCCTGCTCGGCATTGATTTCGGTGTACCGCGGATTGAGTTTGAGCCAGGGCGTTCCGGTCGTGAAACCTGCGTGGGTGCTTGAATCCCACTGCATGGGGGTACGAGCATTATCGCGGCCCGAAGCCGAAATATAACGCATCATCTCATCATGGGTGACCACACCGGATACTACGAGCTTTTGATAGTAATCGTGAATTTCGAGGTCGTTGTAATCGCTGAGATTTTCAAAGAAAACGTTTGTCATGCCGAGTTCTTCGCCCTGGTATATATAGGGAGTTCCCTGCATCAGATGCAGGGTAGTTGCAAGCATCTTAGCTGAGCGGACGCGGTGCTGAGGGCTATCGTTGCCAAAGCGGGATACTGCACGTGGCTGGTCGTGGTTGTTCCAGTACAACGCGTTCCATGCTTTGCCTGAAAGATCGTTCTGCCATTTGGAAAGGATGCGTTTGAGGTCTACCAGCTCAAAACGGGTGTCGTTCCATTTGCCGATGGTGGAATCAGGGTTTGAATCTACGTCCATGTGCTCAAACTGGAAGAGAGTTTGTAGCTCTTCGCGGTCAAAACCGGTGTAGAGAAGTCCGTCTTCGGTGGTAACGCAGGGGGTTTCACCCACTGTGAGAACGGGGTACTTACTGAGAACTTCGGTGTTCATCTCGTGCAGGAACTCGTGAACACGCGGTCCGTTAGCAACCATCATCAAAGAATTGTCTTTAGAGCCTGCCGAGACCGCTAAGTCATCGGGATATGACTGGTCTTTGGAAATGAGGTTGATAACGTCCATGCGGAAACCGGCAACGCCCTTATCAAGCCAAAAACGCATAATGTCAGAGACTTCTTCGCGAACCTTTGGGTTTTCCCAGTTTAAATCCGGTTGTTTGACCGAAAACATGTGCAGGTAGAACTGCTGGGTAGTTTCGTCCCATTCCCAGGTGGACGGTGAAAAGGCCGCAATCCAGTTAGTGGGAGGAATAGGAGCGCCGTCGTCTGTAAATCCCTTTGCGTCCTTCCAGATGTAGTAGTCGCGGTAGGGGTTGTCTTTAGAAGAACGGGCCTGCTTAAACCACTCGTGTTCATCGGAGGTATGGTTGACCACCAGATCCATGATGATTTTGATGCCGTGCTTATTGGCCTCGGCTAAAAGTTCTTCAAAATCTTCCATGGTTCCGAACTCGTCCATGATTTCCCGGTAGTTGGAGATATCGTAGCCGTTGTCGTCGTTGGGGGATTTGTAGACGGGGGATAGCCAGATAGCCTGAATACCTAGCTGAGCCAGGTAGGGCAGGCGCGAGGTGATGCCCGGGATATCACCGATCCCATCTCCGTTAGAGTCTTGAAAACTGCGCGGGTAAATCTGGTAGATCACGGGTTCTTGCCACCACTGGGTAGTGCTCATGGTTCTCTCCTGTCAGATTGAGTTAGGCGGTGCGAGCGAAGGACGCTTGGAAGCGCTGCGAGAGTTGTCGGGGATCAAAGGATGCGAGTACCCCGCTGTGATCGGAGATCGCGTGGGGTGTGTTGTCAGCGAACACTACTTGGTGCGTCTCAAAATCGATGGGTTCAGAGGTGAAGATGTAATCCAGCGTCATAGCGGTAGGGACATCGTCCCAGCCGTGAATCGCTTTATGAACTGTGGCATCGCCCTCCACGCGCGTTGCCAGATGGCGGGCGTCCTGCCAACCGCGAGAGAGCACAAGGTCGTACCCTTGTTCGCGAAGGGCGCTGTCATTGTTGAAATCCCCCATGATGAATGCGGGGCCATCCCAAATCTCGCGTAGCTGCTGATCAAGCAACCCAAATTCGTGTTCAAACAGGGATTGCCCATCATTCACCCACCACGAAAGGTGGCAGGTGGCAAACCACAGAGGTTGACCGTCCACGATGATTTCTGCAGCCAGGGCAAAACGCTTCTGAATATCAAAAAACCCAAAACTTGGCGCGAGATCAAGAGCCTTTGTGCGGTTGAGAGGAACTTTAGAGAGAATTGCGAGGCCTTCTTCGTACATCTCAAACCCAAGATGGGTAGCAACCCAGCTCCAATGGTAGTGATGCCCAAGCTGCTCGAGCAGACGAACGAGCAACAGTGCATAGTTATCTTCTCGGATAGGGCGGTCCCCGCAGGTCATAACAAACCCCGGAGTAGATGCAGCTTCAAAGAAGTTCTGATGCTGATTGACTTCTTGCAAAGTAATGACATCAATATCTTGCTGAGCAATAAACTGAGCTAGTTCGAGGAGCTTATCAATCTGGTTGATTTCTAGCCAGCTATGAGTGTTGAGAGTCAAAATTTTCATGACTAAAGGGGAACTTCTAACGCTAAATATGGATGTGGTGAAAGTCGAAAAATTCAGCTTTTATCGTATGAAGCTTTACCCCGGCAACACGAGGGAAAGACCACTGTTTGAGCCAAGAACTTTTACCAAGTCTTGAAACTCTTATGCCATGTTGTGAAACTCTTGTTCAAGATACGGTTTCTATGCAATAAAACAAGTTACTTCAAGGTACTCTTCTATTCGTTACTTGTACCTTTGAACGCGAGGTTTGATCCGATGATGGAGAAAATCCAGAGGTTCGGTTCGGCAATGCTTGCCCCCGTCCTCATCTTTGCTTTTGCTGGTCTTGCAGTAGGTATCGCTATTATCTGCAAGAACGAGCAGCTTCTTGGCCCTATTGCGGCTGAGGGAACTGGCTGGTTTAATTTCTGGTCAGTCTGGGAGTCAGGCGCTTGGACTGTCTTCAACCAGATGGAGCTATTGTTTGTTCTTGGTTTGCCTATTGCACTGGCAAAGCACGCGCAGGCACGCGCTGTTCTTGAAGCAGCTATGGTTTATCTGACCTTCAACTATTTTGTAGCTACCATCCTCAGCATCTGGGGTAATAACTTCGGTATCAACTACGAGCAGGACATCACTGAGAGTGCTGCTGGTACCGGTTTGAAGATGATTGCTGGTATTAAAACCTTAGATACCGGTATTTTTGGTGCGATTATTATCTCTGCAATTGTTGTGTGGTTGCACAACCGTTTCTTCAACACTAAGCTTCCGGACTTCCTCGGTATTTTCCAGGGTACCCAGTTCGTCTACGGTGTAGGCTTCTTCTTGATGATGCCCGTAGCGCTTTTGTTCTGCGCTGTATGGCCTACTATCCAGACCGGCATCAGCTCTTTGCAGGGCGTATTCATGGGTTCTGGTGTTTTCGGTATCTGGCTCTACGTCTTCTTAGAGCGCATCCTGATTCCTACCGGTCTGCACCACTTCATCTACACCCCCTTCGTCTTCGGTCCCGCTGTTACTCCTAACGGTGTTACCAAGGACTGGGTTGCTGCCCTGCCTCAGATTGCTCAGTCATCTGCACCGCTGTCAGAGCAGTTCCCCGCTGGTGGCTTTGGTCTGCACGGTAACTCAAAGGTATTTGCGCCTCTGGGCATCGCTGCTGCTTTCTACACCACTGCACGTCCTGAGAAGAAAAAGGAAACTCTTGCTCTGCTGATTCCTGTGTGCTTGACCGCAATCCTGATCGGTATCACCGAGCCTCTTGAATTCACCTTCCTCTTCTTGGCTCCGCCGCTGTTTGCTGTACACGCAGTCCTGGCAGCAACCATGGCATCTGTTATGTGGATCTTCGGTGTTCGCGGCAACATGGGTGGCGGTCTGATCGACTTCTTGTTCCAGAACTGGATTCCGCTGTGGAGCAACCACTCAGGCACCTACATCGCACAGATCATCATCGGTCTCATCTTTACCTTGATCTACTTTGTAGTTTTCCGCTTCATGATTTTGAAGTTCGATTTCAAGACCCCCGGTCGCGAAATCGACGGTGGTGAAACCAAGCTGTACTCCAAGGCTGAGTACCGCGCTGCAAAGAAGAACAACAAAGTTGGTGTTGGCTCTGTAGCTGCCGCGAGCGCAGCAGGAGCGGCAACCGGCGCTGTAACTTCAGATGCTGATGACACCTACAGCCAGCGTGCACGTGACTTCCTCGGTTTACTGGGCGGCCCGTCCAACATCTCAGAGGTCAATAACTGCGCAACCCGTCTTCGCGTTTCAGTGAAAGACCCTGAGCTGGTTGGTACTGAGTCGGACTTCAAGAGCGCAGGCGCTATGGGCCTCGTCAACAAGGGTAAGGCCCTGCAGGTCATCGTTGGTATGGATGTTCCTCAGGTTCGTGACCGCTTTGAGAATATGGTAAACGCAGCTGATTACGCTCCTGCAGAGGCAACCGCGTCCAACGATCCCTATTCCCAGCGAGCACAGGATTTCTTGGCCCTGCTGGGCGGTGCTGAAAACATCACCAACGTAAACAACTGTGCAACTCGTCTTCGCGTATCTGTTGCAGATGAGAACAAGGTTGATACTTCAGATGCAAACTTCAAGAACGCTGGTGCACTTGGCGTTGTCCGCAAGGGCAAGGCATACCAGGTCATCGTGGGTATGGATGTTCCCCAGGTTCGCGATCGCTTTGAAGATATGGTTAATTCCAACAAGTAACCGCTAAGGTAACTTAGCTAATAGGTTAGCTCCCGGTGTTTACGATGCTGTACTATCGTTTTCGATAGTAAGTAAGTATTCACCGGGAGTTTTTGTTGGATCTGCAAGATGTCGTCAACGCGAATCAGCACCGATTTAGTGAGACCGAGAGAGATATTATTGCTTTCATGCTAGAGAACGAAGAATTTGTTGCAGAGGCAACTATTTCTTCTCTTGCTCACCGCACGTTTACATCGACCTCCAGCATTATCCGACTAACCAAAAAGTTAGACTTTTCTGGTTTCGCCGAACTGAAATATTTCATTAAGTCATCTATCAACAAGTCCACCGATTCTGCAGTGGATTTCATTCAAGCCGGTAAAGATGACATTGTAAAAACTCTAGAGTTCGTGGAACATTACAACCTTGAACCCGTGCTAGCGAAAATTAAAAATGCCCGCAGCTTGTATTGCTACGGTACCGGTTACGCGCAGCGAAATGCGGTGCAAGAGTTTGCAAAGTCTATGCTTGCCTGCGGTAAATTTACGCACGTGATTCCTGCTCATAATGAGTTCTCCGGTAGCGTGGATGCGATGACTAGCCAAGACGTGGTAATCGTAGTTTCACTCTCGGGCAACACCGAACAGATTCACGAAACGTTGAAAATGCTCTCGTTGCGCAAGATACCGGTTATCGCGGTGACAGCGTTTGGTATGAACTATCTTTCATCTATTGCGGCTCATAGCTTGCATTATGCTGCTACGCCCACCACCATCAGTAACCAGCGAGTTCCGTACCATTCGTTTGTTGGTCTCAATATTTTGCTGGACTATCTGGTGCGTAGCTACATCGATTTTATTGACCCGAAAGACGCGTGATGAGGGCACTTTTACTTTTATTGAGCGATTCTGCCAAGCTGACTAAAATTTTGTTTTGGTACTGGTTACTCAGCGCTGCTGCTTTTGTGTTGTTTGCGTTTACCCAGTCGAGCTCAACAGGTACGTCCTTTGAACAAACCCTCCAGCATCCTTCTATTGCACTGTCATTTTTGATTTCGTGTATGTCAATTGTTCAAGCTGTAATGCTGAAACTAGCTCAGAGCGAGAACGAAAATACGGTGAGAATTTTTGCCATTTTCAGCATTGTTCAGCAGCTGCTGGTGGGTAATGTGCCTGCGGCTTTATTAGCGTATTTCTTAGCGCGCTCTTTGCACGATGCCCCGCGTGAGCCTTTTGCTCCGTCGTGGCGCTTGGTCTTAATCGGCGTGGGTGTGCTTTTGAGTTTCTTGACGCTCTTGACGTTACTGGCTCGTTATAACCAGTTCTTTGGTGCCTAGAAAAACCGCTGTCTCTAGATAACCGGTCATTCACCGGTGCTTTGAGCACGTAAAATAGTGGCGTAATACTTTGTGAGGGTGAGAAAAATTTCTAACGAATCAATGCACATGGGGCAAACACCTGATGCCGCGGAACATAACGACGACGTTGAGTACGCCGGTTTCAATGAAGAGAGCGCTGCCGGTCTAGAAAAGTGGGCTGAGCAGATGGACCTTTATACCGGCCCTGACGCGCTACTTGACTTTAATCAGGTGGATTATGTTCATATTGATTTCACCCACGCTAACCCCTCGGGCATTGCTCAGCTAATGATGGGGCGTAAGACTCGTCTTTCTACTATTTTGCGCGAGAAGCAACAGCTTGAGACAGGTATGCGAGCCGCTCGTGCGTTGCGTGCCAAAATCTTTGAGCTTGAAACAGGGCACGGTTTGGGTGCGGGTTATTTTGTCGCCGGCACCGCGTCTTGGTTATCGCACGATGTGCGTGAGGGGGGAATGGCGAGTGAAAAGCGTTTTATTGCACCTATTTTGCTTGCACCCTTAGCCATTACTCCGCATGCCTCGGGTGATGACTTCGAGCTTCGTTTAGCGGGGGCAGCTAAGCTGAACCCTGCCTTGGTTCGTCAGTTACGCAAGGAATACGGCATTGATCTGGGAACAATGGATGTCGCAGCCCTTGCTAATTCCATGTCTCGTTTAGACCCGGAGCCCGTCATCGACCGCATGCGTGCCTCTACCGCTTCTATTCCGGGCATGATGATTGAGGCAAAATACTTAGTATCTACTTTCGCTGATCTTAAAGAAAGTATGGGGGAGTTGCCGCATACTGCGCATACCAAAGTAGTGCGCGATTTAGCTCAGCTAAAATCCGGTGTAGAAACACCGTCTCTTGGTGCGGAAGTTTCGAATACCCGTCTTCCACTTGATGAGCGTTCGCCTGCTGATGAGATGCTGGTGTTAGATGCCGATGCTGCTCAGCAAGAAATTATTGACCTTGCGTATTTGGGCAATTCGTTAGCAGTGACTGCCGCGCCCGGTACTGACTCTTTGCGAACTGCCGTTAACATCGCTACCACTCTGATAGCTCAGAACAAATCTGTGTTGGTGGTGGGTGAAAAAAGCTCTACGCTCCGTGATTTTTCAGCCCTGCTAACAAAAACAGGTATACAAGAACTTCAGTACGATTTACTTGCTGATATTGAACCTGAAGAACAACGGCAACTTCTTATTCGCGGTATTGTTCGCAATGAAAAAGCAATTACCCCCAACTACTCTGATATCCAAGAAGAATTAGTTGAGACGCGTAGCAAGTTGGCGGGGCATATTGAGGCCCTGAAGTTCACCGAGTCACGGTGGGGCTGCTCTTCATTCGATGCTATGCAAACCCTTGCCGCACTGACTGCCCAAGAACCTGCTCCTGCCACTCACGTTCGTTTTGAACGTCCTGTGATGGATTCCCTCACAGACCGTGCTCAGGTCACTAAAGACCTTATCCGCCTAGGTGAGCTGGCTGCTTTCAAGAAAAATACTCGTCAGTCACCGTGGCATAACGCTAAGCTCATTAGCGAAGAAGAAAGCGCGGTTGCTCACGAACTAGTGAAAAACCTCCAAAAATCGTTGGCTTCTATGAACGCTGCGATGAGCCGGATGTCCGCTGAAACCGGGATGCGAGAGGGCAATTCTCTCAACGAGTGGGAGCAACAGCTCGATTTGCTCACTCGCATCCGGGAGACGTTGAAGAGCTTTACCGGTGATATTTATGATCGTCCGGTTACTGACCTCATTGCCGCGACTGCAAGCGGTGCCTGGCGACGAGAAAACGGCATCGACATGAGCACTATGCAACGCTCCCGGTTGCGTAAGGCTGCTAAAGAATACATTCGTAGCGGTGAGCATATTTCTAATCTGCACGAGGCCCTCACTGTTGTTCAGTCAGAGCGAGAAGAGTGGCTGCAGTGGTCAAAGGCAGGTCAAGAGCCTGTACCGCCTGCTAACCTTGACGAGCTGAAAAATGAACTCGAGGTATTGGGTAGCGAATTCTCAGGTCTTGCACTGGTGCTGGAAGAAAGCCCGTACGGTAACGACTTTTTTGCAGTTCCTGTTGCTCACATTGCATACCGACTGACTCAGCTGGCAGAAGATGACTATCTGCTCAATACCTTGCCCGAGCGCGATCGACTTTTGAATCGCCTGCGTCAACAGGGTTTGTATGAGCTCATTGAAGACCTCCACGAACGCGAAGTTGCCCCGGAAAACGTTGCCGCTGAACTAGAGCTTGCCTGGTGGCAGACTGCTTTAGAGATGATGTTTGCATCTCAAGAGATTGAGATTCTAGATGGTGATGTCCTACGAGATCTGGAGGCACGATTCCGCCGCGCTGATTACCGTCATATCGCATCTGGTGGCGCTCGGTTAATGGCGCAGGCAGCCTCCCACTGGAAACAAGCAATCTCAGATAACCCCCATCAAGCTGCTTACCTGAAATCTCAGCTTCGCGGTCACGAGTTCAGCATGAACGCTATGTTGCGTCAGGCATCGCATATCACTACAACCTTGTACCCCCTGTGGACAACTAGCCCGTTTGCGATTTCACGTAAGTTGCCGGTGGATATGCGTTTTGACGCGGTGATTTTGCTGGATGCCGATTCAACACCGCTTGCTGCAAACCTGCCCGCGATTACTCGGGCTGATCAAGTCATTGCAATTGGCGATCCCGTCAGCGGCGTGCCTGAGCCATTTATGGTTTCAGCCATCGCTAACCCCGCAGTGCTTGAAAATGATGAAAAGCTCGAATCTACTATCGAGGTATTGGCAAAGATTGTGCCCACACGCTCGCTAGCAGTAGTAAACCGCGCACTTGATCGTTCTGTTTTCAACTATCTCAACGAGAACTTCTACAATAACCAGCTCAAAAACTATCCCTGGGGTGAGGAACTGACCGATAACGTCAGTGGCTTCAGCGTTGATCGCATCAGCCTAGAAGGACGCGTGAGTGACAACGCGTCCCTAGATTCACCTTCTTTGGAAGTTGAGCATGTTGGGTGGCGCGTGATTGAGCACGCCATTAAACGCCCTCAGCAGTCTCTTGCTGTGGTAGCAGCGAGTGTGCGTCATGCCCAGCGTATTGCTGGTTTCGTACGTCGTGCTCTGGCTCAGTACCCGCAAGCAGCTGACTTCTTTACGCCGGGAAAAGAGCCCTTCCGTGTGGTTGATATCAGTCGGGCAGACGGCATCGAACGAGATGTGGTGATGTTCTCTCTCGGTGTGGGGCATGCCCGCCATAAACCACCCGTGCATCAGCTTGGCCAGCTGTCTGAAGCTAACGGTCGCAATCGATTTGTGCTGGCTATGACTCGTGCTCGTCACGAGACCCGTATCATGACATGTCTGGAACTAGATGACATGGATCCGGCACTCATGCAGCATGGTGCACTGGATATGTATAAACTGCTCCAGGAATACGAGCGTCAGCAGACTGTTGATACCGAGATGCAACTTGACGCGCAAATTACCGATAAGTTGCCTGCCAACGAGTTTTTGCTCAACGAAGATATTGAAGCAACAGATATGGGCGACTGGTTACTCAACGACCTTGTTCGCAGACTCAAAGAACGTGGAGCGACTGTTCACACCTCGTATAACGGTGAAATCTCTTTGATTGCTACTGCTGAAAACGAATCCCTTTCTGCAGGTGCGGTGCAATCCCCTCGTGCTCGGGCGACCTTTGATAACCGCCAAATGCTCCGACTGCCTTTGGCACTATCTTCTGATGGTAGTGATAGTTGGACGGAACTTTCTGTTCGCGAACGCACGCGTCTTCTGCCCGAACGTTTAGGCAGAACCGGCTGGAACTACCTGACTTTGTGGACCATCGAGGTTTTCTCGGATCCCGAAGCGGTAGTAAACCGAATGAGTACCTACTTGGGAATCAGTGAAGCTGATCATGCCTGAGACAACCGAACCGCTCCCATCGATACAGTATTCAGCTACGCCAAAGAAACGGCGAGGCCCGCGTCGAGCAACCGGTGGAAGCTCTATCGGTGGTCAAGAACCTCAGCTTGCGGGGCTTAACTCCCCATATGAACACGAGGTAAGAGCAGAGGAGAACGCCCGTGATGAGTGGATGAAAGAACAACGACCACCCCATTACGGCGGAAACTAATCACCCAAGACAAAAGCGGTGGATGCGTCCTGATTGAGGACGCATCCACCGCTCATGCTTTGTAGGCGTAGTATTACTTGTCGTTGGAGTAAAAACCTGATCCCTTAAACACGACTCCCACGTTACCGAACTTCTTGCGAAGCTGATCTTCACCGCAGTTGGGGCAGGTTGTGAGCGGTGCATCTGAGAACGACTGGTGTTCTTCAAAAATATGCCCACAGTTCTTACACTGGTATGTATAAACCGGCATCGGTGGTATTCCTTTTTGACGTACGTATCAATAATCTGCACCTAATACTATCGCGAAATATTAGGTGGTTAAGCCATGCTTTCTAGGAGCGTAGCGACCGCACACCGCTGGGAGTAAGAACTGCAGGAGTCACAAAATCGTGGTCTTCGTAGGGGAGTCCATCCAGTAAATCCTCATCGAAAATAACCGTATAGGTGCTTATAAGATGCTGGTCGGTGAGATTGGCACACAGAGTGTCGTAAAACCCACCACCCTGTCCTAATCTGTGCCCGTTAATATCCACTGCCAGTGCGGGCATGAGCCTGATATCAGCGTTCAAGAAAATTTCAGAACCGTATTCATCACCAACGGGTTCATCAATCCCTAGAATGTTATGGACGCTTGGTGCATCTGGAGCCCAGCGTACCCAAGCTAATTGACGAGATGGTTTTACCACGGGCACAAAAATATTAATTTTGCGGTTTATTAGATTCAGAAGAATCTTTTCAATGGGAGGTTCGTGAATCAAAGGGAGAAAAGCTACTACCGTATCCCCTTCTTTTAGGGAGGCAAATAAATTCTTTGAATTCTCCTCAAATTTATCGGCGAGAAAAGCGCGGTGATCAGGATTAGATTCTAATCGGTGTCGACGTCGACGAATTGAAGCGCGAAGAAAAGCTTTATGGTTTTTTACATCTAGTTTCATAATGTATAGGCATCCTTGTCATAGCTGAGGCGAAAAGTAGCAACTCTACGTCGGTGCAGTATGTAGCCGGAGGGCGACGGTTGCTGAAGGGTAGAGGGGTTGTCTTAGATTGGGCGAATAAAACGCGTCACACGTTAAACACCCTAAGAAATGAATAATGATGAATACGTTTCGAAACAGGGGCTGTTTAGTCTACAAGTGCGACGAAAAAGGGGGTATTTATGCTCAGTAATTTGCTGAACATTACTTACTAATAAGCAGGTTCGCACTAATTTATCGGCTATTGTTGACTCTATGACTGATACTAATTCACCTCGTCCTGTTACCAAAGCAGTAATTCCTGCAGCTGGTCTGGGTACTCGTTTTCTTCCTGCTACCAAGGCTACTCCTAAGGAAATGCTGCCGGTAGTGGACCGTCCGGCAATTCAGTATGTTGTTGAAGAAGCTGTTTCTGCAGGTCTGAACGATGTTCTGATGATTACCGGTCGTAACAAGCGCGCTTTGGAAGATCACTTTGACCGTGTTCCCACTCTTGAGGACTCTCTCGAGGAACAGGGTAAGGATAAGCTTCTTAAGTCTGTTTTGGACACCAACGATTTGGGCGAGATTCACTATGTTCGCCAGGGAGATCCTAAAGGCCTGGGTCACGCAGTTCTTCGCGCTAAAATCCATGTTGGTAATGAGCCTTTTGCTGTCTTGCTCGGTGACGACCTCATTGATGAAAAAGATGATCTTTTGTCAGAGATGGTACGTGTTCAGCAGCAGACCGGTGGTTCCGTTATCGCTTTAATGGAAGTTCCAGAAAGCCAGATCTCTGCCTACGGTTGTGCAGCTATTGAAACCGTTGAGGGCGAAGATTTCTTCAAGGTTTCTGAACTTGTAGAAAAACCTGCTGTTGAAGAAGCCCCTTCTAATTACGCGGTGATCGGACGCTATGTTCTTTCTCCCAAGGTATTTGAGGTTCTTGAAAACACTGCGCCCGGACGCGGAAATGAAATCCAGCTGACTGACGCCTTGCAGACTCTTGCTAAGGGTAACGAAGAAGGTGACGGCGTATACGGTGTTGTATTCAAGGGCCGTCGTTTCGATACTGGCGATAAGCTCAGCTACTTGAAGGCTAACGTTATCCTCGCGGCTGAGCGTGATGACCTCGGTTCAGAACTGCGTTCCTGGATTAAGGAATTCGCATCAGAGCTTGATTAATAGCTTAATAATTTAACTAAAAGTGAGACAGAAGATATTTTCTGTCTCACTTTTTGCTTTTAACGAGTCACACTGTTGTAATTTAGATAGACTACATTTTTGTAAAGAAGGTTTAAGGCTGTTAAAACAGCAGACTGGGGTGGAATAAATTATGGCTTGGGGTTGGCTCGGTGCATCTAGTTTTTTGCTGGTTATTGCCGCAGCTTTCACTTATGTAGCCATGACTCGTCTCAGCCGCCCACGATTTGAACCTATTGGTGCTGAAAAGATGGCATCTGATGTTTTGGATCAAGAGTCTGGTTCCTCAACGTCAGCTGATGCCTATTTGTCCTCGAATAATACCGAACGTAAACCTTCCAAAGTTGCTCGGTTAGCTATTTTTGGTGCCGGGTCTCTTTCATTACTGTTAGGTTTGCTCTTTATCGCAATCGCTGGTTTCACCAGCGTGACATGGGTTATTCCTACGTGTTTTTTGGTTATGGGATCCAGTGCTTTTGCGTTCTTGCGTGCGCTAGCAGTGAGAGACCAGCGCGCTCGGTATGAGTCGGCAGATAGTACTTTTTCAAAAAATACCTCTGTCGCTTATAACTCTGATGAGACTGAACTCCAAGCAAACCCCACTAAAGTTAAAAAGAGCGCCTCAGCGCCTTCATCAGCACGCGTCCTGCAGGCTAAACCCGTAGCAGCATCCGTGAAATCCCTCCGATATGCCCGTACCCACAGAGACTTCGAACGCTACACGGAAGTAGCTCAGGATAATGATTCGGCGCCCCAACCAAGGCAACAAGACGGTGTGCCACCAATGGCTCATCACCAGTCACTAGAGGTTGAAGACACTTCTTGGCAACCAGTAGAAGTGCCGCGTCCGTTGTATCTAGATACCGAAGAACATTTTCAACACATTGAACCTGTGGAAGTGCAAGCTGAACCTCAGGCTCGTTCTAAGACACTTCAAGAAGCAGCATCAGGTAGCATCAGATTTGATTTAGACGATGTTTTAAAGCGCCGACGCGCCTAACAAGCATGAAAACTATGACCCCTGCCGCCTTGTAATTAGGCGGCAGGGGTCTTTTCTATGACTCTCGCTTTTTTGAAAATGGTTTCTTGAGGACTGGTAGAGAAAGATGAATATTCTTTGCTGCATCACTGGGGTTTTTAGACTAAGGCGCGTCCGATTGTGGTATTACGTGGATTACCTGAAGCTGTATTTAAAAATGCGTCTCTTTGACTTAGGGCATTTGTTATCTTTGAAAGTAGACGAAGCGCAGACTATGCGTTGAACATACGCCAGATACAGGGGAGATTAGTGCCTGCTCATCATCTTGAAATAGAACGCAAATACGAGAACCTCGATGGAGCAGAGCTGACAATTGACTTCTCATCGCTCAAAGGATTCTCCGTTAAACCGCCGGTGACTGAAGAAATGGATGCGGTGTATATGGATACCGCTAACCGTGATCTTTCCTCGGCGCGAGTAGCGTTGCGTCGCCGTCTAGGGGGATATGACGAAGGCTGGCATATCAAATTCAACGGTGAAAACGGTGGCCGTCATGAAGTCACGTTTGAGCTTTTGAAAAACCGTGAAAAAATGCCCGCTGCCGTGGAACATATTCTTCAAGGCGTCACAGCTGGGCAGCCTTTGGAAGAAGTTGTTTCTCTCAAAACCACGCGCATCCGCACTGTAGTTTTAGACGGAGCTCGGAACGAAATTCTTGAGATTTGCGATGACACCGTGCAGGCTTTTGACTTTATGACTCGAGTAGAACGTTCGTGGCATGAATGGGAAGTTGAGTTTATTGACCCCACTCACGAACGCGCAGAAGAAGCGTTTAATGCGGTAGATGCGATTATTACTAGCGCGGGAGCTCAAGAGTCGCAGTCAATTGCAAAGATTGCGCGTGCTATGGGGCAAGATATTGCTTTTGAACAACGACGCGGTGCGCTTATAGAAGCCCCTGTGGGAAGCGCAGAAGATGACCAGCGTCAGTGGCGCCCCACCCAAACTGTTGAATATCGAGTGCGTTCCGGGCTTGATCATCTTGTATCTGGTTTGGCTGTCAGCGATCTGAAGACCAGGGCAGAGATTGAGGGCGGGACGCAGCAAGTCCGCGCCGGTGCTCGTAAGCTTGCGGGCTTTATCGAATGTGCAGTATTACCTTTTGTGGCTGATGAACAGACTGAAATCGAGCTCAACGAAGTGATTACTGAACTGAGTGAACTGGCTGTTGATACAGCCAGTGTGCGAGAGCTCGAATCAGTTCGCCGTTTTATCACTGAGCACAATGATTACGGGGTTATCTCGCAGACTGCCGCTTCTGAATTAGAGACTATGATTCAGCGCGATGAAGAAGAAAGTCACCGCGCTGTCCGTCGTCGGTTAGACTCCGCCGAATACCTTGAGCTGGTTC
>JBHWPN010000148.1:0-2949 GCA_043424895.1 Rothia sp. (in: high G+C Gram-positive bacteria) | reverse complement strand
TCTGGTTTACTACCTGATAGCTCACGTTGGCAGCTCCCCCTGCCGGTAGAGAATCCGTCAGCAACTGACGAGTTCTCACAGCACCGTCCTCATAGGTTCTATCAAGCAACGTACCGTACCTAGCTCCGGAGGCTGCCGCGTCCACCATCATATTGCGGGTATACAGCACAAACGCTACCTGTAGCACCCCAGCAAACAACAAGACAACTAGACCGATGACCATTACGAATTCGGCAGTTGCATTACCAGCATCTGCCGAATTCGAGGATTTCGCGGAGCCCACCACAGAACTATCCGCTCACCTTAGCCATTGCACTTTGGAACATGGCTACTAGTGCATCTTGAGCAACTACCAACAGTGCAGCAACAAGAATGGCGGTCATCATTGTGATCATTACCCAGCCCGGCACATCGCCGCGCTCTTTGTCATCTTCAGTTACCAACAGGGTAAGGAATCGAGCTGCAATTAGCTGAAGCATAATGAGGATTTTCATGGGAATTTACCTTTCAATAATGGATGTGTGAAGACGTTACAGATTGATCTGCAACAGCGAGATTCCGGGGAAAATCGCGAAAACCACCGTGAGTGGAAGAATAAAAAAGACAACGGGAACCATCATGGCAATCTCTTTCTTGCCAGCAGCTTCCATGAGTTCCCGCTTAGCAGCATCACGCACGTCCTGTGCCTGCGCCCGAAGGACGTCAGATAGCGGAGTTCCGCGCTCAATTGCCACTACGATGCCGTCAACGAATCGTGCCAAGGCTGCGACAGAGGTTCGTTGGGAGAATTCTTGTAATGCAGGAACCAGCCCGTCACCAGCTCTCGTTTGAGCCAGAATCTTGTTGAACTCAGTCGATAGCTCTCCAGATGAGACTCTGCATACTCTCTCAAGTGCCGCAACAGCTGACTCCCCTGCGGTCACCGAAAGAGCCATCAACTCAGCAAGCGCTGGGAACTCCGTAAGCATTTGTTTCTCGCGCTTTTTGATGGTTTGCGTCAACCAATAGTCTCGAGCCAAGAAACCTGTAACAGCACATGCAATGGAAAGAATGAGAGCACCAGCTAAAGAGACTCTGCCTTGGGCAGCAGCTAAGCCCAACAAAGCCACAGAAACTATAAACGCAATCAAACCCCATACAACTTGTTCTGCCCGATAATCGGCAATAGTTTTAGGCAAGTTAGCCTGTTCTAGGCGTTTTTCCAGCAGATGGGTGTTAGCCGAGGTCTTGTTAAGTTTGGCTACAGCATCGGTAATAAACGGCAGAAGTAGCTCATAAAACCCGCCCCACATACCTTTAGGGGTACTTTTGGTCTCCTCTAAAAGCGATGCTTGTAACTCGGATGAACGCATATACGGAGCAATTCGATCGCTAAAATTTAGTGTTCGAACAGCTTTAACGCTTTGGTACACCAACCACAGCCCGCTTGCCAGAACTAACCCGATAATGATGGTCCAGTTCATGCCAGAACTCGTTTCTCTTGCGGTAAAGCACCAAGTTTAAGCATGAGAACATACGCGAAGATTGTGACTACAAGACCGCCTAACATGACCATGAAACCTGCAAAAGAGTTATAGATTTGCACGGTTCCAGGTTGGGTTGCCATCAGACAAAGAATGAGCCACGGGGCAAAAGAAGCAAGCCGGGCAGCGTTGACGGTCCATGACTGACGGGCTTCGAGCTCAGAACGGGTGCGCGCGCTTTCTCGTAGAAACTCGCTCAATGTACCCAACAATCGTCCTAGGTCAGTGCCGCCGACTTCACGCGTTACTTTCAAAGCTTCAATGATGTTATCTGCAGTAGGATCTGACAAACGGTCTTTCAACCGGTTGAGAGATGGAACAAATTCCCCACTGGCTCGATAATCGCGAGAGAAAACCTCGAAGGCAGGACGCAATGGTTCAGGGCCGCGGTATTGCAGCTGCATCAGTGCCTCAGGCAGGGAAAGACCGGCTCGAATAGCGGATCGAAGATGATCAACTACATCGGGCCACAGCTCACGAATTTGTGACTGTCGTTTATTAGCCCGCCACCCGATAACGAGCCGCGGTATTAGAACCCCCACCAGGAACAGGAGCAACGCAAGGTTATACAGACCGGTTGCAGCCAAAGTTAGTAGAGCAATAATTACTCCGCTCATCACTGACATGGCATAGAACAGCGATGGACTCACACGTTCGACTCCGGCCTGCTGGAGCAAAGCCAAAGTTGGCGAGGTAGTTTTCGGTTTTCTCTGCCGTGTAGTCATGGGCCAGAAAGACCACCACACGAGAAATGTGCCCAATCCTGTCAACAAGCCAATCAGTGCGATCATTTGAGTGATCCTGTGTCGAGAGAAGGCAAGATTGCATCTGACCGGTAACCAGCACGCTCAAACTTGTGAGCAGCAGGCAATTCTGAAGCCACACACGCCAACTTGCCATCTACCAGTTGAAAGACCGTCGATGTCTCAATAACGTTGTTCTCTACGCGGTTACCCAGAGCAACAATTTCAAGGACGCGACGACACCCCCTTCGGTCTCGTTGGCAATGAACAACAAGATCAAAACAAGATGCAACTGTTGGCACCACGAAGCTAGATGAAATATTTTCACCTGCAAGCAATGGAAGAGTACAGATTTTAGTAATAGCGTCGCGTGCTGAATTCGCATGGATAGTACCCATACCCGGCAGACCCGAGTTCAGCGCAATCAGCATATCCAAGGATTCCGCCTCACGAACCTCGCCAATGAGCATCCGATCCGGGCGCATACGCAAAGCTTCTTTTACCAAACGACGTAAAGGAATCTCGCCTTTGCCTTCAAGATTCGGCTGACGGCACTGCATACCTACAACATCGCGCAACGGCACATTGAGCTCAAAAATCTCTTCACACGTCACTACACGTTCGCGAGGTCCAATAGATGCTGATAGACAGTTCAACATGGTTGTTTTTCCAGCCTGGGTCGC
>JBHWPN010000147.1:0-5363 GCA_043424895.1 Rothia sp. (in: high G+C Gram-positive bacteria) | reverse complement strand
GACCGGCGAGTCCGTTGCCATTGCCGCCCACCGCAACAACCGCACCTTCATGCCACCTGCCGATGAAGACCCACTGGCACCCGCCGGCCGCGGTAGCGTACCGGGTGAAATCCCCGAAGAAACCTACGATGTAGCCGTCTTTGAAAACCGCTTTCCCTCACTGCAAGGCCCGCTGGAAACTTATCGCGACGACGACCTTTTCTTTGAGACCACCCCGGCCGGACGCTGCGAAGTTGTCTGCTTTACACCCGAAACTGAAGGCTCGTTCGCGTCCCTAGGTTTTAAGCGCGCTCGCACTGTGGTTGAAGCGTGGACGCACCGCACCCGCGAACTCTCCGCCAACCCGGACATCGCGCAGGTGTTCCCCTTCGAGAACCGCGGCAAAGAGATCGGCGTGACCCTGCCGCATCCGCACGGGCAGATTTACGGCTACTCCTACCTGCCGTCCTACACCGCTGCCGTGGCGCGTCAGGCAGAAAAATACGCGGCAGATAACGGGGGAGCGGACCTGCTCGGCGACCTGCTGAACCAGGAACTGGCTGAAGGTACTCGCATCGTCGAAGAAACCGAACACTGGGTGGCTTTCGTGCCTTTCGCCGCTAAATGGCCGGTTGAAATTATGGTGTTCCCGCGCCGCGCAGCCCGTGACTTCACCGAGCTCACCGATGCCGAGAAGGACGAACTTACCGAGCTCTACCTCGACATTTTGGGCCGCTTAGATCGCTTCTTCGAAGGCGTCACCACCCTGCCCTACATCGCCGCCTGGCACCAGGCACCCACCCGCGACGGCGAGGATATCTCGCGCATGTACCTGCGCGTCTTCTCGCTCATGCGCTCACCCAACAAGATGAAGTTCTTGGCGGGCAGTGAATCCGCGGTAGCCGCCTGGATTTCTGACACCACACCCGAGCGCATTGCCGCACGTTTTAAGGAACTCGCATCATGACTGAGCTTGTTTGGAAAACCGCCCAAGAAACCGGCGCACACGTAGCGCGCGTGCGTCAGGCATTCACCGACGAATTTGGCTATGAGCCGGCACGTGTGTTCTCGGCGCCCGGTCGCGTCAACCTCATCGGTGAGCACATTGACTACAACGGTGGCATCGTGATGCCCCTTGCCCTACCGCACCGCACCTTCGTGGCGATTTCACCGCGCACCGACGGCGTTCTGCGCGTGACCTCCACTCAGGACGGTAGCGAGACCACCGAGATCGCGGCGGACGCAGTCGCTCCCGGCGCCGTAGATAGCTGGATTGCTTACGTGGTGGGCGTGCCTTGGGCGATGCGCGAGCTTGGACTTCTGGGTGAGGTAACCGGCGCTGACATTGCCGTGGATTCGGATGTTCCGCTGGGTGCTGGCCTGTCATCATCGGCGGCTCTGGAATGCTCTGTTGCGCTTGCTTTTGACGCTCTGGCTAGCGAAAACGATTCTGCGCGTGCGCTACTTGCGGCAACTGATGACGGGCGCAAGCAGTTAGCGGCTGTCTGCATCAAGGCAGAAAATGAGATCGCCGGCGCCAACACTGGCGGAATGGATCAGTCCATTTCTTTGCGGGCATCGCAAGGTGCCGTTCTCACCATTGATTGTCGGGATTTTTCAACGACTAAGGTCCCACTTGATGTCGCTGCCGACGGGCTTGCTCTGCTGGTAATCGATACGCGCGCCCCGCATCAGCTCAACGACGGTCAGTATGCAAAGCGTCGTGCAGGTTGCGATGCGATGGCGGAGTCTTTTGGCGAGAAGTATTTGGCATCTTTGGTCACCGATGGCACCGAAATCACGGGCGATGTTGAGAGTGCTGTAACCCGCTGGCGGGAGATTGTTTCTGCAGGTGAGGTTGATGTTCCCTGTGAATACACCGTTGAAACAGTAGAGCCTTTGCTGCGCCATGTTGTATCCGAGCAGCTGCGAGTTGTTGAGACTATCAAGCTCTTTGAAGCAGGCAAGCCAACTGCCGATACCTGGACTACGTTGGGTGAGCTGCTGACCGCCTCGCATGCGTCCTTGCGCGATGATTATCAGGTAAGCAGCCCCGAACTGGATGTTGCTGTGGACGTAGCTTTGGACGCTGGTGCCCTGGGTGCGCGCATGACCGGCGGCGGTTTTGGTGGCTCGGCGATTGCTCTGGTTCGCGCAGATAATCAGGACGCGGTAGCTCACGCTGTGCGCGATGCTTTTGCAAAGCGCGGCTTCAACGAGCCACACTTTTTGAGCGCAACGCCAGAAGAAGCAGCGAAAGAAGAGCTCTAAGATCGCCGAGAGGTCAATTTAAGACATGTTTTGCCCGAAAACCTGTCTTAAATTGACCTCTCGACAGTTTTAAAGCACCAGCGTCTTATCAATACTGAGCCGAGTGCAGAAATCTTCATCGTGACTAACTAGCACAAGTGCTCCCTCATAGTTGGTGAGGGCATCTACCAACCAGTCAACCGATGAAATATCTAAGTTGTTGGTGGGCTCGTCGAGCAATAGAAGTTGAGGTGCTGGGTCGCTGAGCAGAATACGGGCAATCTCTACTCGAAACCGTTCACCGCCGGAGAGTTCGCTGATGCGAGCGTTGACGCGGTCGCGTTTGAACTGAAGTTTCGCCAGCTGGTCTCGCAGATGCTGTTCGGTAGCGGTCTTATTAGTTTGTGCGACGGTTTCCAAAACAGTAAGCGTCGGTTCAAGGTCAATCCGCTGGCGCAGATAACCACACGAGTCCAGGGCGTAGGTAGCAGTATAGGATGCTTGACGCTTAGCGCAGTTGGTAACCCCTGCACCCTGAGCGATTTGGTTAAGAAGAGTAGTTTTGCCGCTGCCGTTCACCCCAGAAATGCGCAGATGCACCGGCCCTTCGAGAACAATGTTCCCTGACAGTTGCTGCTCGTTTCTGCTGGTCAAAGACAGCTCAAGGACCTTTTTACCAGCGGGTAAAGCAGTGCCCGGTAGATGAATGTAAATCCCGTTATCTTCACGGAGCTCTTTTTGTGCATCCTCAACTACCTGGCGCGCAGTCGCCACTGAATTTTCGTGCTGTTGCGATCGTTTAGCCGCCGTACGCTGCGAAGAATTTTTATCGAGTCCCATAGCCATACCGGGTTTTCGTTTTGATGCGGCAAACTTTTTTCCGCGCCGTTCATCGCGTGCCAGTCGGGTGAGCATTTCAGCACGCTCTTTGGTCTCCTTTCGCTGGTGCGCTTTAGCATCTCGGACTTTACGCTGTATCGAGTGCTGTTCAGCCCAGATTGTTTGAGTGTAGTTAGCGTAATTACCGGTAAAAGTGCGCAGGGTGCCCCTGTAGAGCTCTGCGATTTCATCAACATGCGCCAGGACGTCCCTGTCGTGGCTGACCATGACCGACGGACAGGGCAGATGCTGTAATTGTTCTATAAATCGGGTTTTAGCCTGAGAGTCTAAGTTATTAGTGGGCTCATCGAGCAACAGAAAATCCGGTGAGGACGCCAGCGTTGCGGTGAGCGCGAGCGTTACGGTTTCTCCGCCCGAGAAGGTTGAAAGAGGACGTCTCAGAAAATTTGTGTGGTCTTTTTCAGAAAGACCAATTGCCGGTGCAAAGTTTGCCTTGGCTAGTTCGGCGATGACTTGCCCACCAGCGTCCCAACGTTCGCCAATGCTCTCGTAGAGTGTTTCAGAAAAGTTACGGTTTTCTAGGGCGGTCAGAGCGTCGAGAATTTTTGTAATTCCAAAAATATCGGAGACGGTGCTGTGAGCATCAAGCCCCAAATCTTGCGGGAGGTAAGCAATACGCGCGGGGCGCTGAACCTCACCCGATGTTGGTTGCAGATACCCTGCAAGTACTTTGAGAAGTGTTGATTTGCCGCTACCGTTATCGCCAATTAACCCGGTTAAAGGCGCACTAAAACTCGCCGATATATCAGAGAAACAGGGAACGCCGTCCTGCCAGATAAAAGACAGATGAGAAAAAGATAGAGAAGAACCATTGAAAGTGGACATCACACAACGCCTATCAGCTAGAAATTTCAGCTAAAGATGCGCACACGCTTTAGCTACTTATGCAACAAGCGCCTGTGAATCCAATGGATTGCCTCTCGTAGGGAATAAATCATGTCAAGAGTAACATGGGTCTCACGCAGCGGGCAAGGGTGCGCCTAAATCCCAACCTTCTACATGTGATAGGTTTTGCTATCATTTACCTATGAAACTCTCGGTTCTCGAACAACGTACTCAAGCTGCTAGGGAGTTGATGAGCGAGGGGCGTGCGCAGCTCACCGCGAGTATCCGCGAAGCCTATGCTGATGGTCTTTCCCAGCGAGCTATTGCCGAAGCTGCCCAATTGAGCCAACCAGAAGTCTTTCGGCTCATCCACTTTCATGGCACTTCACCGCTCTCACAAAAACTCAGAAAGAACCGTAGCCAAGTTCTTAGCTATCTCGCTGAAAATGGGATACACAATGTACGAGTTTTTGGTTCGTTGGCAACCGCTAAAGATCACGATAAATCGGATATAGACCTTCTAGCTACTACCGAGAATCCATTAGGGCTTATGAAAATCTCAGAAATCGAAAGCCATCTCAGCGAAATACTGCAAGCTCCAGTGGATCTTGTTTTTGACCACGCTATCCGCCCTGATCTAGAGAACCGCATCCTGCGGCAGGCAGTGAGACTATGAGTAGAACTGATAAAGAAATAATCGATGAAGCTCTGTTTCACCTAATATATGTAGAAAAATACGCTCAAGAAAATCTCAATGACTCAGTGTATTTGGATGCAATCTCTATGAGATTATCTGCGGCCATAAATACCTTGAATAGACTTCCCGATAGCCTCAAAAAAGAACTCTTTGGCAAAAACTGGCACTATATGCGGGGAATGCGAAACCGGGTTGCTCACGGTTATGCGGTGATTGACCCTGACACCATTCGAGCAACTGTTGTTCAAGAGTTGCCGGAAATCATCAAGGTCTTGAAATCATATAACTTGAAAGATCTTACATAATTTAATTAACAGCCGAGAGGTCAATTTAAGACAGGTTTTGCCCGAAAACATGTCTTAAATTGACCTCTCGGCGGGGGAGTGGGATCAGCTACTCAGTTGGTCTTTCATAAGGATGACCCTGCTGATGCCCCTGCCCTTGCTGCTGATGCCCCTGGCCCTGCTGCATATGCTGAACATACTGTTCGCGGGCTCGCTGTTCACGCACCTGCGGCGGAACCCAGGCTGTATCGAGCATGTCTGCCACGCGTCGGTCGCGCTGGTTTGCCGGCACCTTGGTTTCCACCTGAACAGTACCGAAGTGCTGATTTTCTGGGCGCTCCGGGTAAATGTTCATGTAGTCGGTTGCCTGCATGGGGTCAGCCCATGTCTCTGCGGGTTCGGCCGCGGGAACCATCGACAGCGACACC
>JBHWPN010000146.1:0-19070 GCA_043424895.1 Rothia sp. (in: high G+C Gram-positive bacteria) | reverse complement strand
TTGCTCCCCATGAATTCATAGCTAACAATAGGCATCATGACCAAACTCCTGATGGATACCACTCCGCTCAAAATCAGCCCCGAATTTTGTCGTATCTGGCTGGGTGCTCTGTTCTCAACCATGGGCTATCAAATTACCTCTATTGCTATAACGCTGGAGGTCTTCGCACTGACAGGTTCTACCGCAGCAACCGGTGCAATCGGCCTGGTTGCGGTTGGTCCCCTCATTATTGGAGGCCTCTACGGCGGGGTTATCTCAGACACTTACGATCGCAGAAAAGTTGCTCTGGTAGCGTCCATCGGAATGTGGCTGGTAACTGTCGGCATCGCAATTCACGCCTGGGCAGGAGTCCATAACGTATGGGTTTTGTACAGTCTCATCGCCATTGAATCCCTTCTGCAACCTATCAACCAGGCGGCGCGCGGTGCGATTATTCCCCGGCTCATCAAACGTCGCCTATTGCCCAGCGCCAATGCCCTGACCATGAGCGTTGGCACGCTAGGTATGAGCGTGGGCCCGATGCTCGGTGGTGCACTCGTAGCGAGTGTGGGCTATAACTGGACATATTCCATCAACGTTCTTGCCATGATGGTTGGTCTGTGGGCGCTCTACAAACTGCCACCGATGGTTCCTCACCATGAGTCCTCGCATCAGAAACAACGCGGCTTCTCATCTGTTGTCGAAGGACTGCGCTTCGTCCAAGGACAGCCGGTAGTGGCAATGTCGTTTATCGTCGATATTATCGGCATGATTTTTGCCCAGGCGCGTCCCATTATTCCCGCGCTTGTGCTTATCGCCTACGGGGGTGGTGACAGCGGTGCGGGCATTCTTTTATCGTCCGGCGCAATCGGTGCTCTGCTTGGGGTTTCGCTATCGGGCTGGTTGAAAAACGTCCGCAGGCAAGGACGCTTTCTCACCTTTAGCTACATCGGGTGGGGCCTTGGTTTCTTCATCTTTGGCCTCATCGCATTTTTGTTAGAGGGAAGGCAGCCGAGTGACCGCGTGCTAGAAAACCTTCTACCTCTCATCGGCGGGGCATGTGCTCTTGCTTTTGCTGGCTGGTGTGATGCTCTTGGCGGCATCTACCGCTCCACAATTTTGCAAACGGCATCGCCAGATAACATGCGCGGACGCCTGCAGGGGCTTTTCATCGTGACAGTCACCGGCGGTCCCAACCTCGGAACAGGCGTCGTGGGTGGGGCCGCCAGCATCCTTGGTGCGCCAGTAGCTGCTATGGCAGGTGGCATTACCTGCATTGTCGCAATTGTTGGCATTACGGCGGCAATTCCAGCGCTATGGCGCTATGTCCCACAACCTATAGAAGATACGGCGATGATTCCGCAGATTCACCCTGAATAATGACGCGCCACCGCACTTTCCGTGGATTTGTGCTGTAAAAACGCCAGAATTACAGCGCAAATCCACGAAATGTGAGAAGGACGCTGGTTTAGAGAAGGTGGGGTGCATATTACGTGGCGTTGTTACCTGAAAGATACTAAATGTCGCCTAAAATTGAATCACTCTACTTTCTATACCTTGAAATTGGTATAGCACCCCCTAGAAAGATGTGATGCACATGGCCGGTGGTTTGGCCGCACTTTTGGATGACGTTGCTGCGCTGGTAAAACTTACCGCCGCAAGTATGGATGATGTGGCGGCGGCTGCTGGTCGCGCGTCCGCTAAAGCAGCCGGCGTAGTGGTAGATGACGCCGCTGTGACCCCTCAGTACGTGCAGGGCGTAGAGCCTAAGCGCGAGTTTCCAATCATTAAAAGCATTGCTATTGGATCACTGAAGAACAAGGCAATTATTCTTGTCTTTGCTTTGTTGCTGAGTCAGTTTGTGCCGTGGCTACTCACCCCTTTGCTCATGTGCGGTGGCGCTTTTCTCTGCTACGAAGGTGCTGAAAAAGTCATTGAGATGTTCAGCAAAAATGATCATCACGATAACACCCCTGCAGCAATTGATGGCGAAGAAGCAGAGAACAAGGTTATCTCCAGCGCTATTCGTACCGACTTTATTCTGAGTGCTGAGATTATGGTGATTGCACTCAACGAAGTCGCCTCTGAATCTTTGATTAACCGAGCAATCATTTTGATTGTGGTTGGCATTGGTATCACCATCGGCGTGTACGGTGCGGTTGCTTTGCTGGTTAAGATGGATGACCTTGGCCTGTTTCTGGCTCGCAAGGGCAAGACCGGCGCTACCCAGTCATTTGGCCGTGGCCTGGTAAAGGCGATGCCCGTTGTGATGTCTATTATTTCATTCGTGGGTATGCTGGCGATGCTCTGGGTAGGCGGTCATATTCTTCTTGACGGTATGAACAAGTTGGGCTTCCACCCGATTTACGAATTTGTGCACCACCTAGAGCACAATGTTGCCCACGCTATCCCCGGTGCTATCGGCGCGGTTTTGGCATGGTTTACTAACACCGGTCTTTCACTGATTTTCGGTTTGATTGTTGGTGCAATTATCGTTGCGATTTTGCACTTCACCCCGCTGGGACACGGTGGCAAGAAGCACGATGATCACACTGATGGACACGGCAAGGCTCATTCTGACACCGCTCATGATCCGCAGAACACTGCTGGACGCGAAAGTTCCGGTGGCGCGTCGGTACGTGCATAGTTTCGCACCGATGTTTAGCTGAGGATGCGGAGGGCAAGGCAAGGAGCGTCAACTGGCTCGGGGCTGGCGTTTAAGGGAAGCTGACGTACCTTGCCTTGTCCGAACGAAATCCATGTAATTATCTCGTCTCCATTTTCTACCCTCTCACCGTCAAAACGGTGGGAGGGTATTTTTATCTGGGGCGCCGGGTTACGTATGCTTGCACCATGAAAACCAATGAGTTTGGTCTGACGCGACGCGACGAGCTGGCACTTGATGCCGCTAAGCTCTACTACTCGGGGCTGTCGCAACAAGAGGTCTCTGAGAAACTGCATGTGGGGCGTCCTACCGTGTCTAAACTGCTGAGCCACGCGAAAGAACGCGGTTTTATTCAGGTGGAAGTGCGAGACCCCCGGGAGAATGATAAGCGGCTTTCTGAGCTTTTACGGCAAAAGTATGCGCTGAGCAGCGTGCATATTGTCTCTCCGGTGGGTCTTGGTCCCACCGATCTACGTCGTGCCTTGGGCCGGTGTGCAGCTGGTGTTTTGGTGGAACTTCTGACCCCTGGAGATCACGTGGGAGTCGTATGGTCTGAAACCATTCATGAGCTGGCCGATGCCTGCGAGCAGACCTCCCTCACGGATATTTCTTTGGTTCAACTTCGCGGCTCCTTTGGGGATGCTCTTTCCGACCATCGTATGAAGCAAGCTCACGAGAGACTGTCGGTAGCCCTGAACGCTGAATGTTTTACGACGGAACTTCCCGCTCTTTTTTCAACGCGACAGCAACGCAACTTGCCTGGGCATCGAAGTTCTGTAGCTCGTTTGCTGGCACTGGCGCAGGAGTGCCGGGTTGTGGTTTTCTCACCCGGCACTAGCACGCTAACCTCGCGCCTGTTTCGTTCTGAGCTACTCACTGGCACTGAAAAACAGTTTCTTGCTGAGCGGTCTGTGGGAGATATTTGTTCGCATTATGTTGATGCAAATGCGCGCATTTGTTTGCCGGATGCCAATAGCCGGGTGGCAGGTATGTCATTGCCCGATTTACGTAAGGTGGAGCAGAAAGTCTTGGTGGCTGGTGGTGAAGAGAAAATTGCGGTAATTCATGCGGCGCTGAGCTGGGGTTATGCAAACCGCTTGGTGGTAGATGTAAAAACCGCGGTTGCTTTATCTCGGTTTGAGCCTTATGCGTAATGCTTCTACGTGTAAGGACGCCCGCGTCCGGGCCGGCGGAAACCGTAACTATAAGGGAACTTATGAATAAATCATCAACGAAAAAACCTCAGAAGTTGGAACATACGTGCCAAAAAACTGTATAAGTTACTGCTTCTTGCGTCCTACCATCGGTTCTAGGAAATTAGGACAACGACGTCTTTCACTGCCAACCGATGCAGCTTTTCATGAAAATAACGCCTACGTCCTACCGCTAGAGAAAAACCACTACCCAGGTGCAATAAGCACAGGGGTTACCGTAAGGGCAAAAATATGAGTGTGAATGCAACGGCGCATCATCTCGACGATGAAGGCGTACCCAACACCACCTGGGGTCTTATCAAAGACCGCACGCTTCAAAAGTGTGATGGCTACCTGAACAAAATTCCTCTGTTCCAGTTCATTCTGCTTTCCATCTGTTTTCCCATGTGGGGTGCAGCAGCGAGCCTTAACGACATTCTGATTACCCAGTTCAAAGCACTCTTCACGCTATCCGATGTCGCATCCGCATTCGTGCAGTCAGCCTTTTACGGCGGCTACTTTGTAATCGCAATCCCGGCATCACGCGTCATCCGTAAGTTCAGCTACAAAGTTGGCCTGCTACTGGGATTGAGCATCTACATTATTGGTTGCCTGCTCTTCTTCCCGGCATCTCACGTTGCAACCTACACCGTCTTTCTTGCAGCGATTTTCTCGGTTGCAGTTGGTCTATCGTTCTTGGAAACCTCAGCCAACACCTACTCATCGATGATTGGCCCCAAAGAAACCGCAACCTTGCGTCTGAACATCTCGCAGACCTTCACTCCGGTCGGCTTTTTAGCAGGTGCACTACTTGGTAAATACCTCATCTTCACTGACGGAGATGCGCTACACAAGCAACTCGAAGGTCTCAACGAAGCCGACCGTCACGCACTGGCAGCAGAAGCTCTGCAGCGAACCTTGGAACCCTACCGCCTCATCATCATGGTGCTGGTAGTACTCGTTATATTGGTCGCTATCACCCAGTACCCGCACTGCAAGCCGCTGAACAAGGCACACGAAGAAAAGCCTTCATCCATCGGTGAGACCCTGCGCTACCTCTCCAAGAACACCGCCTTTATCAAGGGCATCATCACCCAGTTCATGTACGTTGGTGTTCAGACCGCACTGTGGTCATTCACCATTCGTCTGGCACTGCACATGGATTCTGGCATTAATGAACGCAGCGCATCCAACTACATGATCTTTGCTTTCATCGCCTTCTTCATTGGCAAGATGCTCGCAAACTTTCTCATGACCCGCTTCAACCAAGACCTCATTTTGATTACCTATTCCGTTTTGGGCATGGCGGCGCTCGTCTACGTGATTAGCGTTCCCAACTTCTCGGCAGTCTGGGCGGCAGTCTTCGCATCGGCAATGCTCGGCCCCGGTTGGGCGACCATCTACGCGCGAACCCTCGACACCGTTGAAGACAAGCGATTTACCGAAACCGCAGGCGCAATCATCGTCATGGCAATTATTGGTGGCGCCGTAATCCCCGTTATTCAGGGTCTGATTTCAGATCTAACCGGCTCCATGCAGTTCAGCTTTATCATCAATATTCTCTGCTTCGGCGTGATTGCGCTGTACTTCTGGGACATCCACCGCCAGGTAAAGAAAGGCAAGGTAACAGCATAATGTTCTCTCGTATTGCACTGCACCGCGAAACCTTTGGTGAAACCCCGCGCGACATTTTCTCAAACCAGCACTGGCAGGTAAAGGCAGAAAAATACCCCTCGGGCGTGGAATCTCTCACCATCAAAAGCAACCGCCTCACCCTCGAAATTCTGCCCTACATGGGTCAGATGATCTGGGACGCTCAAGTGGACGGTATCAGCCTGCGCATGGACAACATGTTCACCCAGCCCTATCCCGTCAAGACTATTCAAGACACCTACGGGTGCTTTGCCTTCCACTCCGGTCTGCTGGCTAACGGTTGTCCCGCACCCGAAGATACCCACCCGCTGCACGGTGAATTTCCCTGCGCATCCATGGACGATGCCGAGCTTATTCTGCACGAGGACGGACGCTTGGGGCTGCGCTCGCGCTACCGCTACATCCAGGGCTTTGGCCACCACTATCTAGCGGTGCCGGAGGTAACGGCGAGCCCAGAATCCGGTGTATTCGACATTTCGCTGTCGGTCACCAATCTATCCTCCTACCAGCCCATGCCGCTGCAGTACATGTGCCACATGAACCATGCCTTTGTGCCGGGCGGGGTAATGAGCGATAACCTGGGCGAAGGAGCTTTCCAGCTGCGTCGTACCGTACCGGCGCACGTCACCCCGACTCCGGGGTGGGAAGAAATCAACCGCAAGATTCTGGCAGGGGAGTACGACGCGTCCTCTCTAGAAGGCGCGGAGGCTTTTGATCCCGAAATCGTCTACTTCGCAGATGACTTACCCGCTAAGACAACAGAGGCGAAATTTACGCTCACGCGTCCGGACGGTGCAGCATTCGTCACCAGTTTTAACACCGACGAATTTCCCGTAGCCACCCGCTGGATTCTGCACAATCCCGACCAGTCAGTATCAGCTTTTGCCCTACCCGGAACCTCCCGACCTGAGGGCTTCTTAGCAGCGAAAAAGGCGGGCACTCTGATTGAATTAGAACCCGGTAAAACCCGCAGCTTTACCGTTACTACCGGTTTGAAGAGCGCCGCAGAGATGAAAGAAGCAGATAAATGAAAATCGCAGTTATTGGCTCCAACAACGTTGATTTGATCAGCTACATTCACCGCATGCCCGAGCAGGGTGAGACTATCGAGGCACCTGACTTTCGCCTTGGATGCGGTGGTAAAGGGGCTAACCAGGCTGTAGCGGCATCCCGCTTAGGCTCCGAAGTTTTGATGGTGACTCGCGTCGGCAACGATCTCTTTGCCGAGAACACCATTGCCAACTTCAAAGACAACGGCATCGATGATAAATACATTCTGCGAACTGAGGGCTCAAGCGGCGTTGCGCCTATCTTTGTTGATGAGAAGTCGAACAACTCCATCATCATCATCAAAGGCGCAAATGCACTGCTCTCACCGCAGGATTTACAGGACGCCCGCGCCGACATCGAACAGTGCCAGCTGATTGTTCTACAGTTGGAAATTTCACTGGAAACCGTCTACGCGGCGATTGACTTGGGCAAGGAACTGAACATTCCCGTTCTACTGAACCCTGCACCGGCAGCGCCCGAGCTGTCCTTAGAACGCGTCAAATCTGTTGACTTCATCATGCCTAATGAGACCGAGCTTTCTCTACTTTCAGGTATGCCGGTAGAGAGCATTGAAGACATCTCAAACGCCGCTCACGTGTTGCTGGGCGTTGGCATCAAGAACGTCATTGTTACCCTCGGTGCGCGCGGCGTGCTGTGGGTAACTGCTGAGGGCGAGAAGCTGATTGAGGGCAACACCGTGAACGCGATTGACACCACCGGCGCGGGCGATGCCTTTATCGGATGCTTCAGCCACTTTTGGGCCGAAACTGGCGATATCGAGGAATCATTGCGCATTGCTAACCTCTACGCGGGTGACTCCGTGACCAAGTACGGTACGCAAACCTCTTACGCGACCGCGTCCGAATTCAAAGAAAAATTCGCGGATAAGTTGTAGAAACCTAGTCAGTCACTTATACCGGGACAATCTCAGCCAACATCCCTGAACGCCAGCCCCGATCCAGTTGGCTGAAACTATCCCGGCTTTGCTGGGTACCCCTACTTATGTCAGAAACCTTTACCCCGGGATTATTTTCACTCCGGTGTGAAGGTTTCTGACGTAGCTACTGCGAGTCGGGTTGATGCGTAAGGTCGCCGGTCGGCTCGGGGCTGGCGTGAATCGTGGCGAGCGCCCCGCGCGAGATCACGAGAGGGACAGCCGGCGACTTCGCATCATCTGAGCAGGCAAGCCCTCTAGCTTTCGCCCTCCTCATTCATGAGCAACTGGCGCACCTGTTCGGCATCTAATTGGGTGCTGAAGAACTCTCCGTCATCAACCACCGCGTCAAAGAGGGCTGCCTTGGATTCTATGAGTTCCATGACTTTTTCTTCGATAGTGCCGGCAGAAACCAGGCGGTAAACCATGACGTTCTTTGACTGCCCGATGCGGTGGACGCGGTCGACCGCCTGCTCTTCGGCGGCGGGGTTCCACCAGGGATCCATGATGAACACGTAGTCTGCCTGCGTGAGGTTAAGCCCGAATCCACCCGCCTTGAGCGAGATTAAGAAAATGGGGGATTCTCCGCGCGCCCACGCGTCCAATAGAGCTGCGCGGTCGCGGGTTGCTCCGTCTAAGTACAGGTAACTAATGTCCAGCTCATCAAGGCGTGCGGCGATAAGTTTCAGGTAGCCGGTGAACTGGCTAAAGATGAGTGCCCGGTGTCCTTCGCCTACTATTTCGGGCAGGTTTTCTTCGAGATAGTCCAGTTTGGAGGATGCGACTCCCGCGTATTTTTCACCATCAATCAAGGACGCATCTAGAGCAAGACGGCGCAGGGTTGTGAGCGAGTTGAAGATTGTGAACCGGTTTTTGTCGAAGTCTTCAACCAGTCCCAGAATCTTTTGACGTTCGCGTTGTAGGTGAGTGTCGTAGGCACGGCGGTGAGCGGGCGCAAGCGGTACATCCACGCGCTGGTCGGTTTTCTCGGGCAGGTCGGTTGCTACGACTTCTTTGGTGCGTCGTAGCATGAGCGGACGCACGCGCGAGCGCAACTTGGCAAGGGCTATGGTTTCTTCCCCAGATTCGATGGGCGTTGCGTAGAAGTCCTTGAAGGCTCGTGCTGATGGGAAGAGTCCGGGCGCGGTAATGGAGAACATGGACCACAGTTCCATGAGGTTGTTCTCTAAGGGGGTGCCGGTGACCGCAAGTTTAAAGCGGGCTGGTATGTCGCGTGCTACGCGGTGTGCCTTGGTTTTAGCGTTTTTGACGAACTGGGCTTCGTCCAGAATTAGCCCGTTCCAGGCAGTGGGGGTGCCCGCATCGATGTAGGCTTGCTCGTCGATGCGAAAGAGTGCGTAGCTAGTGACTATAACATCGGCTCCGGCAATGGCGTGGGTGAGGGGACTGCCAGATTTAGCTTGCGATTCGGTAATCCCTACCACGGAAAGCGACGGTGCGAACTTCTGGATTTCACGCACCCAGTTGGGTACCACTGAGGTTGGTGCGACTACCAAGAAGGGCGCAAAGTCTTCGCCCATATTCTGCGCACGGTGTTCTTGTTTGGCATAGACCATGAGCGCTAGGGTCTGCATGGTTTTGCCCAGACCCATGTCATCGGCAAGTACGCCGCCTAACTCTGCGCGCCACAAGAAGGTCAGCCAACTAAAGCCTTCTATCTGGTAGGGGCGTAGAGTTGCCGCTAACTCAGCCGGTACGTCAGGAGCATCGTTGGCTCCCGCATCCAAAAGTGCCTGAACATGCGTGTCCCAGCTCGCCACGGTTTCGGTAGAGGACGCGAGTTCCTCCAGTTCTTCCCAGAGCCCAGCCTGGTGGCGGGTGATAGTGAGTTCTTTGCTGTTGCCGCGTTCGTTGAGGGTGCGTGCCTCTGTGATGAGTTCTTGCAGTTTCAAAAACTCGGGACGGTTGAGTGAGAAGTAAGTGCCGTTACCCAGGAGCATGTGGGTTTGCCCGCGGTTGAGTGCCTCAAAGATTTCGCTAAAGCCTACGTACCAGCCCTCAGCTTTGATGGCGATAGCTAGCCCAAACCAGTCGCGTTTGCGGGTTTCATCCACGCGCACGGTGATTTCGGGTTCTCCGGTGAGTTCTTTGAATTCGGGAATTTCACCGGTGACTTCAATATGCACCCCGTCTATCTCGGCGAGTTCGGGCAGGGCATCTTCAACCAGCGTACGCGTATCCCAGCTTTCCCAGCGGTGACGGGTAAAAGGCACGGTGGGTCGTACTTTTTTCACTGTACGTAGGACGCGGGTTTCAAAGTCGGCATCGCGAATATCGGCGTGGGTTTCTCCCGGATAGCCTAGGGCAGGTAAGAAAATGTGCTCATCTGTTTCTGCAGTATCTGATGCGAGACCTTCAACCGGTTGGGCGGGGTAAGCCCACTTCCAGGTGGTACGCGCTGATAGCGGGCTTGCCTCGTCAAAGTCCACAAAGAGTACGAGCTCAGGTTTTTGAACAGCGGGTAGTTCTAGGTTCTCATCGATCGATTGAATGTCTACCGAGCGCGAGAGCTGGGCAAAGAATTCGGCGTAAAATTCTTCTAGTTCCGGCGCCGGCACGGTGAGCGGTTCTGAGGTTACTAGCGATTCGGCGACAGGGTTTAGTGGTGCGTCCAAGGGGATAAAGACAATATCGGCTTGCGTGTTGTACCACTGAGGAGCGCCAGAATCTTGAGTAATACTCGGAGGCGCATCCGCTAGTGCACTGGTGACTACAGTATCGCGTTGAGCGTGCTGGGCTTGGGTCTCGTATGCTTTTTGAGCGTGATGACCCAGGGCAATAAAACCGCGGCGAGGTTCGCCCATTTTATGAAAGTTTTGCGCGGAAAGGGATAGGTTTCCCCAGGTCAAAACAGGGGTAAGTGTCAATGCGTCAGTAGAATTTTCCTCGGCACTTTGAGTCAGTGATGCTTGCACTATAACCTTTGGTGGGGTGGCTACATCCACCGAAATTTCTTCTCCATCCACCACAAACCCAAGGCCGATATCTTTCGCACGGTCAAGAATCTGCCACAGGAGGGTAGAGCCTGCGTAACTGAGATTCACCCAGTCCCGGTGAGAGGTATAAGAGGACTGCGAGGGGCGCACGATGGCGTAAAAATCGGTAAACCACTGTTCATGTTCACTATACAAATCTGTTTTAGCAAAGCCGTGTATACCGCTTTGCATGAAAGACTCCCAGCTCAACCCACCTTTAATCCATTTGCCCCGTGATCCTTTCATGACGGGCCGGGCAGAAAGTGTTACTTGGGCTGGTTTACCCGCGCGTATTCCCGAGGTACCAAATGCCGAGGCTACGGTGATTTTGAGTTCGAGTGCACCTGCGACTTTGGCTGACTCGTTGACACCGTTAGCAGGACGCGCCGCTAAGGTGTGAGAGAGCGCCCGACGCCAGGTCGGAAGCTGAGATTCAGCGTCCTGTGTACCGAGTTCTGAGGCAGAAGTTAGCCCCAATGATGCCGCGGTAGATGTAGCACTTTTCCACGTATCTGAGGATGCGGTGAGTGCCTTCTTTGCCTTAGCCGAGCGGTCAATTGCGGTGAGCATAAGGGCTACCGCGTGTTTGCAGTCGTACCCCACCGGACAGGTGCAATACGAAGAAAAGGCTAGCGAACCGGGAGTTTTAGTCCGTGGAAAAGTGACGCGGGCTTGGTAGCGTTGCGCCCCGCTGCCCTCTACTGTTCCCGACAGCGTACGCGTTGCCTCATCGTAGCTGTACCGTGCAACCATCGCATCGCGCATATATTTTTGCCCGCGGGTGTATGCCCCGTGCCCTACTTGGCGAAGAATCTCAGAGGCAGAAACGGGAATGTCAGGGAAAGCAGAAGGGGTTTCAGACAAGCGTAAACCTTTCACCAAAATGCGCGGTGTCTAACGAATTAACGCTACCGCACCCGGTAAGAGAACGCGCATCATTCGAGATACGAACAGGGTTATGTGGCGTTGGCAGGTTTAATGGACGCTGCGTTTTCTACCGCTATGCTGTGGACTGTAGCGGTTGGGCTAGTCACATCGGCATCTTGAGAGACTTTAGTTTGAAACCACGTCACAATAAGAAAACGCCCTTGTTGAGTTACTTTAATGCTGAACGGATGGTCGCTATAGGTACCGTTGAGCGTTGTCGTATCGCTCTCTAAATCGTTATGAGGGGCATCGAGTTTGTACTCGTTTGAATGTTCTGCATAAAGGTTTTGCAGTGCTTCTGTGCATGATGTGGTCTGGTTCTTAAACCTGTTGAAGAGGGTTGTGGCTACGGTTTCGGATCCTGTTTCAAGAACTGTACTGTAACCTTCGATTTGGTCTTCTTCGTTCTGACCAATCAAAATATTGCGGCGCTGTCCGGATTCCACACTCCAGTTGGTTGCTTGAGTGGCGATAAGACCGGGGGCAATTTCTTCGTACGGGGCACAGCGATCATTGACAGTATCTACGATTTGCTGGTTCTTACTGGGGTTACCGTCTTCCCACAGTTCAGTGCGTTCCACCGAGGTTTGCCATTCACGGGCATCAAAGGATGCCACAGTAGGGTTCGCCATCAAGTAGGTGAAGGTCTGCGCATCTGAGATCTGCTGTTGATTAGGTAAGATACCTGCAAGCTGCTCTGCGGACGCTTGTGCAAGCGCCGGGGGACTTGTGGTTTTTTGGGTAGGTGAAGCGTCACTACACGCAGGTAGCGCAAGCAAAGAGATAAATCCCAGAGTTACGCTCAAATATTTGCAGGTTGCATTCACAGTTATGTGCCCATCACGTCTGTGGTTCTTTGTGTACTCGGTATCAGTCTAAAAATAATAGATCCAAAGAAAAACTGTAGATATGTTGACGACGCGATTTTAAGGCTTGCAGATTGCGCGATTTTGCTATTTTGCAGGGGTAAAAATACGAAAATCCGTGGACTAACACAGTGGCTGCTCTGAGGTCGACTGCCGCGGAAAAACAACTATTTCTGCATTTTTTACACAACTTTGCATCTTTTTACATTTTGGTGCGGCGGAGCGATGGGTAGGTCTCAAAATATTTTTTCCAAAGTGCCCAAAAGGTGAGACAAAAAATTTTTTCAGAAAAAGAGGTTGCAAAAACTTAGCTGTCTTGTCATAGTTTTAACCAGCTTCAAGAGTTTCAACTGACAAGCTCCGACTTTAGTTGAACGCCAACCCCATGTTCACGGGTGGCTCGGATGACGAAGCGGTCTGTATTCGCACTTTTTACGTGCACTTACGTTTGGTACAGACAAGAGCAGTATTTCGAAAGGAATGCGCTACTTTAGCGCAACGTGGCTATGTCCAACACCATTACCCGCCCCACCGAATCTTTCACCAACGATTTCGTTGCAGCATCTGTTCCTGCTCGTGGGGGATACGCGGCAATCAGCATCCAGGACTACACTCGCATCTCCAATGCACGCGGTGAATTTTTGAATTTTCTTCTGACTCCTAACCCCAGCGGCGTACCTGCTACTGAGTACGGTGTTTTGAAAGCAGCATGAGCCAAGCAGGTCTTCTTCTTGATTCAGATGTGCTTGCGGAAATCCGTAGGTCCGCGCCTAACCCGCAGGTTTTAGCTTTTCTCAGACGACGCTCTTACCGCGTCCTGTACGTTTCGGTCTTGAGTTTGGGTGAGCTCAAAGGTTTGTACCCTTACCCTGAGACCGAGAGATGGATCGCAGAGCTGCGCGAGCGTTTTGGCTCTCACGTACTTGAGGTAGATGCGCCGGTCGCTTTGGAATGGGCAGGACGCCACGCCGAACCTCGTCTGCATACCGTCGGTTCGGTGCAGGCACAGCTTTTACCAACCGCTGCACTTGAAGGTCTTATGGCAGCAACTGCTCAGGTTCACGACCTTGAAATCATCAGTTCAAAAGCTGAAGTATACAAGCAATGGGGCATCACGGCGTCAAACCCATTTCTTGACGACTAATAGTTTCGTGTGCGACCCACAATAGCTGTGGTGATCATAGGTGGAATCAGCCGCTGAGCAAAAACCAGTGTTTTATAGGTAATCGACGGAATAACAACGGCCTTATTTCTAAAGTTCGCTTGGATGGCGTCGGCAACCACTTTGTCTGGTGAAAGCCAGAAAATAGACGGTAACTGGGGCTCGTCGACACCCATCGCCCGGTGGAACCCGCTACGGGTGAGGCCAGGGCACAGTGCCGTAACAGAGATTCCAGCAGAGCTGTACTGCAGGTGGGCTGATTCGCTCATAGTCACCACAAAACGTTTGACTGCCGAATACGTGCCGTTGGGCATAAATGCAGCTACCGACGCAACGTTAATGATGCGTCCTCGTCCGCGGGTAACCATGGTTTCTAAAGCCGCGTGCATGAGCTGAAGCGGAACTTTTGCAAGCACATCTACCTGTTGCATGTGGGCGGTTGCCGGGGCTTCTAGAAAGTCTTTTCCCAGACCAAAACCCGCGTTATTAATAAGAATCTCTACAGGTCGCCTAGCATCACGTAAGCGATCCACTAAGGTGAGCACATCTTCTTCGCGCAACAGATCCGCACTCAAAATTTCAACATTTACCGAATGTTTTTGGCGAATTTCTTGTGCGAGGTTCTCTAGCGCACTCGTGTTTCGGCCGCTAAGAACCAGCGAATAACCGTAGTGCGCGTACTGACGGGCAAACTCTGCACCAATACCTGATGAGGCACCTGTAATGAGTGCATAAGAAGATGAAAGACTCATACCCTCCACTGTAGAACACGAGTCCTTGTGAACTTGCACAAAATCTCACCTTATTTCGCGCTAAACAGAGGTCAGAGGTAAACAAAGCCTCTCAGTTCGTGACAAGATGAGAAACGATGAAAACCACTGTTTCTGCACCCCCGGTACGCGCACCGCGCTCACGCGGCATCCCTATGCCTTTGTGGTTGCAAGGTGCTGTTGAATTCTTAGTGGCAGCGTTAGCCTCTTTTGTTGCTGTATTTGTGCTTATTGGCGCGATTTCGCTAACAAACGGTTTTAACAAAGAACAGAACGTTGCCTCAGTAGCTAAACTTTCGGGCAATATCTGGTTGCTTATGCATGGGGTGCCGCTCAACCTCAATATTCCGGTTAACGGAATGTTTGATGCTATTGCAGGAACAGTGAGTCTTACCCCCTTGGGGCTGACTTTGTTGCCTCTCTACCTTACTTTTCGGGCAGGACGACGCTTGGCGCAAGCATCGTATGAAGGGCAATTCTGGCAACCTATTCTTGCCGGTTTGCTGGTATACGTCGCCATAACTGCCGCAGTGAGCTATGTAGCTGACACTCCGCGAGTTGGTACCTTAATCGGATTCTCAATGCTCATGCCCTTTGGTGTTGCCCTGTTAGGTGCAATATTGGGCGGTTACTATGAATCACGCTCATTGGCACGCATGATCGGCGTTAACGCCGCAACGGTGGTTTCGCGGTTTAGCCAATATTCACGGTGGGCAGGTTCTTACGTTTGGTCTGTAGTACGAGCAGCCGGTGTAGGTGTTATTGCCTTTATCGCAGGCGGTGCGTTACTCGCAGCCGGCGCCCTGTTCTATAACTGGAACGATGTTGTCAGCATTTATCAGAGCCTGCATGCGGGCGCTGTTGGTGATACCGCGCTGACTTTATTGCAGTTCGGTTTTGTGCCTAATCTTGTGGTTTTTGCAATGGCATGGTCTACCGGTGCGGGGTTCTCCCTCGGTGCGGGCACAGCAGTAGACCTGACGCGCACAGACGTGGGGGTTCTTCCGGCTCTACCTATGCTAGGCGCTTTGCCTCAGCCCGTAGAGCCGTGGAGTTTTATTGCCTGCGCTATCCCACTTTTAGCAGGTGCTATTGCTGGTTGGTGGTTCTTTAGAGAGGGCGAAGACCACTTTGATGAGTGGGTTTCTCTCAAAATCCGTTTTCGACCGGTCTCTTGGTTGATTTCGGTAGTCTTTTTGGCGGTGCTTATCGGGGCGCTGGGCGGTCTGGTGAGTGTAGCTCTAGGTCAATTTTCTCGTGGGTCACTGGGGCTGGGGCGTCTAACAGCTATTGGCCCTGACCCTCTTGAGTTCGGCTTGTATGCTGCTGCTTTGTTGGCTCTTGGTGTTATTCTCGGACGCGCGTTGGCACCGCTGATTGAACCCGATAACTCCCGCGAGCTTGAACGCTTTGCCGGGCAGACCCGTGCCGACCGCAAAGCTACCAAGAAAGCACAACGTCAAAAGGCTCGTACGCTTCGCGCTCAACAGAAAAAATCCGGTGCTAAGGATGCGACAGCTCTTGATCGGCCCGTGATAGACGGAGAAGTTGTTAGCGGTGGATCAGTTTCGGCTTCGTCAGAGGCTTTGCGCCGACTTTTTGCTGATGAGCAGCAAGAAACTGAAAAAACAGCGTCCTTTATTGCAGCACCGGCAGATCGGGCTGAACCCGAAACTCCAGTACAGCAGGGGAGCTCTCAGAGTACCGAAGATTCAGAACAGACTGTGGGCGCTCTCAACTCATCTGAGGGGCAAGCCGATGCGACCGAAACTGTCTTCGATGTACAGCAAGATACGTTAGATACCTCGAACACCGGTCTAGAGAGTGTTGAACCGGTAGAAGAAACCCCTAAGAAGCGTGCTGTTATTCGCCGGCCCAAGGCTAAGCGAAAGAAAACAGGGGTAGTTGATGAAAACTAACTCGTTGAAAAACTAATTAAAAATCAGCGGTGGTCTTACCTAAGGGTAAGACCACCGCTGATTTTTATGTTTATTTAAGATATGAAAACTACTGACCCATCAACGTTTTGAACAGATTATCTTCCATCTTGCCGCTGCACTGTTGAGTACGAGAAATAGTAGTTGCCTGTTCAAGACAGTCATTGTATTCGGAACTCACACCCGCAAAAACAGCGGTCACCAGCGAAGACAACAAAAGCATCACACAAAAAACAATCACCATTGAATACAACACGTACACGGCTGCCGGTGGTTTGAGAGCCGAGATCTTAGCCATGGTGATAGAGGCATACACAATGCCCAGTACAAAAAAGATAGAGCCCACCCACGCAAAGGCCACCGTGTTGGTGATAATAACAAAACCAATCAGAATGCTGAGCCAGGTGGCGCGTCGCCAGATTTTGACCTTCTCGGATTGCGCTTCAGTATCCACTGTTGGTGCCGGGGGAGGAGCTGAAAAAGACATATACCTACCTTACCGCCTCCTCATGTATTCTTAAGTTCATGCGTATTGTGGTCATGGTTTCTGGGTCTGGCACTAACTTGCAATCCATTATGGATGCGGTTGCCGAGGGCACCCTCAACACTGATATCCTTGCTGTAGGAGCTGACAAGCTCTGCACCGGTATTGAACGTGCTGAAAAGGCGGGTATCGAGACTTTCATCGTGCCCCCTGCAGACTTTGATAACCGCGAAGCGTGGAACCGTGCGCTGGAAGAAAAAATTGCTTCCTATGCACCTGATTACGTAATTTTTGCAGGGTTTATGCGCATTGTGGATGCCCAGTTTGTCGACCGCTTTGCTCACCGCATTATCAATACGCACCCGGCGCTGCTACCGTCGTTCCCAGGAGCCCACGGTGTGCGCGATGCACTTGCTCACGGCGTTAAAATCACCGGTCTTACCGTTCATTTTGTAGATTCGGGTGTTGATACCGGGCCCATTCTGGCGCAGGCGGCTGTACCCGTTCTCGATGATGACACAGAAGAAACCCTGCACGAACGCATCAAGATAGAAGAACGGCAGCTTCTAGTACAGACCATCGCAAACCTGCCAAGACCAACAGCCTAGCCCCGATTTAGCTAGCCCCTCAAGTTTGACCACACGGTCGGCCACGGGCCGGGGCTAAAACCGGCTCACGACAACCCATCCATCTGCCCCGATTTATCGACAACAAACACACGGGGCATAAGCATTGGAGTATAAGTGAGTCTCATTGAGCTCGATCGCGTACCGCTCAAGCGCGCACTGATTTCTGTATACGATAAAACCGGTCTTGAAGAGCTGGCACAGGGTTTGCACGAGGCAGGCGTTGCTATCGTATCTACCGGTTCAACCGCGCAGACCATCGCATCAGCCGGTGTGCCCGTTACCGAAGTTTCAGATATCACCGGTTTTCCCGAGTGTCTTGAAGGACGCGTAAAGACCCTTCACCCCCGCGTGCACGCAGGTATTCTGGCAGACCGCCGCAAGCAGGACCACATTGATACCCTGCGCGATATGGAAATCGAGGCATTCGACCTTGTCATCGTAAACCTCTACCCCTTTGTAGATACCGTGGCATCGGGTGCCGATCAGGACGCTATTATCGAAAAAATTGATATTGGCGGACCTTCGATGGTGCGCGCAGCAGCTAAGAACCACGACGCTGTAGCTGTTGTTGTTGACCCTGCCAAGTACGGTGAAGTTGTAGATGCCGCCAAAGCTGGCGGCTTCAACCTTGCACAGCGCCGTCGTCTAGCATCCGCAGCATTTGCTCACACCGCAGCGTACGACACCGCGGTTGCTACCTGGACTGCTGCCCAGTTTGAAAAGGACGAAGACGCTAACTACTGGCCGCCTTTTGCTGGTCTGTCCTTTGAGCGTTCAGAATCACTGCGTTACGGCGAGAACCCGCATCAGCAAGGCGCTTTGTACGTTGACCCCGCAGCTGCTCCCGGCATCGCTCAGGCAGAACTGCTTGGCGGCAAAGCAATGAGCTACAACAACTACGTTGATGGCGATGCGGCACTGCGCGCGGCATACGATTTTGACGAGCCTGCGGTTGCTATCATCAAGCACAACAACCCCTGCGGTATCGCTGTTGGATCAGCACAAGCCGAAGACGCTATCGCCGATGCCCACGCAAAGGCACACGCCTGCGACCCGCTGTCCGCATACGGTGGCGTAATCGCTGCAAACCGCGAAGTCACCGCAAAAATGGCTGAAACCGTCAAAGGTATCTTCACCGAGGTTATTATTGCACCGTCATTCACCGACGAAGCACTAGAGATCCTGCAAACCAAGAAGAACCTGCGCATCCTGCGACTGCCCGAAGGATTCGCCCGCGAAGCAATCGAATACCGCCAGGTCTCCGGCGGCGCACTCTTCCAAGACGCCGACCGCCTGCACGCAGAAGGCGACAACCCCGAAAACTGGCAGCTCGTAGCAGGAGAGGCCGCCGACGAAAAGACTCTGGCAGATCTCACCTTCGCATGGCGTGCCCTGCGCTCAGCAAAGTCCAATGCAATCCTCCTTGCAGAAGACGGCGCCGCAGTGGGTATCGGCATGGGTCAGGTCAACCGCGTAGATTCCTGCAAACTCTCCGTAGAACGCGCCAACACCCTCGGAGGCGACAACAACGAACGCGCACGCGGAGCTGTAGCAGCATCCGACGCCTTCTTCCCCTTCGCAGACGGACTCCAGGTACTTCTGGACGCGGGCGTCCGCGCAGTCGTACAACCTGGCGGTTCCATCCGCGACGAAGAAGTCATCGAAGCAGCAAAAGCAGCGGGAGTGACGATGTACCTTACCGGCGCTCGTCACTTCTTCCACTAAGCTCACCTGATGTCGATGGCGTGACGAGCGCCGTTCGCGCTGGCGCGCGATTCTAGGCAGAGTTTTCTGGTTCCTCGCGGGCTCGGGAAATTCTCAGTAT
>JBHWPN010000145.1:0-6778 GCA_043424895.1 Rothia sp. (in: high G+C Gram-positive bacteria) | reverse complement strand
CCGTCCCCGCCTTTCTCAAAGAAAAGCGGGGCGCTCAGCACTCACGCGAGGACGTCCTCGCCTGCGCTAGAAACTAGCCGCGATGGCTACCGCGAGCCTGCTGCTTAGCTTCCTTTGCTTCAACAATCTGCAGTGCGCGGGTTTCCCAGAACTGGTTGGACGCGATTTCGTCGCGGCCATCCCACGCAGCGAGGTTAGCTTCGGGCAGGTCGTCGCGGTGGAAGACAGGCTCCTTGCCAGCCTTACGCTGTGCCTCGTAGTTCTTGAGAACCTTGATGACCTTGGGCATCAGAAGCATGACAGCGGTCAGGTTAACAACAACCATGCCGGCGTTCAGAAGGTCCGCGGTGTTCCACAGCAGATCCAGTGACGCGATAGCGCCGAAGAACACGAAGAACAGAACAATCAGGCGGAAGACCAGCATCGGCACCTTGTTTTCGGTGACGAAACGGATGTTGGACTCACCGTAGTAGTAGTTACCGATGATTGATGAGAACGCGAACAGGGTGATTGCGATAGACAGGAAGTGAATAGCCCAGCCGCCGAGCTCAGCTGCCAGTGCGGTCTGAGTGAGGGATGCGCCCTGCGCCTCAACACCGTATTCGGGCTTGTAGAGCAGCACGATGAAAGCGGTAATGGAGCAGATCAGGATGGTATCGAAGTAAACACCCAATGACTGCACGAAACCCTGCTTAGCGGGGTGTGAAACTACAGCGGTTGCACCTGCGTTAGGAGCGGTACCCATACCAGCTTCGTTAGAGAGCAAACCGCGCTTCATGCCCCACAGCAAAGCGCCCATCAGACCACCAACGCCGAATTCGCGGATGCCGAATGCGCCCTCGAAAATTGCGAGCAGAACTGAGGGGATAGCACCGATGTTGAGAATAACAACCAGCAAACCCAAGCCTACGTAGAGAACAGCCATGACGGGCACGAGCCACTCGGTCACAGATGAAATCGCGCGGATGCCGCCGAAGATGATAGCTGCGGTGAGAGCCATAATGATAGCGCCAATCAGCAGGCGGTAGCCCATGCCGTTGGTGCCGGTGACGTCGATGCCAAAGGACGTTGAGGTAGCGTCAACAATTGCGTTGGTCTGCACAGCAACAAACACGAACGCGTAGGTGACAACGATGAACGCAACGAAGATCAGGCCGAGCCACTTAGCGTTCAGGCCACGCTTCATGTAGTACGCGGGGCCACCGATGTAGGAGTCCTTGCCGCGCTCCTTGTAGAGCTGGCCGAGCAGGGATTCTGCAAATGCGCTTGCTGCGCCAACGGACGCGATAACCCACATCCAGAACACAGCGCCGGGACCACCCATGGTGATAGCAATAGCCACACCCGCGATGTTACCGGTACCCACGCGAGATGCTGCTGAGACGGTGAAAGCACGGAAAGCTGAGATGCTCTTCTTGCCGTCCTGCTCAGTGCCAGCCGGGTCTTTGAGGGTGCGGAACATTTCGCCTAGACCGCGGAACTGAATGCCGCGAGTCCAGACGGTGATGATCAAGCCAACGATGATCAGGGCCGCGAAGAGAAAGTAGGTCCAGATCGTGTTGGTGATATTCAAGATGACGTCGGATGCGCCAGCGGTGGTTGCGTTCAACCACTCGATTGCGTCCAAAATAGCGTCCATATAGTGCTCCATATCTGCTTGAAACCACGCCGAAAAGCGCAGAAAAGTCCTGCGCATATTTTTTTCAGTGTTGCTTCGCTGCAAAGAAATAAGGAGGGGCATTACGCGCCGATGATGTGTGAGCGCACCCCGTGAAATCGACACGTATGCCGACAATAGTCCGTTTTATTCTCACAGCCGCAGGCTTAATAAGCAATTTAGACGCGTGAGTAAACCCCGGATTTCGGGGGTTAAGTGATGAGGCACATAAGTTTCAAGGGCTGGTAGGTGCGCGGGCTATGCGCGAGAGGGGAGGAATGGGACAAATAACCACGAAATTTGTCCCATTCCTCCCCTCTCGCGTTATGCCTAGTGGGCTTTTGCGCGTTTCCACTCGTGCAGGGTAAGGAAGATGATGAACACATCGAAAATGGTGAGGGCAACCATTACGGGTGAGCCGCCCGTTGCAATATCGAATATCTGGTAGGCAGTGAAAACAATAAGAATGCCCAGCATCCACGGGTATGCCCACAGTTTGTTTTTGAGTACCGCCCAGACCAACACGATTTTGGTGAGCGCGTGAACGAGCAAGTAGGCGGTGGCAAACCACTGGGTTTGGTGGCTGAGCACATTACCTTCGTGGAGAACCTGCTGATTGGTGATGATGTCGGTGTCTTGGAATATCTCTGAACTCGCGATTTTCTGCGCTGCTAGCGTCCACCACCCCGAGGGTGTAAAGAAGAGAACTGCCGCTGAAAGAAACTCACCGATACCTACAAGTAGCTTGATCCACAGGCTGAGGCGAAAGAATCGGTAGAAGAACCGCTCCGTTTTGCTTTCTGAGTTTTTGCAAGAGATAGAAGAGTGGTGTGCGGGTGAGCGGTCAAATTTTTCAGGTGTGTGGCAGATGGTGGATGGCATTAGCGTTCCTTTGTTTTTCCTAACAGGAGGGCGCTCAGAATGAGGGTGGTGCCGAAGCCTACGAATGAGCCTGCGGCGGTGTCGCTGAACCAGTGAACACCTAAGTAGAGGCGGGATCCTGCGACTGCGGCAATAATAGCTGCGCTGATAATCCAGGTGAGGACGCGGGTGCTTCGGCGGGCGGTGAGCAGGGTGAGTACGACTGCGGTAGAGACCATCAAAGCGGTTGTGCCGGTGACGTGACCTGAGGGAAAGCTGAAGTCGGTTTCGTTTACCAGGTGATCGATGAGCGGTGGGCGGCTGCGGTGAAAGATTGATTTGAAGGTGTAGGTAATGGTTGCAGATACCGCTACGGAACCGCATACCAGGGCGGCGTAGCGCCAGTAGCGCGTGGTAAACCAGAGAACCGCGCTTACGAGCAGGGAAAGCAGGATGGTTCCTGCTGGGTCAAAGATGGTGGAGATAAAGGTGAGTACCGATGTGGCGGTGTCTGACCTGCGGGCAAGGAAATCATTGAGAACATCGGTGTCTTCGGTGGTAATCAGTGAGTTTTTGAGAGCAAAACCCAGCCCCACAACTATAAGAATGTATAAAGCACTGATGCCGATAAGGAGTTTGGGGGAGCGTAGGAGTCTTGCTGTTGCGTTCATACTTTTATAGTGCTCCCTGTGTGCGCAAAGAGCCCTGGGTTTTTCTTAAGCGCAAGAAAGGTGTCTTCTGTGAAAAAGCTGAATGCTCCGGGCGCGCCTTCTTCGCCACCTTTAAAATCCTATATCCTGCATCACACCCGGCGTGTATGATGTGTTTGCGACCACATTCGTGGATGCGGGTGGGCTGCACATCTTGCCCGCACACACCTCACTTTAGAAGGAACAAGTATGACTTATAACGTTGGTAACTATCTTCTTGATCGCCTGGCAGAACTGGGTGTTACTGAAGTCTTTGGCGTCCCCGGCGACTTTAACCTGGGCTTTCTCGATGACGTTCTTGAGCACGAGAAACTCGAGTGGGTTGGCAATATGAATGAGCTCAACGCGGGTTACGCCGCAGATGGTTACGCGCGTGTGCGTGGACTGGGCGCTTTGGTTACCACCTATGGCGTGGGCGAATTATCGTCTATCAACGCTACCGCTGGCTCCTATGCAGAGAACGTTCCTGTTATTCATATTGTGGGTGCACCGTCCTCGGCAGCTCAGAACTCGCATCTGCGCGTGCACCATACGCTCGGTGATGGCGACTTCAAGCACTTTATCCGCATGGCGGACGAGGTCAACGTATCCACCGCGATTTTGCAACCGGCAACTGCACCCTTTGATATTGACCGTGTGCTTCGCGATGCCGTGGTGCACAACAAGCCTGGCTACCTGATGCTGCCTGCCGATGTCGCCAGTGCAGAAATTGACCCGCCCACCGGCCCTCTCGAAGTGAAACTCGCAATCTCAACCAACGCGGCGAAGAGTGCCTTCAGAAAAGCTGCTACCGAGTTCTTGCGCGGTAAGAAGACCTCCATTCTTGCGGATTACATGACCGCTCGTTTGCAGGCAACCGATAACCTGCAGCGCCTTATTGACTCCACTGACTTTCCCTACTGCACTCTCATGGGAGCAAAAGCCTTAATCGACGAGAACAACAAGCAGTTCGCCGGTCTTTACTTGGGCACCTTGACCGCTGATGAGACCCGCACCGTCATCGAGGACGCCGAGGCAATCATCCTCTCTGCCGTAGCTTTCACCGACACCAACACCGTGGGCTTCTCGCACAAGGTCGATATGCACAAGGCAATCAATCTCGGTGCTGAGTCAGCGACCATTGGACGCGAGACCTTCGCACCGCTGGCACTGGGCGATGCGCTGGATATTCTCACCGAGGTCGCAGTGGATGCTGGTGCGCAACCCATGGACTTCACCCCGTTTACCCGCGAGGTTGAGCAGCCTGCCGCATCCGATGATGCCCTGACTCAGAACCAACTGTGGGACGTCGTCGCCTCTAATCTGGACGAGCTCAACACCGTGGTAGTTGAAATGGGAACCTCATTCTTTGGCATGGCATCGCGTGGCTTCCCCAAGGACGCCCGCTTTATCGGCGCACCCCTGTGGGGTTCGATTGGCTACACCCTGCCCGCTCTTCTGGGCGCTGCGGTGGCTGATCGTGATTCGCGCGGTGTGCTCTTTATTGGTGACGGCTCAGCACAGCTGACCATTCAGGAACTCGCTACCGTGGTGCGTCAGGGCCTTAACCCCGTCATTTTCTTGATCAACAACGACGGTTACACCATTGAGCGCGCTATCCACGGCAAGAAGCTTTCCTATAACGATATTGCTCCTATGAATTGGCAGAAAGTGCCCGCCGCCTTCGGTGCTACCGATGAGAATGCCGTTGTTCTGCGCGCGTCCACCGTCAACGAGCTATTGGACGCCTGTGCGACAGCGCAGAAGGAAAAGGACAAGATGATCTTCATTGAGGTCATCACCGATAAGGACGATATGCCGGAGACCCTGCGCAAGTTTGGTGCAATGGCGGCGGCAGCTAATAAGTTGGTCGAAAAAGAATAAACAGATCTAGCTCTCGGTAATACGACCTGGGTTGTACGTATGAGCGCAACTGCGCTTTTATAGCTGAGCTAGTTTACTCTTGAGCTTAGGCAGACTACTGATGAGTTCTGCACCAACACTGCGGTAAGGCGGTAAACATGAAAATTCTCTTGACGGGCGCATCCGGCTACATTGGCGGAAACCTGCTCAAAGAGCTGAAGAAAAACCACGAGATTATCGCGGTTTCACGCAGCACCAAGAATAAGGAAAACGAAGAAAACGTTACCTGGGTTGCTGCGGATCTCTTCGCTCCTGAAGATAACGAACGCGTCATGAAAGACATTGATCTGGCGGTTTACCTGGTGCACTCCATGCAGCCGCAGGCAAAGCTGACGCAGGCGAAGTTCGAAGACATGGACGCGCTTCTTGCTGATAACTTCGCGCGAGCAGCGGCGAACAATGGCGTCAAGCGCATTGTGTATTTAAGTGGTATCGTCCCCGATGATGAAAAGCTTTCGCGTCACCTTGCTAGCCGTCTAGAGTGCGAGAAGATTCTTGGTTCTTTCGGCGTTCCCGTGACTACCTTGCGTGCCGGTTTGATTGTGGGTCCGAAGGGCTCGTCCTTCCCGATTCTTCAATCGCTGGTGGAGCGTCTGCCCGGTCTGGTACTGCCCTCCTGGGCATATAACCGCACGCACCCGGTGGCTTTGCGCGACCTCATTGACGGTCTGCTCGCAGTGATTGAGCGCGAAGACCTCGGGCATCGCTCCATTGACATTGGTGGGCCTGAAGAAATGAACTACCGCGAGCTCTTTGAAGAAACCGCAGAAGTTCTGGGCAAGAAGCTGCCCATGGTGGACCTACCGATTATTCCTGTCTGGATCTCTAAAGCGTGGGTTGCCCTTATTAGTGGTAAGCCGATCGAAATGGTCGGTCCGCTGCTCGATAGCCTGGTGCACGACATGGTGATTACCCCCGAACATACCGTAGAGGGAATTACTAATGCGCCCACGCCTTTTAAGGAAAGCGTGCGACTGGCTACCGAAAATCAGGACTCACTGGGCTACACGCTGCCCAGCTTCTCAATTCCTTTAAAGAAGGACGTTGAGAACCCTAAGAACGATGTGAAGTCGATTCAGCGCGTCACCATTCCCGAGCACTGGTCAGTTCGGGACACCGCTTCCTATTATCTGGATTGGCTCTCACGATCTAGCCTGAAAATCGTGGGTACCAGCGTCAACGACAACCACGCTGAGATTCGCCTGCCGATTCTCAAAGACCCGATTCTCACCCTCGACTACTCACCTGAGCGTTCACGTGAGGACGCGGTTACCTACATGATTAGTGGCGGACGCCTGGCTCGGGTGCAAGAGGGTGGACGCGCTCGCTTGGTCTTCCGTCGTGTGCTGGATGAAAGCCGCGTCATTATCGCTATTCATGAGTACGAACCGGCGTTGCCTTGGTTTGTGTACACTCTGACGCAGGCGCGGGTGCACCTTATCGTGATGACCGTCTTTGGCTACGAGACAGCTGCGCTTGCAAAGTTTTACAAGTTGCGTGAGAAGCTTGGCGCTCGCAAGGCGCAGGGTAGGCATGTAGCGGCTTAGGGTTTCAACAGCCAGAAGGCTCACCAGCCCGCTTGCCCTCTGGTATTTCTAGCGAGCACATTCTTAACCGCGAGAGGGGAGTTGTGTTGCACTTTTAAGAC